>JAGQGZ010000007.1 GCA_020432105.1 Dehalococcoidia bacterium | reverse complement strand
CAACACCCAGCGTAGCATCGGGTGCCTCGGGGGATGCCATCGGCGGCGAGAAACTCCTTGCGCGGGATGAGGCCCTGGCTCGGGTCGAGCGTTTCCTCAGTGCATGCGACCAGTAGCCAAGCGAGTCAAGATGCAGCGGTGAGCGTCATCGAGACTCGACATGGGAGGTTGCGAGGCGAGTAACCCGCTGCGAAGCATGGCCCTGTATGGCTTAACAGCGCGCCATGGTGTTCGCGCCCCACTTACTGTGGAACGATTGGCCGCCCTTGATCCGACCATTCGTCCCAGGGCTGGTCGAGCTGGGCGTAACCTGCGCCGGCCGTGTAGCCGCCATCTATTGGGATGACCGTGCCAGTCACGAAACTGGAGGCGTCTGAGGCAAGGAAGAGCAGCGGTCCGATAAGCTCTTCCAGTTCGCCGAGCCGTCGCATCGGTGTGCGGCTCCGCATCCACTCGGCCATCCCTGAGTCCTCTAAGAGCGAGCGGGTCATCTCCGAAAGAAAGAAGTTTGGGGCAAGTGCATTGACACGGAGATTTCGATCCCCCCACTCGCACGCAAGGAGCTTAGTCAGGTTGTTTACGCCGCCCTTGGCTGCGAAATATCCGGCAGTGCGGTTCTCGGCGCCGGCCATTCCGAAGATTGACGAGAGGTTGATGATGCTACCTCCACCCGCGGCTAGCATGGCCGGAGCGGCTGCCCTGGTCATGTAGAACAGACCGACTAGATCGGTCCTGACCATCTTCTCGAAGCTCTCAGGATCAACGTGCTCAGTTCGAACAAGGCTGTCATCGGCCCATCCAGCATTGTTGACGAGGATGTCGATTCGTCCGAACTCGGCGAGTGTCTTCTCTACGACGGCGGCGCAATCCGAATAGCTACAAATGTCGCCTGGCACTGCGAGAGCCCGACGCCCCGTTGCCTCGACTGCTCTCGCGGTATCAGCGAGTTTATCCACGGAACGGGCCGTTACGACGACATTAGAACCTGCCTCGGCAAGTACTCGCGCGAACAGCTGGCCGAGTCCATACGAGGCACCCGTGACCACGGAGACTTTCCCATCCAACCGGAATCGGCTTTCAACGCTCATACTTGTCCTCCTGCCCTACCGTTTCTTTCCGGCCGCGATACGCCGTCCAGACCCCCGAATCAAAAGTGATCCGCCCCGGTGGGTCAAGGCGCAACGACACCGGCCCGGCGGCGATGGTGCGTCGGGTGCCTGTGTCTCCCCTATGGCTAGACGGCCACGGGGTCGTCCGGAAGCCCCTCGGCCAGGCTCTGGATACGGGACAGCAGGTCCAGGTCGCGCATCGCGGCCTGCCCGCGATGAACTCCCTTCTCCCAGAGCAGCTTCATCCGGGCACTGTCCGGCTGGTCGAAGGTGGGCAGGGTGCCAACTCCGAGTGTGATGATCGCGGCAGTCCAGAAGCACATCCCAAGCGCGTAATCCTCGACCAGTGCGTCATAGGTGTACGCCTCCGCTGCCGGGTTCAGGGCAAGCAGACGGTCGTGGTACTTGCGGAGCATCTCGCGGTCGTGGGCCCGAACGTCAGGATCGAGTGAATTGAACCACGCCTGGGTGAACTCAATGCCGGGAGGGCCGGCATGCAGCACCTGCCAGTCGATGAACGTCAACTCTGTGTCATTCGGGCCGGTCCCAACGGTCCGGAAGATGTTGTCCGCGCGCATGTCGCCATGAAGCAGGGTTCTGGGGCGGCTCGTCAATACATCGTAGATCCGCTCGATGATCCCCTGAGACTTGGGCCCAGCGATCAGGTCGTACAGGGCATCGGTCTGTCCATCCGGCCAGTTTGCGCACAGGTCCTGGCCGTACATCCGCTGCCAGAGCTCCCGGAATGGGGCGTAGCTCGAGCGGGCCTGCTTGGCGAGGGCGTCGAGACCAAAGACATATCGCGTGCTTCCTCCGCCTATCCACGGGAGCGTCAGCACGTCGGACTGCCAGAACGCCGCGTGCATCTCCGCCGCAGCGAGAGCGACCCGGCACGCGTCGTCGACCCCGGGCGGGTCGTCGACCTGGTCGAACACCCTGGAGTGCCGGGTGAGGTCCTCCATGACGATGATGAACCGCTGACAGGTGTCGCTGCCATCGGTGAATACTCCATACGTCTGCGGTGAACGAAGCGGCACGTCCCGGGCGAGCTGCGCGAAGAAGTTCGCCTCCTTCGCGTATGCACCGCTGGCCACGGCCATGTCTTTCCGCTCCGGGATGGCGTTCGGGACCTTCACTACGAGCGACGGCGGCAACTCCCCATTGGCGACGGCGTAGGTGATGTTGTGGAGCTTGAAGGCGTCCGCAAGCACGCCGCCCTCGAGGAAGGTTGTCTCGAACCCGGTCACCGGTGCGCCGAGCAGCCCAGAGAGCCACTCGTTGGTGATTTCGTCCGCCGTCACGGGAAACCAGTCGTTCACGGTGCCTCTCCTGCCAGGCGTTTGTGGCCGGCGCCTCGCATCCTACCCCCGCGATGAGGCGACGCAACTCCTTCATAACGCCCGGCGGATGCCGGGTCTGGAGGATGCATGCAGGGACTATCCGTTGACCGATACACCGACTGGTGCACTCACGACGCATCCCAAAACGCAGGGGTTGATGACCCTCGACATGCCGCTCCAAGGCAGCCCGGGAGAGGAACGTCACCGAGGCGTCGGTTGCAGCTCCGGAGTCACTTCAAGAATCGTTTTGTCACCATTGAACAAACATCGGCATGACGACGTGGACGTAGGAGTCGTCGCCGACGGGGCGGAAGACGCCCTGGGATGAGGGGCTGGTCATTTCGAGCTTGACGTCGCCGTCGAGGGCGTTGAGGACGTCCTGGAGGTAGCGGCTGTTGAAGGCGATCTTGCTGGCGTCGCCTTCGATGCGGGCTTCGATCTGGCCTTCGTTGTTGCCGACTTCGTCGGCGGCGGCGCTGACTTTCAGGAGTTCAGGTTCCATCTGGAGGCGGATGATGCCACTGCCGTCGCGGGCGAAGATGGAGGCGATCTTGGCTTCGCGCTTGAACTCGTCGACCTTGACGGTGCAGCGGGTGCTCCACTCGGGTGGGATGAGCTGGGAGTAGTTGGGGAAGGTGCCCTGGATGAGGCCGGCGACGAGTTCGATGTCGGTCATGGCGAAGAGGACGTGGGTGCGGTTGGCGTTGATCCGCATTTCGATGGGCTCGGTGGTATCGGCGATGAGGCGGGAGAGTTCGCGGAGGGCACGTGCGGGGACGATGACCTCGACGGGTTCGGCAGGTGGCTGTTCGAGGATGATGTCGGACACGGCGAGGCGGAAGCCATCGGCGGCGGCGAAGGTAAGCCGGTTGTCGGAGGATTTGACCTGGACGCCGGTGAGGACGGGGCGGGTCTCGTCGCTGGCGGCGGCGAACTCGACGCGTTCGATGGTGGGGCGAAGGACTCGGGGGTCGAGGGTTATGGAGATGCCATCGGTGACGCGGGGGATGTCGGGGAAGTCCTCGGCGTCGATGGCGTTGATAGTGGAGTCGTTGCGCGAGGTCTCGGGGGAGCCGCAGTCGAGGTGGACCTGGCGGCCTCGTTCAGGCATTTCGATATGAACCGGGACGGGCGGGAGTGAGCTGACGTAGTCGGAGATGAGCCGTGAGGGGACGGTGGTTGCACCGGGCTCGTCGACGCGGGCGCCGACCCAAGCGCTGATGCCGATATCCATGTCGGTGGCGGAGAGGCGAAGGCGGCCCTGGCCTTCGGTTTCGAGCTTGACGTTGGCCGTAATCGGCAGGGTTGAGCGGGTGGCGACGGCGCGGCCGACGATCGACAGACCCTTCTGCAGGTTTTCTTGCAGGACCTGGACTTTCAAGAGCGTTCTCCCGGGGGCAGGCCCGGACGGGTTGGGCCGAGCGGATTGGGCGAATTATAGGAAGGGGGGAGTGGGAAGGCCAGCCGAATGATCAAGTGCGTTAGCGGTTCATGCGATTCAGCGGGGTGGCGGGGCCAGGGCGGAGCATTTCTTTGCGTTGGCCCGATCATTCCGTAAATTTCGTGCTGTGCTAACTACCGAGTGATCTATACTTCACATAGCACATGTACATCTTTGATCTGCAGCTCACAAATTTCCGTAACTATGCGCGCTCGCATGTGCCCCTGGGCGAAGGGCTGAACCTGGCGATCGGTGAGAACGCCCAGGGTAAGAGCAACCTGCTTGAGGCGATTTACCTGCTTTCGACGCTGCGAAGCAGCAGGGCGAGCAGCGATGCGGACCTGGTGCGCAGGGATATCCTGGAGAGCGATTTCCCGGTTTCGCGGCTCACTGCGGAGGTCCATCGGTCGGCGGGGAACCTGCACCTTGAGGTGGCGATCGTGGGGCGCTCGACGGACACGCAGCATCGAGCGGGCAAGCGCGTGCGGATTAACGGGGTCGCGAAGCGGGCATCGGAGGCGGTTGGACAGCTGGCGGCGACACTGTTCACGACGCTGGATATCGACATTGTGGCGGGGCCGCCACTCCTGCGACGCCGCTACCTGGACATGATGATTTCGCAGGTGGACCGGGGGTACCTGCGGGCGATGCAGCGTTACGCGAAGGTGCTCCAGCAGCGGAATAGCCTGCTGAAGCAGGTGCGGGAGCGGCAGGCGAGTTCGTACGACCTGAACTTCTGGGACCAGGAGCTGGCCCACGCGGGCGGGACGATCATGCATGCCCGGGCGGAGGCGCTGGGCCGGATCGCGCTGTTCGGTGAGGAGCAAATGGTGAACCTGTCGGATGGGCAGGAGCACCTGGACGTCACCTATGCGCCGGCGCTGGGAAAGGCCGAGCTGCTTTCGGTGCCGATCGAGGATTCGGAGTGGACAGGGCGGATGCTGGCGGTGATGCAGGAGACGCGTTCACGAGAGATCGGGGCGGGCGTAACACTGGTGGGGCCGCACCGCGACGACGTAACAATCGAGGTGAACGAGCTTCCGGCGGCGACAATGGCCTCGCGAGCCCAGCAACGAACGGCGGCGCTTTCGCTGCGATTGGCGGAGGCGACGTACCTTCGCGATGCCCTGGGCGATGACCCGGTGGTGCTGCTGGACGATGTGCTCAGCGAACTGGATGCGCGGCGCCGAAAGGGCGTGCTGGAATACATCGACAGTTTTGAGCAGACAATTGTGACGACGGCCGACCCGGACCGGGTGCGGGACATTCTGCCGGGAGCATCGGCACGTTTCCTGGTGCAGGCGGGGGCGATTATGCCCTTCGAAGGCGAGTAGAGAACTATCCGCCGGCGAGGAATCATCGTCGGCCTGGCAGCGCTTGCGGGTGCGGTTGCGTTCCTGGCCGGAATGCTGGCGCTGGTGGGGCTTACGCAACTCAGTGACCGCCCGTCCGAACGGCTCTTCGAAGTCAACCTATTTGTGGGCTTTGCCGTGGTCTTCATGGGCCTGGGCGGATTCCTTGTGGTGCAGGCCGCTTCGTCGCTGGGCGGGGTTGGTTCGTCGGCGTACCGGGTACCGAGGCCGTGGCTGCCGGCGCCGGCCTTTCCGGCAGCAGTGCTGATCGGGCAGTGGCAGGCGAACGAACCAACGCAAGCGCCGTGGCTTTTCCCGTTTGTGAACATCGTGGTGATAGCGGTGCCGTCGATCCTGCTGGCGACGACGGTGTTGGGCCGGTATCAACGACGGAACCCGCTGTCGTGGCCGATGAGCTGGCGAGAGGTGACTTCGGGGTTCACATGGGGCGCGGTGGGGGCGACGACGCTGGGCGGGACAGTGAATACGGCCTGGATTCTCCTGGGGGGCGCCCTATTCATTCACTACCGGGGGCATGGGGACGTGTGGGACCTAACAAACGTCCAAACTCTGCGTGGCGAGGCGGGGATTATCTTCGACCTGAGCGTCCTTTCGGTGGTAGCTCCGCTCAACGAGGAGTTCTGGAAGGGCGCCCTGGTGGTGTTGTTCTTCTTTCGGAAGGGGAGCATGGCACGATGCTTTGCCTGGGGAGTGATCGCGGGGGCCGGCTTCAACCTCCTGGAGACTTTCATGAACAGCATCGCTGCAGTGGATCCAGCGGCGCTCGCCGATCAAACGATCGGCAATCAGTGGTGGCTGTTTGCGGTGGGGCGAGCGGGAACGGCTGTGCTCCACGGGTTTGCCTCGGGACTGGCGGCGCTGGGGTTCTACGGGTTATTGCGAGGGCGATGGTCAATGGTCCTGCTCTACTTCGCGGGGGTTCTCTGCCACGGAGCGTGGAACGGGCTTGCCTATCTTGTGACCGGGGATGTGTTTCTGAGTCGCGAGGGTCCGGATGCGCGCTGGCTGGACTACACGGCGATCGCGGCGATGGGGCTGATGGCCCTGGGCTGTGCAGCCGGCACCTGGTTTCTCTCGGGGTGGCTGCGCGACCTTCGCCCGGCCGGTATCTACGGAATGCTGGGGATGCGGCCAGGTAGCGCCGGTGTGCAGCGGGACGCACCGTTCGTCCTTCAGGAACTTGCGGGGCGCTAACTGACGTCGAGTTTGTCGGGCGTGAGCGTGACGAAATCGCCGATGGAGTCGATCGCGAGGTCGGGAGGGAGTGCACCATCGCGGCTGGCGGCGTACTTGCCCTGGCAGACCTGCACGGTGGTGAGGCGTTGGCCGAGGACGGCCTTCATGCGGGCAAGAATGCCAGCTTTGTCGTCGACGGCTATGTAATGGCGAGCGGGGAATCGCTGTGTGACGTGTTGGAGCACCGACTCTTTGTGTTTCTGGACCATGACGTTGCCCCCGACCGCCTGTTCAAGACCGGCGACAGCGATCTTGTGGCGCTGGTAGAGCTGGTCGCCGTCCGAGAGGATGGCGGCCCCACCGAGGTTGAATCCGTGTTCGATAGCCGGGAGCGCGCCCGCGAACAGGCAGCCTTCGAAGTCGAATCCGTAGATGAGCTCGCTCATGCGGTTGACGGCGGGGAAGTCGGAGCATTCGAGGCTGAAGGCCTCAAAGGTATCGGGGATGTTCACGGAGTCGCCGGCGGTACGCACTTCCTCATAGATCTCCCAGAAGCGACGGGCGTGGGCTTCGCCAACCTCCTCGCGCATGCGGGCCTGCATCCGCTCGACGGCGAGGTCGGTATTGAGCAGGGTGTTATCAACGTCGAACAGGACGAAGATCGATGGCACGGTACCTCCCCGGCCTTACCTGCGGCGGCGTACGAAGTTCGGTACGCTGCTGCAACCACGACCACACACGGAGTACCCATGATCGAATTTACCGAGGAAATGCGCCACGCCATCAAGAATGCGCTTGACGATCGCAACGTCTGCATTGTTGCGACAGCGAGCGCGGATGGCTGGCCGCAGCTGGCGTTCCGGGGCAGCGTTTCAGTGTTCAGCGACAACGAACTGAGCTTCTGGAGCCGGAGCCGGAAGGACACGGTGCCGAATATCGAGGCTAACCCCAAGGTGCAGATCTTCTATCGGAACGCGGCCGAGCGTATTGCCTGGCGTTTCTTCGGGCAGGGACGGAACGTGACAGACCCGGCAGAGCGAGAAGCGGTAATGGCAGTGACCGACCAGCGGGAGCTGGATGCCGACCCGGAACGCAAGGGGATCGGGACGATCGTGAAGATCGAGCGGATCGTCGACCGGACGGGAGCGGTGATCCAGCAGGCGTGAGCGCACCCGCGTATCTGTTTGATGGACCGGCGGAGGCACCGATCACGGTGATCCTGGCGCACGGTGCAGGGGCGGCGATGGACACGCCGTTCATGGAGTTCTTTGCGAAGGGCTTTGGCAAAGCGGGATACCGCTGTGCGCGGTTCGAGTTTCCCTACATGGCACGGCGGCGGATCGAGGACAAGCGACCGGGCCCGGACAGCCAGCCGAAACTCCTGGCGACGTGGCGGGCAGCGATTGCCGGAGTTGAAGCGAGGAAGACCGTCATCGGTGGCAAGTCGATGGGCGGCCGGATCGCCTCGATGGTGGCGGACGAGGAGGCAGTGGCGGGGCTGATCAGCCTGGGATACCCGTTCCATCCACCGGGGCGCCCGGAACGGCTGCGAACCGAACACCTGATGACACTTCGCACGCCGGCGCTGTTCTTGCAGGGCAGCCGTGATCCGTTCGGATCGAGGGAAGAGGTGGAGGGATTCGGATTGCCGGCGAGCATTGCGGTGCACTGGCTGGAGGACGGCGACCATGACCTGCGGCCACGCAAGGCGTCGGGGCGTACGCGAGAGCAGAACTGGGACGAGGCACTGGAAACAGCCATCGCGTTCCTCGGAACGCTGAGGTAAGGGAGTTAAGGACATGGTGCGGGAAGTTACGAGCTACAGGCTGTACGGCCAGATCATGAGCCAACCGGACGAAATCGAACGGGTACTGAACGCAGAGGAACCAATCCCGGCAGCGGCGGAGCTCCTGGGTGGGGCGCAGCGGGTGTTCTGCGTAGGGACCGGAACATCGACGAATGCGGCGAGGACCGGCGCTTCCATGCTCCGGGCGGCGGGAGCTGACGCGGTTGAGTGGGCCGCCTACGACTTCGCCCTTTACGGGCCGGAGCTCCGTGAAGGGGACTCTGCCATCGTGTACAGCCACAGCGGCCGCAAGCGCTATTCCAGGGACACGCTGGCGCGGCTGCACGATGCGAAGGTGCCGACGGTGTGGGTTGCCAGCACCGAGGCAGAGGCGAACGAGGCGGACGTCATTATCAGGACCGTGGCGAGGGAGACATCGTCCGCATTCACGGTGTCGCACACGACGGCGATGTTGCTCACGGCCCGCATCGCGGGCCGGATCAGGGCAGGGTCGGTTGGTGACCTGTCGGCGGTGCCGGCGGCGGTGAAGGAGGCTGTCGGGCTCGAAGGCGAGATGAAGGCACTGGCCGAGGAGTGGTATCCGTTTGAGAGCCTCATCGGGGTTGGAGCGGGACCGCACGAGGTAAGCGCCCACGAAGTGGCGATCAAGGTGGCTGAAGCGGCGCGCATGCGATGTCGCGGCTATGCGGCGGAGCAGTTCCTGCATGGCCCACAGGCACAGGTGCGGCGGGGCGACCCGCTCATGGTGTTTGCAGGTGCGGGAGCAGCTCTGGAGCGATCGGTGACAGTGGCGCAGTTTGGGCTGGACGTCGGCCTACCAGTGGCCTGGGTGTCGCCCGTGCAAGGGCCATTGGGTTCGACTTGGCTGGAGGTGGCAGACGTGGGGGAGCAGCTGGCACCGATCGTGGAGATCATCCCCGGGCAGTGGCTGGCAGCGCACCTTGCAGCACTGCAGGACGTGGATGCAGACAATTTCCGGCGGGACGAGTTCGGGACGGCATACGAGAAGTACGGGCTGTAGGACCGGCTGCGGGTTCGCGGATCCGTTCCATCGTCCCAGGCGCAGCGCTCCTCGGTCTTCGATAAGAAGTGGTCGGGCAGGGACGACTGAACGGAGGCCTTTGGGGGACGGGTGTTGCGGTGCGGTGGTAACGTATGACGCAATCTATAGAACGCGGAGACATGGTCTATGCCGCTGGAGAACGTACAGGAAAACAAGGATTTCGAGCTACGGGGGATTAACCACCTCGCGCTTGTCTGTTCGGACATGGAGCGGACGGTGGACTTCTATTCGAACACGCTAGGGATGCCGCTGGTGAAGACGATCGAGTTGCCGGGCGGGATGGGCCAGCACTTCTTCTTCGACATAGGGAATGGCGATTGCCTGGCGTTCTTCTGGTTCCCGAATGCGCCGAAGGCAGCGCCCGGGATTGCGTCGCCGGAGGGCGTGCCTGGAATCGGTGGAGAGATTGTTACCGCGCACGCATCGATGAACCACGTCGCGTTCGACGTAGCGCCGGAGAAGATGGAGGAGTACCGGCAGCGCCTGAAGGAGAAGGGCGTGAAGGTATCGATGATCCTGAACCACGACAACAGCCCCAGCCAGGTGTCGAAGGAAGTGACCGACGACGTGTTCGTGCGGTCGATGTATTTCCAGGATCCGGACGGGATCCTGCTGGAGTTTGCGGCGTGGACGGCGACCTTCACCGAAGCCGACCGCCAGCACAAGCCAGCGAGAGCGGCGGACGCCCGGGAGTACGCCCGCGCATAGATACGCGGTCGTCTCTATGATCACGCTATGGACTGCCCCTCGCGGGGGAGTCCGGGAGGCGTGATGTACCGGAGTATCCTGGTTCCCCTTGACTCGACGCCGGAAGCGGAGCGGGCGTTGCCGCACGTGCGCACGTTGCAGGCCGCGGTTGGTGGCCAGGTAACGCTGTTGCTGGTGGCAGAGTCGGCAGAGACTACCCTGGCTGCCGTTGCTGAGATGTTTGGAGCATCGGGGAGTGTGCGGGCGGCGATTGAGCGTGAGAATACGCTGGAAGCCGTAGGGCAGGCGTACCTGCGCAACGTACGGGATGACGTGGGAAAGCCGGGATGGAGACTGCTGGTAGCGGAAGGGAACCCGGCGGAGGCGATTGCGGAGGAGGCCGTGCGGGGTGGCCACGACCTGGTGGTGATGGCTTCGCACGCGAGGCGCGGACTGGGACGTTTGTTGTTCGGGAGCGTGGCGGACGAGGTTATCCGGCGGGGACGAGTACCGACGCTGGTGGTGCCTGATGAGGACGACGAAGAGGAGTAGCCGTCCACGGCCGGGAACCGGTTCGGAGTAAGGCAGGCCCCCTAAGGGCTGGCACCCGGTCATCTGCAGGTCAGGTAAGGCTGAAAATGGCGCCCGGATTCATGATGCCCTGGGGGTCGAGGGCGGCCTTGATGGCAAGCATGGCGGCGATGTCGGCAGGGCTGCGAGTGAGATGGAGCCACGGAGCTTTGGCGACGCCGATGCCGTGTTCGGCGCTGATGCTACCGCCGAGTGAGGCAACGAGGCGGAGGACGGCGTCATCGGCTCGCTCATCATCGTCGGCGGGACCGAGGACATTGACGTGGAGGTTACCGTCGCCGAGGTGGCCGAAAAGGATGGCGCGTACGTCGTCCCCCGGCGAGGCGGCAGCTGCGACGGCACCACGAACGCTGGCTTCGAACTCGACCATTCGGGCGAGTGGCAGGGTGACGTCGAGCTTGTGGGGGACACCGGCTGCACTGATGGACTCGGTGTGAGCCTCGCGGTAACGCCAGAGTGCCTCGCGCTCGGGGCGCTGGCGGGCGAAGGCGGCGGCCCGAACTTCGGGGGAGTCATCGAGGAGGGTGGCGAGTTCTTCCGTGGGGTCGTTGCGGCCGGCGCATTCGACGAGGAGGTAGCAGCCGAAACTGCCGGGGAACGGTGGCGACATGCCGGTGTGGTCGCAGACGAGCTGCATGCCGTCGTCGAAGAAGGCTTCGAGGGCGTCGAGCGAGGACAGGGTGCGGAGGCGCTCGAGGAGGGAAATGGCATCGGCTATGGAGTCGAGGCCAAGGAGCGCTGTGGCCCTGGCGACGGGTGGGTTCCAGAGCTTGAGGCGAGCGCGAGTGATAACGGCGAGCGTCCCCTCGCTGCCGGTGAGGAGGCCGGCGAGATCGTAGCCGGTGTTGTCCTTGGTGAGACCGGTCATGCGCTGGACGACGTCACCATTGGCGAAGACGGCTTCGACCCCCACGACCTGGGCACGAGTGGCGCCGTAACGGAGGACCCGCAGCCCACCGGCGTTGGTGGCAACGGTGCCGCCAACGGTGGCGCTGTCGCGGGAGGCAAGGTCGACGCCATACATGAGGCCGGCTTCGCGGGCTGCCTCCTGGACGGTGGCGATAGAGACGCCAGCGGCGGCCGTAACCTGGGCAGCCATGGTATCGACCGGCGAGAGTTCCACGAGACGGCGGAGACTGAGGACAACTTCGCCGCCGCGAGGGACGCTGCCACCAACAAGACCGGTGTTTCCGCCCTGGGGGACGATGGGTACCCCTTCGGAGGTGCAAGCTTTGACAACGGCGGCGACTTCGGCCGTCCTGGCCGGGCGGACAACGAGCCTGGCATTGCCTGAGAAGCGGCGCGTCCAGTCGGTCTCGTAGGAAGCCTTGAGGTCGGAATCGGTGATGACGTGAGAGTCGCCGACGAGGGTGCGGAGGTGGGATTCGAGGCTCATGGGCTAACCTGCCGCTTCGGCGCTGGGGAGAGCGGGAGGAGTCACGGGGATGCGGCTGAGGAGGAGGGTAAAGACGATGACGACGGCGATGATCGCACCGCCCATGCAGGCGAGCGTAGCCCGTTCGCCGATGGCGTCGGCGAGGAACCCGATGGGCAGGCCCATGAGGGCGAAGCCGGCGAAGGCAGTCATGGTGAGAGACATGACGCGGCCGAAGAAGCGGGGGTCGCTTTCGCGGATGACCACGGCGCTGTTGAGCGTCTGGAAGGCGCCGCTACCGATACCAGCAACGAACATGGCACCGAGAGCGGCGAGCAGGTTTGGTGAGGCGGATGTGGCAAGGAGTGAGGCGCCAAAAAGGAGACCGGCACCCGAGTAGATCTTGAGGGCGGAAGGACTATCGGCGAGGCCGGCAACGGCGAGGCTAGCGAGAAGCCCACCGGCAGCCTGGGCGGCAAGCATGAGCCCGATGCCGGCCTCGCCCTTGCCGAGATCGGTCTTCACGAAGCCGGGCATGATGGTGACGTAGGGCAGGCCGAACATGATGAGGAGGATGAAGAAAGGGATAAGGGTGCGCAGGCGGGGATGTCCGGCAACGTACTGAAAGCCGCCGCCGATATCGCCAAGGACTGAACGCTGGGTGCCGCCGCCATGCGAGGGAGGAAGCATGAAGGTGGCGATGATGGTGAAGAAGTAGAAGGCGGCCATGGTCATGTAGGCCCCACCGCCACCGGAAACTTCCCAGGCGATGAGTGATGCGGCGACGGCGGGGCCGAGCACCCGAGAAGCGTTGAGGGCGACCTGGTTGAGGGCGACGGCGTTGCCCCGACGACCCTCTTCGACCAGGTCGACGACATATGCCTGGCGGGCGGGGCCCATGAAGGAGAAAGACATCCCGGTGATGAAGGAGGCGGTGACGAGGTGCCAGATGGCGATGAGGTCGAGCCAGATGAGGATGGCGATGGAGGTGAAGACGGCCATGATGATGGCCTGGAAGAAGATGATCAGTGGCTTCTTGGGGAGGCGATCGGCGAGTGCGCCGCCGAAAGGAGCGAGGAACAGCTGGGCAAAGCCCTGGCCGAAGATGACGAAGCCGACGGAAGCGTTGTTGCCGGTGAGATCGAAGGCGACGATGGCCTGGGCCGCACTCGACATGAAGAAGGCGACCATGGAGAAAAAGGAGCCGAACCAGAGCGTGCGAAACGACCGGCTTTCGAGGGCGGTGAAAGTGCGCTGGAACCAGGCGAGCATGGGGTTCTCAGCCTACGCCTGCAGGGGGCGGTGGTCTCCCGTGTAGGGGCGGATTTTGTATGGTTGCGATTGATGGCAGTTCGCATTGTTGCGCCCGGAGATTACCCGGCCCAGGTGGGAGGCTCTCCACACCTTGAGCGGTTGGCCGCCTACGGCGAGGTGGTTGTCTACCCGGATCTGCCGGCGACAGAGGATGAACGCCTGGAGCGAGTGCGCGGTGCGGATGTAATCATCAATTCTCACGGGTCGATGAAATGGACGGCGACAATGCTGGACCGGATGGAGGGCGTGCGGCTGTTCTCTCTGTGTTCGGTGGGGACAGACGCAGTGGACCTGGAGGCGGCGAGGCGGTTGGGGATCACGGTTAGCAACCAGGGGGACAGCACGTCGGCGATTGTGGCCGAGCACGAGTTTGCGTTGATGCTGGCGACGGCCCGCCGCCTGGGCGATTCGACCCGAGAGATGAGGGCAGGCGGTTGGCCCGATGTTCAACTGACGACGCTGCGAGGGAAGACCGTCGGGATCGTGGGGACGGGGAACAGCGGGCTGCAGATGGCCCGCCTGTGCAAAGCGCTGGGGATGGAGGTGGTGGCATGGTCGTTTCGGCAGAAGGCGGATGCGGCGCGGGAGATCGGCTTCCGCTACCTGGAACTGGATGAACTGTTGCAAGCGTCCGACGTGGTGAGCCTGCACGTTGGGCTCTCGGAGCAAACCCGGGGAATGATTGGGGCGGCACAGTTCGGGCTGATGCGAGAGGGAACAATCCTGGTGAACGGGTCGCGGGGCCCGGTGGTGGACACGGCTGCGCTGGTTGAGGCGCTCCGGAGCGGAAAGCTCGGGGGTGCGGGGCTGGACGTCTTCGACCCCGAGCCCCTGCCGCCGGGACACCCGCTCGCCGCACTGGACAACGTTGTCATGTCACCTCATGCGGCGGATGCGACGCCCGAGGGGTTCGAGCTCCTGACGAAGACGGCGATCGACAATATCGTGGCGTTTCTCGACGGCCGGCCACAGAACGTCGTCACGCCGAGTTAGTTGGCGGGCTGGACGAGGGCAGCCTTCGCGGTTTCGGGGTCGCCATCCTCGATGCCAGCGAGGGCGAGGCGGTCCCCGGCGTCGATCTGGAGGGCGGGGTCTTCGCGGAGCCGGTAGATAGCGGGAGGAGCGGCTCCACCCGTCTCGACGAGGCGCAGCGTGACTTCTCCGACGGCCGTACTGATAACGAATTCATCGGCGGATGCATCAACGACGATGCCGGCAAGGACCGGACGCAGCTCCTGGTCGCGGCCAGCCTCCCAACCCTGGAAACCGGCCGGGGAGCGATACCCGGCGTCACCGGGCAGGAGTGTGGCTCCGTCGTTGAGGACGACGATAGAGGTGATGACAAAGTTGCGGACGGCATTCGGGCGGGCGATGACGTTGACACCCTGACCCGGGGCAATGTCGCTAATGGTGATCGGTTCGAGGATCTCGACAGGAACGGCGTCGAGGTTGACATCGAAGGTGGCGCCGTCGGCGGCAGAAACGGTGACGTTGCCGGCGGCTGATCGCTGCTGGATGTCGTAAGGGACGGTAGGGAAGATGGGGGCAGGCACGAGGAACTCACCGGGCCGCGGAGGGGTGCCGTCATCGTTTGCCTGTCGGGCGATAACGAGGACTGCCACAAGCATCGCCACGAGGGCGGCGAAGAGGGCAGCCGGTATGAGCCATGATCGGGACCGTCGCGGCGCTTCGACGGGCGCGGCGAAGCTGGCGGCGGGGCCCTGCGAATTCATGACGGCCGGTAGCCCCGCCAGGAACGCTTACCGCTCCCGGTCAGGAAGTGGCCGATGCCCTGGTCGGGGAGGTGGCTGGCGGCGATCAGGGTACTGTCGTCGAGCGCAGCCAGGACGCTGTTGCGGGTGGCGCGGGCAATATCGTCGTCCCAATCGAAACGGTTGGGCCAGTCCGGCTCAGCAAGGTCCACGGGTGAGATGACGACGTCGCCGAGGACATAGCCACGTTCGGTACCGGAGACAATGGTGGCACTGGTATGACCCGGCGTATGGCCCGGCGTGGGAACCGCGGTGATACCGGAGGTGATTGTCCGTTCGCCCTCGATCAGTTCCATCTGGCCGGAGTCGTGGAGGGGGACGACGTCGCGCTGGAAGGAGGCGGAGGGTGGATCCTGTTTGCTGTAGTGGGCCCAGTCGCCAGCCGGGACGAGGTAGGTGGCGCGAGGGAAATTCGGCTTGCCGCTGGTGCGGTCGATGTTCCAGCCGGTGTGGTCGCCGTGGAGGTGAGTGAAGAGGACGTGGCTGACTTCGGCGGGGGTAATGCCGGCCTCGCGAAGTTCGACCATGAGGCGACCGTCGTGTTCGGGGCCCCAGCCTGTATCGACGAGAACGGTAGAAGCACCATCGCGGAGGGCGTAGCAACCGAAGGTGAGGGGGACGTTGCCGTCGCTGTCGAGATGCTGGCGGTAGGACGCGATACGGTCGCCCGCTTCGGGGTAGACGGCGACGGAAGGATAAGCCTCGATGGAGTCGACGAGGGCGATAACTTCGATCTGGCCGACGGTAGTCTTGAGCACGGGCACCTCTACTTGTGGAGTTGGGCCGCCGCCTCGCACAATGCCCCGGCAGATGGAGGTGGCACATGCGGGTCGTACGGATATTTACCGGCGATGATAACGAATCCCATTTTGAGGAACTGGATGTGCCGTTGGGGGCCTCCCGCTACGGGTCTCTATCGCAACCGGTGGCGGCCGATTCGGTGATCTTCAGGGAAACGCCGGCGGATGGCCTCTTGGACTATCACCCCGCACCCCGGAGGCAGTTCGTGGTGACGCTGGCGGGGATCGTGGAGGTGGAATGTGGGGATGGCACGAAGCAGCGCTTCGGGCCCGGCGAGATCATGCTGGCAGACGATACGACGGGGCAGGGGCACATCACCCGCGAAATCGAGGGGCCGCGACGAAGTCTCTTCATCACCGTACCGGAGGACCTTGACGTGGAGGCATGGCGATGACCGGCCGGCTGGCGGGGAAAGTGGCGATAGTGACCGGGGCCGGTTCGCGAAACGAGGGAATCGGCAACGGGAGGGCGGCGGCGATCCTGTTTGGGCGGGAAGGGGCGAAGGTGCTGTGCGTGGACGCAAATGCCGGGGCGGCAGAGACGACGGTGGAGATGATCGCAGGTGAGGGCGGCACGGCGAGCAGTTTCGTGGCGGACGTGACGAGCGGCGAGCAGTGCAGGGCGATGGTCGGTGCGGCCATTGAGCGGTACGGGCGGCTCGACATCCTGGACAACAACGTGGGTATCGGTAGCCGGGGGACGGTACTGGACATTTCGGAGGATGAGTGGGACCTGGTGATGGCGGTCAACGTGAAGGGCATGATGCTCGCGAGCCGGGCGGCGATACCGGCAATGATCGAGAGCGGTGAGGGTGGGGCGATCGTGAACATTGCATCGATCGCGGCGCTGCGACCAAGAGGCTTGACGGCATATGGAACGTCGAAGGGGGCGGTGATTGCCCTGACGCGGAGCATGGCGGTGGACCATGCGAAGGATGGGATCCGGGTGAATTGTATTGCGCCGGGACCGGTGTATACGCCGATGGTGTATGCGGCAGGGATGGCAGACGAACTGCGGGAGCGGCGGAAGAATGCTTCGTTGCTGAAGGTAGAGGGCACGGGCTGGGATATCGGCTATGCGGCGCTATACCTGTGTTCGGAGGAAGCGCGTTACGTGACGGGAGTGGTGCTGCCGGTGGATGGAGGCGTGACTATTTCGGGGCCCGCCCGGTAGGTTTTCGCTTCGCGACAGCGGCGGCCCTACACTCGATCTATGTACAATTTTATGTATCGCTTCGGGATAGCGATTGCGGTGGGTTTGGCCGCAGTGGCAGCGGTCCTGGCCGCTGGCTGCGTTGATGAATCGCGCCCGGCGACCGCTACCGATGTTGCCATTGCGCCGCTGACCCAGGAGCCATCACCGACACCCGGATCGCAATACGTCCCGGGAGTCGTTCGCGAGGGTCCGCCGGATGCGTTCGCGTACACGGTGCAGGCTGGTGACACGCTGTTCTCGCTGGCCCAGCGTTTTGGGACGACGGTCGAGACGCTGGTCACGCTGAACGCGATCGACGATGTGACGGACATCGCAGTTGGGGCCGTGATCTTTATTCCGAATACGCCGACGCCCACCGCAACGTCGGTGCCGTCGGGACCGAGCCTGCGCGTGGACCACGGGCCACGAGATTCGAACGTCGTGGCACTTACGTTTGACATGGGGGGACGGGTGGCGCCGGCGCTGGCGATCATGCAGTTCCTCATCGACAACGACGTTCGGGCGACGATCTTCCCGACCGGCTCGCTACTGGAAAGCGTGAACACGGATGTCGGCAGGCAGGTGCTGGCGCTGGTGGATCAGCACGGGGGCCAGTTCGCCCTGGGGAACCACAGCTACTCGCACCCGGACTTCCGGGACCTCTCCGCAGCCGGGATCGCCGATGAACTGTCGACGACGGAAGCGGCGATCGCGGCCCATACGGCGTTGAACCCGCGACCGTTCTTTCGCCCGCCGTTCGGTGCCGTTGACGATCATGTGCTGTCGGCGGTAGGCGCCGCCGGGTATGCGTACACGATCATGTGGGACATCGACACAATCGACTGGCTACCGGAAGCGGATGGCGGACCAACGACCCAGCAGATGGTGGACAAGGTGGTGAACGGAGCGAAGGGCGGCACGATCGTGCTCATGCACCTTGGTGGGTACAACACGCTGGAGGCACTGCCAGCGATAGTGGCGGGACTGAAGGCGCGGGGCCTGGAGCCGGTAACGCTGGGTGAACTGCTCAGCGTCCGCTAGTCATTGCGGAGGGCCTGGGCATCGGTGGTGCGAGCAATGATGCGGACGGCGAAGAGGAGCGCGAGGATGAAGACGGCGGCTACGACGCCACCGCCGCCGGCGACCATGGACCAGTCGGTCTGGAGAATGAAGGATGGCTCGACGCGATTGCCCGCTTCCGTAACGTCGAGGAACGAGAGCATCTGGCGGCCGACAAGGAGGCCGAGGTAGGCGCCGACGACGACACCGACGATGCTGACGAGGGCGTATTCGAAGGTGAGCAGGCGGAGGAGTTGGCCGCGGGAGATGCCCATAGCGCGGAGTACGGCGAACTCGGTGCGGCGCCGTTCGACCGCAGTCCAGAGGGAAACGAGGAAGGCAGCGCCGATGAGCACGAGGACGCCAACAAAGCTGACCAGAAGGATGCCCGCGCCGCCGGCGGTGAGGAGGGGGTTGCGCTGGATGGTGTCGAGTTCGGAGGCATGGTTGACGAAGCGCCCCATTCGCCAGGGAGGTGCGCTGAGGGTGTCTTCGAGGGCTTCGGTGTCGACGGTGGGAGAGAGCTTGAACCAGGCCTCATTGGGTTCGACGTTGGGCGCGCCGGACGGGTTGAAGGCGTTGACCCAGGAGGCGAACTGGTCGAGGTTCACGACGATCGCGGGGCCATCGTCGCCGGGGAGTGTAGGGAAGTGCTCGAAGCCGGCGACGACCCTGATGGGGACGAGTACCTGGCCATGGCGGAGCGTGCCGAGGCCGCCAGCAGAGATGCCCGTGAGGTTGGTGAATTCGTCGCTGGCGAGGATCCTAATCGGAACGTTTTCGTCGAGAGCATAGAGCCCTCGACGTTCATTCTGGACGCCGAGGCGGAAGGTGAACTTGCCGGCGAGGGTGCCCGACTGGACCTCATCGGAACTCAGCTCATATTCATCGGAAGCGTTTTCGAGGGTGGGTAGATTGTCCCAGCGAATGGTCTCGAAGTCGTCGAGCACCTCAGAAACGCCGGGGCCGACTGCAGTGAGGTCATCGAAGTAGACGGGATCGGGGAACGTGTTGAAGCGGCTCGGAGGCTCGGTCATGAGGATGCCGAGTACGGTGGCTGGTTCGGCGAGGGTGACGGTGGCGGTGGAGAGTGGAGCCTCCATGAGGCGCCAGCCGGGGGTGTCGAGCTTTCCGAAGCTGAAGAGGCGGTGGATGCCATTCGCATCGCGAACCCGGAGCCAGAGCGAAACGTCGCCCCGGGAGACCGTTGAGTTGACCCAGAGGGTAACGCTGGTGGCGCCGGCGGGAACCGGGAGGCCACGGAGTTGATCCGCGCCCTGGAGCTGAAACATCAGGCTCTGGAGGCTCTGGTCGGCAAAGTCTTCGCGGGAAAAGAGCATGGTGGAGGCATCGGTGGGGTCAACGCCGAGGATGACGACCTGGCGGCCGGAGTTGCCGACAGCACCGGTCCTGGTGCCGGAGCGATAGACGAGCGAGGCAAGGTCGATGCCGTCGATGGCGGCAAGGTCGGCTTCATGGTCCTGGGTGTTGCCTGGGGCCGTGATGCGGTCGGCGGTGCGGGCACGAAGGTCGGTACCGGCGGCGAAGGCAGCGCGGTCGCGGTAGGACCGGTCGGCGGTGCTGCTGTAACTCGCGGCAAAGGTGCCGACGGCGACGCCCATCATGAGGAGGAGGGTGAGCCGGGTGTACTGGCCAGGCCGGCGGACGAGTTGCCAGAGGCCGATGGTGACGGTAACTCCGGCGACTGCGGTGAGGCCGCGGGTGGCAACGCGCAGGATCAAGGGATAGAAGCGAAGGACGAGGGCGGCAGCGGCAGCGATGATGAGGGTTGGGGAAGCAAGGAGGATGGGATCGGAGCTGATGCCGCCGGTGGAGCTGGGCTCAAAGGCGGAGCCACGTTCGTTGAGTTCCCAAAGGAGGACGCCGGCAAAGGCGGCGAGGGCGAGGTCGAGATAGTAGCGCTGGAGAATGGAAGGAGAAGGCCGGGCTTCCTGCCGTTTCTGGGTGACGGACGTGCGCCGGGCGACGAAGAAGACAGGAACGACAACGGCAAGGAGTGAGAGCGTAACTCCGGCAAGCGCCCAGAGGAATGCCTGGGGCACGAGCACAGCCGGCAGCAGGTTGCCATCGTTGACGTCTTTGAAGGCGGGGGTGAGGCCAAGGGCGGAGGTGGCAATGGTAGCGAGGAGGGGCGCAACCAGGAGCGTGGGGATAGCGACGAGGAGGCCTTCGCCCAGGTAGATGGTAAGAACCTGGGCGACGCTTGCGCCGCGGCTGCGAAGGAGCGCCACTTCATCGGACTGACGTTCGACCACGATTGCGGAGACGAGGCCGACGTAGAAGAGGGCAATGGCCGAGATCTGGAGGAGGAGGATGGTGAGCGGTGTCTGCTTCACGCTTTCGCCGCGCTCGAATTCGGCGAGCGTGTTAACGAGTGGGCTGAAGGTGAGCGCACCAAGCGGGAGAAGGTCATCGCGGAGGGCTTCGATATCCGCGAGTGCGCGGCGGTAATTTGCGCGGGAAATCGCCTCAGGATCGACATCGAGGCGCCAGCTGAGATCGGCGCGATAGCCGGGGAGGGCAGTGCCGAGGTCGAGCGTGAGGGTCTCGGGATGGGTGAACGCGGGAACCTGGGGGCCGGCGCCCGGGATGGCGCGGCGGGGTGCGAAAAAGGCGTTTGCGCCACCGGGCCAGGCAGGGGATTCATCATCGAGGGGGGAGACGATGGCGACGACCGTAGCCTGCAACTGGTAGAGCAATTCGACGGTCGGCGTGCCGGGCGGGCAGGGGGTTACGACCGGCATCTCTCCTTCGACAATCTCCTGTTCGCAGTCGTCCAGGCGTTCGCTGAGGACGACCGTATCGCCAAGGGCGAGGTCGGCGGCTTCGGCACCCTCGGCGGAGATGGCGACTTCGATGGGAGCACCCGGAGCTGAGCGAGCGGGAAGACGCCCTTCATCGATGGAGACGTGCTCTTCGTACCCTTCGAACGCCTGGAGTTCGAGGTAGGGCTGGCCGAAGACGGGCTCGATCTCCGTCTCGCCGGCGATGGTGAAGCGAGCGCCAAGCTCGTAGCGGGCGATGGACCCGGTGAACCAGCCTGCGCGTTCGTCTATCCGGGCGTCGATGGCATCGGACAGGGCCTGTCCATCGGATGTGCCGATCTCGGCATCGCGGAGGAGGATGCGGGTGGCGGAGGTGGATTCAAGGTCTTCGCGTACGACAAAGGTGAGGCCGAGGTCGCCCATAGTGCGGGCATAGATGGGAGCGGCGGCAAGGAGGGTGGAGGCGATGACAATGCCAAGCGCGAGGACGCTGAGCAACCGCCAGTTGGCCGCTGCGCGCTGGGTGATGATTTGCCAGGACGGACCGAAGCGATTCAGGGCATGCTCCCGGCACGTAGCCTACAGACAGGGGAGGCCGTGGGGCACTCCGGCGTGGGTGCTTTGCTGGGCGCCAATGATTGCTGATAGGCTTGCCCGGCTGGGGAGGCTCGTTGGCTCGATTTCTCGCTATCCTGCGGCTCGTCTTCAGTCGAAGTATGGGGAATCGGCGGCTCCTGGCCACGGTGATGGTGGGGGTGGTCCTTTCGGCTGCGCTTATGTCGAGCGTAGCGATCTACTCTGATGCCATCCGAGACCTGGGGCTGAAGTTCGCGCTGGAAGGGGAGAACCCACGCGATCTCGATATCGAGATCCTGAGTTCCAGCCAGGGATTCACCGGGGAACTGTACGACGACCGGGTGGAGATCACAGGCCGGCAACTGGCGACCGGTGTAGGCGAGATCCTGGATGCGACGGTCCGCTACGGGCGATCAGATACGTTCTTCCTGGCGCCGGTGGGGGTGCCCCCTGACCTTGAGGACGATGGACGGCCACGGTCCCACTTCCAGTTCTATGAGGGGCTCGATGAGCAGATCGAGGTAGTGGAGGGAAGGATCGCCGAGATTGCCTCGCCTGCCAGCGGCGCTCCTGCGGTGGAGGTGATGCTGGGGGCGAAGGCGGCTGTGCAACTCGGCGTTGCCGTGGGGGACAGCTTCGACCTTCATCCGTTCTGGGCGCTGGGGAGCGAGCCGGTGAAGGTGACCGTGGTGGGGCTGATAGCCCCGTTGGATCCGGACGACCCGTTCTGGTTTGGGGTGGCAGATGAAAGCCGCTTCATCGTGACGAATACTTCATGGCCGACCTATGCGTTTTTCGTGCCGGAGGAAACGTTGACAGGTGCCCTGACGACGTACCTGCCCGACCTGCGCGGCAGCTTCTGGACGTACGGGCTGGTGGATGCCGACAAGGTCAACAGTCGCAACGCCGGCGGGATCGTGGACAGCGTGAAGGGGATGAGTGCGGGGCTGAAAGCGGAGATCCTGCGGACAACGGTGAATACCGAGCTTCCCAACACCATTGAGAGCTACGAGGAGAAGCTGTTCTTCACGCGACTGCCGCTGTTCGCGCTGATGGTCCAGATCGTCGGCATCGTCCTGTACTACCTGGTGATGGTCTCGAACATGCTGGTCGAGCGACAGGTGGGGGAGATAGCGCTCTTCAAGAGTCGCGGCGCGAGTACGGGACAGGTGATGCTGATCTACTTCATTGAAGGGGCGATGCTCTGCCTTGTGGGGGTGGTGGTTGGTCCGTTGCTTGCCGGCACCGCCATCTCGCTGCTGGGGCTGACGCCATCGTTCAGCGGACTGAGCGGCGGCAGCACGATTGCGGTGAACTACTCGATCTGGGCGATCCTGCTGGCAGTTGTTGGGGTGCTCCTGGCCCTGGCTGCGTTGCTGATACCGGCCTACCGGGCAACCAGCAACTCCATCGTGAACTACAAGCAATCGCTGGCGAGACCGCCACAGCAACCGGCGTTTCTCCGCTACTACCTCGACCTAGGGCTGATCGTGGTGGGGGCGTTCCTTTTCTACCAGTTGCGCCAGCAGGGTTCGCTGGTCACCGACCGGTTGTTCGGCGACCTTTCGGCGGACCCATTGCTGCTGGTGACGCCGACGTTGTTCATGCTGATGATCGCGCTTGTCTTCCTGCGCCTGTTCCCGCTGGTGCTACGGGTTGCTTCGTGGGCGGGGCGGGGACTGAACGGGGCGACGATCCCACTGGGCCTGGTGCACCTGGTGCGGAGTCCCCTGCATTACAGCCGGCTGATTTTGCTGCTGTTGCTGGCGACAGCGGTGGGGATGTTTGCGGCAGGTTTCCGGGCGACCCTGGAGCAAAGCTACGACGACCGCTCGGCTTACGAAGCGGGAGCGCCGGCACGCCTCACCTACACGCGGGGTGGTTCGCCGCCGGACCAGTTTGTATCGCAGGTGGAGGAGACGACGAACAGTGAGGGAGTGACACCGGTGGCCCGCATGAGCGCGTCATATTCAGACCTGGCGACGTTCACCTTCGTGAGTTCGGACCTGCTGGCTGTGCGGCCGGGCGAGTTCGAACAGATTGCCTACTGGCGGAATGACTTCGCCGGAGCGTCGCTGGAGGAATTGATGGGGCGCCTGGTACCCGAGGAGGAGGAGCCTGCCCCCGAGGTGGGCAAGATCCCCGCCGGAAATCGGTACATCGGGCTCTGGGCGAAGCCGCCGGACCTGCTCACGAACCCGGCATTCCACGGGCGCATGGCGGTGCGAGTGTCCGACGAGAACAAGAGCCTCTGGGAGTTCACGCTGTTCCCGGTTGGCGAGCCAGACACCGGTGGCTGGCAGTTCTACGCGGGGGCGCTGGATGACCCTGAGTCGCCGCGAAACCAGGGATCGCCGGACCCGGCCCAGGAACTCCAGCTTGACGCGATCTTCTTTCGATTTACACAGGCCCCCACAGGAGACACCCGGCATGTGTTCCTGGCCGACGCCCTGCAAACCGGCAAAGCGCTCCCTGCTGAGGACGAGTTCGGCTTTGCGGACCCAACGATCGTGGATGAATTTGAAGATGTCGCGGGCTACGCAACGATTGGGGGGGTGAGCCAGCTACGCCAACCGGCGGTGCTCTCCCGTGTAGAGGAGGGGCGCTCGGACAGGTACGCAGCGAAGCTGGAGTTCTCCGTGACCGACCAGGGGCCGCAGCTCTTCGGGTTCCGGCCACGATCGGGCGCCGACGCGATGGCGGTGATCGTGAGCGAGGGCTTTCTCGAGGAGACAGGCCTGGAACGAGGCGACGCTACGCTCCTCTACATCAACCGGCAGTACGTGAATGTGGTCATTGCCGGTTCGTTTTCCTATTTCCCGACCTGGGACCCCAACGGCAGAGAGGAACTGGTGGTGGCGAACCTGGATACGATCCAGGACCTGGCGGCAAGAGTGCCGGTGCTGGCGACCGGTGCCTACCCGAACGAGGCGTGGCTACCATCGGCCGATGGGATGGACCTGGACCCGGAGGCTCTTGTGCTCCCGGGAAGCTCGTTTGCGCCGGAGGTAACAACTGAGGCCGGGCTGCGGGAAGAGGCGGGCAGCGACCCGCTAGTGGCGGCCAGCTGGGAGGGTATCCTCTTCCTCTCTTTTGCTTCGGTGCTGCTGCTGACGGCACTGGGATTCGTCGTCTATAGCTTCCTGACGGCGCAGTCGCGGTCGCTGGAGTTTGCGATCCTGCGGACGATGGGGTTTTCGACGCGCCAGATATTCGGACTGGTGAGTTTCGAGCAGATCTTCGTGATCGTGTCGGGGGCGCTTGTCGGCACCTTCCTGGGGATGCCGCTGAGCGGCCTGATGATCGATTTCATGGGGGTGAACGAACGCGGCGAAGATGTAATCCCACCGATTGTGACGCAAGTCAGTTGGAGCACGGTGCTGACGGTATACTCGCTGCTCGCGGTGGTCTTCGTTGCTACGATAGTGGCCCTGGCAATTCTCTATTCCCGTCTCAGCGTCCACCGGGCACTGCGGATGGGTGAACTGTAGCCTCCATGACCAATCCGGCGACCACCTTCGCAAGCCGCGAGTTGTACATCAACTGTGAAGATCTTTTCAAGATCTACAAGATCGCCAACCTCGAGGTAGTGGCCCTGCGGGGGCTGGACCTGAAGGTGAGGCAGGGCGAGTTCATGGCGATCGTTGGGGCGTCGGGGTCGGGAAAGAGCACCCTGCTGAATATCCTGGCGGGGTTGGATACGCCGAGTGCGGGGCGAGCGTTCGTGGGGGGCCGCGACCTGTTGACGATGTCGGACAGGGACATGGTGGACTACCGGCGGAACCAGGTGGGGTTCGTCTGGCAGCAGACCGGGCGCAACCTGGTTCCGTACCTGGACGTGCTGCAGAACGTCGAGGTGCCGATGATTCTCAACAGCACCGACGCGGGTGAGGCGCGGAGGCGAGCACTGGAGTTGCTGGAGGCAGTGCGGCTTTCGCACCGGCTGCACCACCGGCCACAGCAGCTATCGGGTGGCGAGCAGCAGCGGGTGAGCATTGCCGTGGCACTGGCCAACAACCCACCGCTGCTGCTGGCGGATGAGCCAACGGGCGAACTCGATTCGCTGGCAGCGGACCTGATCTACGAGGTGTTTGTTGACCTGAACCGGAAGTTTGGTGTCACCGTGGTGATCGTCACCCACGACCCGGAGATCGCTTCACGAGTGGACCGGGTGGTTGCGATTCGAGACGGGCGGACGAGCACGGAGATCTACCGGCGGGTGGAGTTCGAGGCGGGACATCCGACGGTGCATCACGACGAATATGCGTTGATTGATGCGGCGGGCCGGCTACAGATTCCCCGCGAGTTCCTGGACCGGTTGAAGATCCACGATCGCGCGCGCATCCAGATGAGCGAGGGAGCGGTGGAGGTGCTGCCAAGCGACCGACGAGGAGAGGGCGGCTAGTGGCAGGGGCGCAGATTTCGGTCAAGAACGTCTCGCGGCTCTTCAAGCTGGGCTCCGAGGATGTGCTGGCGGTCGACAATGTGAGCCTGGAGATCGCAGCGGGGGAGTTCCTGGCGCTGGTCGGGCGTTCGGGCAGTGGCAAGACGACGCTGCTGAACCTGATTGCCGGACTCGACCGGCCGACGAGCGGTGAGGTCTGGATCGACGGTCAGCGCGTCGATCGGATGAGCGACAAGCAGCTCAATGAGCTGAGGCGCCACACGGTGAGCGTGATCTTCCAGTCATTCGGGCTGTTGCCACTGCTTTCGGCGCACGAGAACGTGGAATTGCCACTGCGGATCGCCGGGGTGAGCGCCAGGGAGCGGGGCCGGCGGACGCGGCGCGTGCTCGAACTTGTGGGGCTGGGCCGGAGGACGGACCACCGGCCCTACGAGCTCTCCGGTGGCGAGCAGCAGCGGGTCGCTATCGCGCGGGCGCTGGCGACGGAGCCGCGGCTGATCCTGGCGGACGAGCCGACGGGTGAACTGGATTCAGCGACAGCCGTGGCGGTGTTCGGGCTGATGCGCGACCTGGCGCGGTCGGAGGGGATTACGATTGTGACCTGCACGCACGACCGCCTGGTGATGGAGCGGGCAGACCGGGTGGAGGAGCTTTCGGACGGGCGCCTGCTTGAGCGCGAGGAGCAGCAAGTGTGGACGCATGTACAGGCGCGTGAACGAAGTCCGTTCGCGGCCCAAGAAGGCGATTCAGAGACGACGATTCATCGCCCTTCAGGGTTGTCGTCGCTGTTGGGGGCGGACCAACGGGTGTTCACAGCGAGCGACGAAGGGGCACCCGAAAGTCCGAAAGAGCCTAAGCCGGCCGAGGTTGTGGCAGCGGAGGTCGAAGCCGAGGAACTGACGGACGATGAGGCGGATGACGCCTCGCGATGGGCGAGGCCGGACCGAAGCCAGTGAGCGGCGAGGCGCTGCCGCCGGATGATGAGCTTGCGGCGGTTGAGCAGGCGGCACTGAGCTTCGCGCGAGCGGCCGGTGAGGCCATTGTTGCCTCGCTGGGCACTGAGCTGACCATCGAATACAAGACCGAGGGCAAGAACGGAGCGGAACCGACGGACCCGGTTTCGCAGATTGACCGGGCGGTTGAGGCGATGATCCGGGAACGGCTGGCGAAGGAGTGGCCGGACCACGCGATCATAGGCGAGGAAGTGGATGAGCAGCCGGCCGTGGACGCCGAGTACACCTGGGCGATCGACCCGGTGGACGGGACAACGAACTTCGTCAACGGGTTCCCGCTGTACTGCGCAAGCATCGGTGTGCTGCACAGGGGGCGACCGGTGGTGGGTGCGACCTGGGTTGCAGCGTCGCGGGAGTTGCGGCCGGGAGTGATGCATTCCCGGGCCGGACAGCCACTCTCGTTTGAGGGCGTTGCGATGCCGGCGTCCAATCTGGAACAGCGCGCAAGACGGCCACTGGCAGCGGCACCCGGTGGTTCGCCGGGGCGCACGCCGAGGTGGGACAACCGGGTGACGGGTTCAGCGGCGCTGGAGTGCGCGTTTACGGCAGCAGGCATCTTCACACAGTGCAGCTTTGGTGGGCTACGAATCTGGGACCTCGCATCAGGGATAGCACTGGCACAATCGGCGGGGTTGGATGTTCGTGCCCGCCGAGGTGGTGAATGGGTCGCATTCGACCGTTTCACGCCGCCGGCCCAGGTGAAGGAGGATCGGGAGCCAACGCTGCGGGACTGGAGTGAGCCGGTGCTTATGGGACGAGCGGAATCCGTATCGCACTATCTGTCGATGCGAAAGCGACCGGGGATAGTGGCGACGATTGTGCGCCGTATGTTGGGCAGGTAAGGGACAGAAACCCGGCGGGCTTGCAACAATTTAGACGTTGCGAAGTGTTGGCGAACGGCATAGGCTGCGGACTATTGTATGTATAGAACGCGCGCAGGACGAATAGTAGCGGGAGTGGCGGTGCTTGGAGCGCTGCTGGGAGGGTGTGTGTTTGGCGGCGGGGACGACGACCCGACAGAGGTAGTACCGACGGCAACCAGTACCCAGGGGGCCGTGGCGACGAATACTCCTGCGGCAGCGACCGAGACAGTGGCCGGGGCAACGACGACGACCACTTCACCGACACCGGCCGGACAAACGCACACTGTGGAAGCCGGACAGTCGCTAGGCATCATTGCCGGCCTCTACGGGACGACCGTGCAGGCACTGGTCGATGCGAACGGGATCGCCGATCCGAACCTCATCTACCCGGGACAGGTGCTTATCATCCCCGGGGCTGCGGGCAGCCAGTAGCTATCCCGGCCGCACTTCATTGCGCAACGGCTGACCGTGGATCCAGGCCTCGAAGTTCTGAATGAAGTAGTCCCAGGTGCGGGCTTCGTTGCCTGCGGAGACCGACGAGTTGTGGGGCGTGATGATGACGTTGGGGAAGTTCCAGAGGGGAGAGTCGGGCGGGAGTGGTTCTTCCTCGAATACGTCGAGGTAGGCGCCGGCAAGGCGACCAGAACTCAGTGAGCGGATTAAGGCTGATTCGTCGACGAGGGAGCCGCGTCCGACGTTCAGGAGGCAGGCGGTTGGCGGAAGCAACGTGAGGCGGCGGTCGTCGATCATGTGCTCGGTAGCGGGGGTGAGAGGAGCGGCGAGAGCGAGCCAGTCAGTTCTCGGGAGTACGGTATCGAGGGCGTCGGGGGTGATGAACTCGTCGATAGGTTCGGCTCCCGTGACCGGTGTGCGGCGGACCCCAACGACGTGTAGGCCGAGCGCCTGACCGAGTCTGGCGATCTCGGTGCCAATAGCCCCCAGGCCAACGACAGTGAGGGTTTGCGAGGCCAGGTCGGGAGGGGGTGGGCCCGGGCGGGGTTCCCATTCGCGGCGGTGCTGTGATTGGAGCCATTCGGGGAAGCCGCGAGCAAGCATGAGCAGGGCAGTGACAAGCGTCTGCGCGATGGGCACGGCGGTGGAGCCGGAAGAGGTGGTGATGCGCGTGCCATTCGCCATGATGCGGCCGAAGACCGGGGCATCGATTCCAGCATTGAACGTGTGTAGCCATTGCAGGCGGGGTGCACCCTGGGCGGCGGCGAAGAAGCCCCGGGAACCATCCGGGTAGAGGTCGCCGGAGAAGAACGCAACGTCGATCCGCTGGAGGTCCTCAGGAGGAAGACGGCCGGCAGGATCGGGGGGGAGGAGGACAAAGTCAACCTCATTCCCCGCCGATGCCGCCGCGGCGATGATACGGTCGCCAATCGCTTCACGGATGCGATTGGTGACGAGGAGGCCGATCACGAATACGTGACGAACTCCACCCAGTTGGCATCGGGATCTTCGACGATCGCGATGGTGATGCCGGGGCGGAACTCAGTGACAGGCACGGCGATCTTGTAGCCCGCACTCTCGCACTGGCCGACGATTTCTTCGAGGTTCTCGACGATCATCGTCCAGTAGCGGAATCCGTAGGCTCCCTGGATACCGCCCGGGGCCGCGTCGGCCGGCGTGCTGCGGCCGGGCGAGACAAGCTTAACGACAGTGTTTCCGGCCTTGAGGCGGTGCATCGTACCGCCACCGCCCATAGGCAACTCACCTTCGAACTCGAGACCGAGGAGGTCGCGATAGAAGGCGAGTGCTTTGGCGGCATCCTTGACGACGATGCCGATGTCGACAGCATCTTTGGCGAGTTTGACAGCCATGGAATGGGGCTCCTTCGAAGTGGTACTTCCCGGGCTAGGACCAGCGATCCCAGCGCATGATCTCTTCGACGGGACGACGCGTAACCGGCCCGAACTTGCCCATGGGCCAGCCGACAGGGATGAGGCAGAACGGTTCGATGGTGTCGGGCAGGGCGAGGACTTCGCGGACGGCGGTTCGGTCGCTCAGACCCAGTGTCGTGGGGGCGGCTCCGAGATCGAGGGCGCGAGCGGCGAGGAGGAGGTTCTGAACGCCGGGCCAGATGGAACCGCCAGCGCCGGCGCCGACGGCAAATCGATCGGGGGGTGGCGATCCGAATTCGAGGCAGGCGATAACGAGGGCCGGGATCTCGGCGAGGTGTTCGGCCTGCCACTGGACCGAAGCGAATATGCGGCGGCGAGCATCGGGGTCCTGGCCCGGCACATCGGGGTTGAACGACTGAGCATAGTAATCGACGGCGGCCTTGTTGAGCTCAGCGAGCCGAGTCCGGACACCGGGGTCGCGGACGACAATCCAGCGGCCATTCTGGGCATTGGAACCGCTGGGGGCCTGATTGGCGGCGTCGATGAGCTTCACCAGCAACTCTTCTGGTACGGGATCTGGTTTGATACGGCGCATTGCGCGGGTGTGGTAGATGGCGTCAAAGACGCCCATTTCGTCGGGCACAGGTTAGTCCTTTCGTTTGTAGCAGGCTTCGGAGCCAGGGTTTGCGTGGGCAACGTCCCGATCAATGGTCGTGAGGCCTGCACAGGCATCGGAGATGCTTGCGGATCCGGCCACGACGTTCGGGACAGTCCTACGCAGTCTGCCGTAAACCCGGGCACAGCGGTACCGCAGGGATTCGTGGACCAGCACCTGTTCAGCCGTGAGGCGTTGAATGCGCCACGGTGGACGGGTCTGCTGGCAGGTCGGGAGATACGCATCCAACAGACCTGACGACGGGCCTTCGGCACGCAGAGACGTATCAGGCGGTCAGGACCAGGATGACACGGAGCCGGCGGGTGTGGTGCGTGCCATGAGCCATACAGCAAGACCGCCGACGAGCATGCCGCCGAGGAGATCGCTGGGCCAGTGCACACCCTGGACGAGGCTGCTCAGTACCGTTGCGGGAATGAGGAGGAGCAGGATGAAGGGGACCCACGAGTGTGGCCAACGGCGCCGACAGAGCCAGGTAAGGTATGCCGCAACGGTCGTGGTGCCAATGGCGTGGCCCGAGGGATAGGCTTTGCTGGTCCAAACCGCGAGAACCTCGACCTGTGTTTCAGCGGGGCGGGCCCTATCGATGAGTTCCTTGAAGGCTGGCTGAATCACGAGGACCGTGACCAATGCTATGGCGAGGGGAGTGAGAGCACGCCAGCGATAGCGCGAGAGCAGGAAAGGACTCACGAGGGCAATTGCGACGATCGCCCCACCGGTGCCGGTGACCCTGCGGATGAGGTCAGCGGAATCGCGGGCCCAGCCACTGCGGGACTGCAGGGTCCGAATTGATGCAACCTCACCGGGGAGGGGGTCGGGGCCGAGCGCCACCACAAGTGTGAGCGCCAACAACGTTGCGGTGAGCACGGCCGGGAGGGCGAGGTCTCTACCGGGGGCGAGTTCGGCGAACCTCATGGCAGGAGTGTAGTTCGATTAGTCGAGCACAGGCTCCGGGGAGGGGCGCTGCGGCACCAACTCGGGGGCCGGAGCGGGAGAGCTGAGGAGTTCGAATGCGGCGATGCTGGCAGCGCCAACAACAGCCAGAAGCCAGAAGGTCGTGCCGGCGCCCGCCACTTCGGTCGAGACTCCGAGGAGGGCGAGGGGGATGACAACCGCGAGGTTGGTGGCAAAGCCCTGGGTTGCGAAGACCCTGGCCTGTTGTTCGATCGGCGCCCGGCCGGTGAGGACAGCTCGCGCGGCAATTGGGGCAAGGGTGAGGGTGAGACCGCTGACGAGCGCAAGGGGCACCAGGCCGGTGAGAATGCCCGTTTCGCCAGCACCATTGAGGAAGCCATGTGAGGCCGTCGCAAAGAGGGCGGAAGTGGCGGCGACCGCGACCATCATGGGGCGGAGGACTTCTTCGGCCCGGGCAGGGCGCATGTTAGCGGCCCAGATGAAGCCGACACCGCCCCCAGCGATAGCGGCGGCACCGAGAATCCCGAGGGCGGGTTTGCCGAGACCCATTTCTTCAATGGCAAGGACGGGGAGAGCGACGACCATTACCTTGACGACCAGTTCGAAGAAGGTGAGGACGACGGCCGAGTAGCCGGCCCAGCGTTCAGTACCGAAGAAGCGCAGCGTGGGACCGATCGAAATGCCCGTCCGCGCAACGACCCGAGCGGGACCGGCGACCGGGCCGATTCTCAGGCAAAGGGAGAGGATGCCGACGACCAGATAGCAGGCAAAGGCGGCGGCGAACATGAGCTGTGTCCCGCCGGCGAGGTGAAGGAGCGGTGCAAATATGAGGAGGCCGGCACTCTGACCGGCGTACTGGAAAACGACGAGGAGTGCGTGTCCACGGGCCGGGCGGGCAGCATCGAGGTGGCGAATAAAGGCGAGTTCGGCGGAGGAGAACACCTGCGAGACGATGGAGTAGGCGAGTGCGAGGCCGACGGCAACCACCGGGTTTGCGACGAGCAGGACGGCGGCGGCAGTAACCAACACGCGGGCCCAGGAGCCGCCAATGAGTCCACGGACGGGACCGAGACGGTCGGCAAGCATGCCGCCGGGGATACCGGCGATGAGTGATGCAGCCATCATGGCAACGAGAACGCCGCTGAGGCCGGCCGCCAGGTGATCGCTGCCACCAACGACGACGAAAAGGGCCGCGATGAAGATGCCCTGGCCGGATTGGCTGAGCAGCCGGATGGAATAGAAGGGAATCACGGCTCGGCGTACGGACTGAGACAGCTGAAGCATTCCAATCGCGCGGCGGGGCGCGCAGAGTGTTCGCCTTCGGCGTTGGCTATGACACTGCCTACGATATGGATGCTGGAGCCTCTGGCAAATCGGGGAAACCGCTCGCTTTACGCAGATCTAGCGGCCGGGTTCGAGGGCGGAGGGACGGCCGGCGACGACCTTGCCTGTCATTCGGTCGGCTTCTTCCTGGGTGAGCTTGCCTTCGGCAACAAGCTGGGCTGCGCGAACCGGTGAGAGTTCGGCGGCTTCGGCCACGTCGAGACGGAGGTTTCGGAGCCGGGCGCTGCTGCCCCAGAGGAGGGCAAGGGCGCCAAAGAGGAACGTGGCGGAGATAGCGAGTGCCGGACCCGGGCCGATCCTGTCGGAGAGGATCGCCACGGGGATGACGCCGAGCGGCATAAGACCAAAGGACATCATCATGACGGACATGACGCGGCCGCGAACTTCGGCGGGGACGATGGACTGGATGGCGGTGTTGTTGGTTGCCTGGAAGAGCATCTGGCCAACGCCCATAGCGATGAGCAGGACGAGTGCGAGGGGGAAGATGGGGGTAGCGGCGAAGGCGATGATGAAGACCCCCATGATGATGCCGCCGAGGAGCATGAGCCTGCCCTTGTAGGGCTGATTCTCGAGGTTGGCGGAGACCATGGCGCCGGCGAGACCGCCGATACCCATGGCGGCAGCAAGGAGACCAAGGCCAAGAGTGCCGCGGTCGAAGACGTCTTCGGCGAAGACGGGGAGGAGTTGCTGGAGGGGAAATCCGAAGAGCGGCATGACGAGGGCCGCGGTCATGAGCAGGCGAATCGTCGGCTCCTGGGCGATGTAGCGGAACCCGGCGGTGAAATCCTCCTTGAAGGATTTGCGCTCGTTCTGGGAGAGCATGCCGTGCTTGGGAAGGTGGAATTCGCTGGCAACAGCGACCATGAAGAGGACGAAGGTGATGGCGTAAACCCAGCCGATCCCGAGGGGAGCAGCAAGGAGGCCGCCGGCTGCCGGGGCAAGAATGCGGGTGAGGTTCATGCCGCCCATCTGGAGGGAGATGGCGTTCATGAGCTTGTGCTGGGGAACGAGGCTGGGCACCAGGGCCTGGCGGGCGGGCATGTTGAAGCTGAAGACGAGGCCTGTGGCGAAGGAGATGGTGACGAGGTGCCAGAATTCGATGAGGCCGGTGATGATGAGGACGGCGATGACGAGGCTCGCAATGGCGGCCACGGTCTGGGTGACGATAAGCAACGTACGCTTGTTTACGCGGTCGGCAGTGACGCCACCGAAGGGAGCAACGACAAGCATAGGAATAGCCACACTGGCTGCCATCCAGGCGAGTGAGGTGGCATTGCCGGTGATGTCGTAGGCAAGGAAGCCACGGAGAATCTGCTGCATCTGCATGCCCATGAAGAAGGCGAGATTGCCGGCAAAGTACCAGGCGTATTCGCGTTCTTGCAGGGACGTGAAGGTTCGGCTCCACTGGCGACGGTTCAGGGCCGAGCGCCAGGTGACGCGAGGCGCCGGGACGGGCGCGGCCGGGGCCTGTTCTACAGCCATGCTTCAGCGATAGTTCGGAGCATGCGAAGCATCGTAACCCGCTGCGCCGTACAGCGTCATCGGGATTCTCCAGTTGCGACCATTTGCTCGACGTAGTCGACGACAACCGGGAAGACGAGGAACCGCCGGGGATCGAGCAGGTCTTCGATCTCAGTCTCGATGACGATCACGGGGATGAAGTAGTCGCCGGTCGCTTCGTGGTTGAGGTAGCCGGCGCCGACGAAGAAGTAAGGGACGCCATCGGAGACGAAGTAGCCGGCCTTTTGCCCATACCGGTAGCCGTCAAGTTCGAAATCGCTATCCGGGAAAGTTTCGAATCCCTCCGGGATGACCGTCTCGCGCGTGTATTTCAGCAGGTAGGCGGTGAGTTCCTCGTTGAGGAGCTGGCCATTGACGAGCGCGGCCCAGAGACGGGCAAGGTCGGTGGCCGAGATATTGGTCTCGCGCCAGGTCGTGTCGATCCGGGCGCTGAGGGTGCCTGCCTGGTCGAGCACGGCGTTGAGCGCACCTGGCTCAAGGAAGGTCTCGATGTAGTCTGCCGGCTCGTCGAGGCTCAGGGTGAGGATCTGGATCACCGACTGATCGACCTCTTCGAGCGGTAGGTCCCCACGCTGAACGGCCTGGAGGACCGCGATCACGCTGACGATCTTCCCGGCAGAGGCTGCGTACTGGGAGTATTCGGGGTGAATTGAGACAGTGCCCTTGCAGGCGACGTCGATGAAGGCGAATCCCCATTCGGCCTCGTAGCCTTCGAGCGCGACCTCGATGTCCTGTGCCATCTGGCGGGCGAGGGCGAGGCGCGTGGTACAGCCCGGCGAGTCCCTCGGGGGAACCGGCGTCGGAGTTGGGGAAGGTGTGGGCAATGGCGTGGGCGTTTCGACCGGCGTCGCGGTGGCGATGGAAACAGCACTGCGAGCACCGGAGTCGTCGGGTGCGCAGGCGGTGACGAGCAAGAGCAACGTGCCGGCAAGGGCGATAGCGAGCGGTGCGGGTCGCATTGACATGAGTATGGAACGGCGATGCGGCACGGGTATTTCCCAAGCGTAAAGCGAGCGATCCAACAGCGTTGGCAGAGGGCCTCGCGGCGTGACACGTTCGGTGTGGACAGGCACCTTCTCCAGCGACCGGGCATCTACCGGCAACGGCCACTTTGGGGCTGGGAAGATTTTCGGAAAGGGAACGACTCTTTTCGGGCCGAGATGACCATGTGCTTTCCATCACAACCTGAGGGAGAACACAAGAGCCATGAACAGAGTCACTTCGTTGGGGGCTGCACTGGTCGCGACGGTGCTATCGGCAGGGGCTGTAGGTGCGGTAGCGATGGACCAGGGCGTGCTCGGGGGAGACTCCGAAGGGCAGGGCGACGTCGCTGAATCGTCGACGCGGGATGCCGTTGGCAGCGACCTGGTGAGTTCGCAGTTCGACCTGCCGGCGGCGAGTGCCGATTGGGACGACGATTGGGACGACGACGACTGGGATGACGACGGCCACGACGACGACGATTGGGACGACGACAGCCACGATGATGACGACGACGATCACCATGGCGATGGCCACGATGACGACGACGATCGGGATGGCGATGACCACGACGACGACGACGATCACCATCGCGGTGACGACCGGGACGATGATGACGACTAAGCGACGCCGCGGAATTCGTTTCCCGGGTACACGGCTCGGCGTGGTCCTGGGGAGCGTTATTGCGTTCCTGGCGATCTGGTTGCAGATCGCCAGTTCGTCGACGCCGGACGCCGCGGGCCTTTCGCCGGGGACGACGGATGCGGCCGTGCAGTCACGGTTGACAGCCGAACCGGCCAGCCAGGGGCGCGTCCCGACGAGGCCGGTACCACGCCGGGCTGTCTCGAGGGGTTCGTGATGAAGGTACCTATGGCCCTTGCGATTGCGGCCCTGCTGGGCATGGCGGGTGGGGCCGCACTTGTTGGACAGTTGGGGTATGACCTGTTTCCTGATGCCGGCGGTCACGGGGCCTGGTATGCATCGCGTGCGGCCGGGCTGGCCGCGTATTTGGCGGTGTGGGGTTCGCTGGTGACCGGCCTCCTGATGTCATCGGCGTGGCTGGACGGTTTCGTGGGCAGGGCCCGCCTGCTTGCCTGGCACCAGGCGTTGGCCCTCACGGGACTGGCGCTCGGGGCGGGGCACGCGCTCCTGCTGATTCCGGACGGATTCACCTCGTTCGGCCTGATCGACATTGCCGTGCCGTTCGCTTCGTACTATGAGCCAGCGCTGGCCGGGCTGGGGACGATCGCGCTGTACATGTTTGCTCTCGTTTCGTTCTCGTTCTGGTTCCGAAACCGGATTGGGATGAGGATGTGGCGAACGATCCACCTCACGTCACTGTTGGCCTACGTGGCCGCGTTGTGGCACGGGGTGCAAATGGGGAGCGATAGCGGGGAAGTGTGGGTAGCAGGCATGTACGTGGTGACGTTCGCTTTGCTCGCGGGGGCACTCACGACGCGGCTAACGTACGTACGTCCGAGCCGATCCCGGGCGCAGGCGGAAACCCGTGCCGGCTGATCCGTTCCGGCCCGACCACCTTGAGGAGGTGCTGGGGGGACGAACCGCGCCGAGGACGGATGCTGAGCGCGAGGCGCTGCGATACTCGCAGTTGCTGCCACGGCTGACCCCTAGAGGGCCCTCGACGGGAGCGACGCGCCAGATGCGCGGTCGATTCGAAGCTTTCCTGGAACGCGGAGGACGACCGCGTGGGTTCGCAGGGCTCTTGCCCCCATGGCTGGCGACGCCGGCAATGCAGCGGCTGGCTGCGGGCGCTGTGTTGCTCGTGGGACTTGGCGCGGGAAGTGCGGCCACGGGATACACCCCTGCCGATGCGGCACGAGATGCGGGGAACGCGACAGAAATTGTCGTAAATGTCGTGCGCAACCTGAACCCGGCCCGGGGCACAGCAAGTGACGGCGGGGAGACTGCTGGCGACGCGTCGCCCACGCCAGGTGCTGAGACGCCCGAGCCCACGGCATCGGCGACTGAGGAAGTCGCGGGCGCGGGGACACCCGGTGCATCAGCGACCCCGGATGGCACACCGCCGGCAACACCGATCTCAACGACCGCCGCGGGGCTGCAGACGTTCGGCGCGCTGGAAGCAGGGACGGTGACGCTTCGCCGGGCGGGCGTGCTCCTGGAAGTGGTCTCGACACAGCCAGCAAGCGGCTGGGACGTGGAGATAGTCGAGGGTGTGGGCGAGGACATCGAGGTTCGGTTTGAGTCGGGAACCACGACGGTGAAGTTCAAAGCCGATGTGGAGAAGGGCCTGATCGACCCGGAAGTCAAACGCGAGACCCACAGTGACGATGCTGACGATGACTCCGGGGGAGGTGGCAGTTGAGCGGCACGATACCGTTCGACACGCCGTGGCTCCCGGGTTCACCGATCGAGCGTCTGCTGCAGAAGCTGGGATGGGTGCTTGCTGCACTCGACAGCTTCCCGGCGGCGGAACCTGTCACCCGGGTTCCGGCCAGGGCCCTACAGGAACGGGACCCGGATGCCTGGTCGTCGCTGTTTGAGGCGGAGATGCCGGCGATCTTCCGGTATGTGCGGTCACGGATGGGCGACCCGGAGACGGCTGAGGACATCACGGGCGAGGTATTCGAGGAGGCCTGGAGACATGCCGGCACCTACGAAGACCGGGGCCTGCCGCCGCGAGCGTGGCTCTTCGGGATCGCGCGAAACGTGGTTGCGAGCCACCGCCGGCGCTGGTTCCGGCGGCCGCCGCACCTTTCTCTCGAAGCCTACGACCGTCCCGTGGAGGATCAGCTTTCGGCAGAGATGCTGGATCTACTGAGGGCGGTTGAGCAGTTGCCGGGGAGCCAGGCCGAGGTGGTGACGCTGCGGTTCGTGCACGGGTTGAACCTGGAGGAGACGGCGGCGGCCCTGAACACGACGGTGGACGCAGTGAAGGCCCGGCAAGCCCGGGCCCTCACGCGGCTACGCGAACTCTGTGCGGTGGCTTAGGCGACCGCTTCGCCCACAAGGACCTCCCGAAAGACGAACCGTTGGCCGTCGTAGTCAACGGCGGCGACGGTGCCTTCATGGAGGCGGCCTTCGAGGATCTCCATAGCCAGGCGGTCGAGGACTTCGGTCTGGATGACACGCTTGAGCGGGCGAGCACCGTACAGCGGGTCGTAGCCCTGCCGGGCGAGTGCCTGCTTCGCCTCGGTTGAAATCTCAAGCGTGATGCGGCGGTCGGCGAGTCGCTTGACGACGCGTTCCAGCTGAATGTCGACGATGCTGAGGAGGTGGGCCTCGGTGAGCTGAGTGAAGACGATGATGTCGTCGACGCGGTTAAGGAATTCAGGACGAAAGTGGCCCTGGACAGCGGCCATCACGCGATCGTGCACGGTCTGCTGGTCGAGGCCGGGTTCAACGATGTACTGGCTGCCAAGGTTGCTGGTCATGACGAGGATGGCGTTGCGGAAGTCGACCATGCGGCCCTGGCCATCGGTGAGGCGGCCATCGTCAAGGACCTGGAGGAGGACGTTGAAGACGTCGGGG
>JAGQGZ010000079.1 GCA_020432105.1 Dehalococcoidia bacterium | reverse complement strand
GATGCATCGAGCTACATCACGGGGGAGAGCTTTGTGATCGACGGTGGCGGACTCACAGGGGGCATTGCTCCCACGCGCTGGGATGCAAGGACCGGCATGGTGGAGGCTCCTCGTGGCTGAGTGGAAGAGAAGTCCCGGATTCGACCTGTCCGGAAAGAAGGCCCTGGTCATCGGTTTCGCGAACCCGGCCGGCGAGGCTGTCGCAATCGCGCTGGCCGAGGCCGGCGCCGACGTCGCCGCAGCAAGCGCGACCATGGACGGCGACGAGGTGATGGCGGCGAAGCGTGCCAGTAAGGCCGTTGCCGCAATCGGGCGGGCGACACTCTCGCACGGTTGGGACGTCACACTCCCGACGAATGTCCAGGTCAGCTACAAGCAGGTGAAGCGAGACTTCGGGACTCCCGACATCGTGGTCTACAACGCCGATGCGCCGCTGACCAAACGCATTACGGAAGTGACCGATTCCGAGTTCGGCCGGATCCAGGCGGTTAACCAGAACGGGGCGTTTTATACGACCCGGACCTTCTTGAAGGAACGGGAGGCGGGGAGCAGCGGGCGCCTAATCTACATAACGAGCGTATTTGGTGAGAGAGGCGTTTCCGGTCTCGGCGCCTACGCCACGGCCAAGGCGGGTGTCGCCGGTCTGATGGCCGCGGTAAGCCAGGAGGCTGGCGGCGATGGGATCACCGCCAACTGCATCTCGACCGGCTGGATGGACTGGACCCCGGGTCGAGGGCCGGACGAGGTTGGCCAGAATCTCCTGCTCCGGTTCATTCCCATGCGGAGATTTGGCCGAGGTGAACACCTTGGAGCCCTGGCCGTGCTCCTGGCCTCAGACGCGGCCTGCTTCATCAACGGACAGGTGCTGCACGTCGACGGTGGCGTGATGACGCACCTTTAGCGTTTGCCAATGGCGTCGGGAACACGGCGGAAGCTGCAATCACAGCGAAAGCTCGAGTCGATGGGCGTGGCCTACGAACTCGTGACGTTCGATCCCTCGATCCGGGCGGCAGAGCTGGTGGCTGCCGCTGCCGGTGAAGACCCTGCTGCAGTGTTCAAGACGCTTGTGGTTGTCGATGTCCGCCCGGGAATCCGGCCAATCCTCGCAGTCGTCCCGTCAAACCGTGAACTCGACCTCAAGCTGTTGGCGAAGCATATGAGTACGAGGAAATTGACGATGGCCAGCCATGCGGAGGCTGAACGGCTCACCGGATTGAAGGTGGGAGGGATCAGCGCCCTTGTGCTGGCAGGACGTGGGTGGCCGGTCTTCCTTGATGCTTCGGCCCAAGGTCACGATTCCATACTCGTGAGCGGGGGCGAACGCGGCGTTGACCTCCGCCTGGCACCGGCGGACTTCATCCGGGTGACCGGCAGTGTCCTGGTCGGGCTGACGGCATGAGGCGCATTCCCGGTCGTGGTGGATACGCCCAATCACAGGTGTTCAAACACATAACCTATATAGTGCGAAGTTGCACGCAGATACGAGGAATGCCCCGATGCACCGCCTGGTGACCGTCACCCGTGCCGATCGGGTTGTCGCCTACGAGCGCCGCAACGAGACGTGGGCCGGCACGGAGACTGACCTCATTGGCCGTTGGCCGACGATTTCACCGACAGGAGACCGCTACTCCCTTTCCGTGGTCGATACGGTGGAAGCGCGCAGTCGCCTGGAAGTGCGTGACTTCGAGACACATGAATTGATCGGCACGCCGTATGTTTCCGAACCGGGCGGGCCGGCGGCTATTGCTCCCCGTGTCCCCCACTACGCGTCATGGTCGCCGGATGGTCGTTATCTGAGTTATGTCGTGCCCACCGCTGCCGGGCTAACCCTGTTCTTCGCCAACAGCGAGCACCTCGATGTGCCCACAGCCAGCGTGGTCGGATCACCCTTGTTTTCCGCCTGGCTCCCCGATTCGTCGGCCCTCGTCCTTCATCATGCCGCCGAGGTGTCCCTGGTCGACCCGGCTTCAGGTATCGCGGCGCTTGTGAGCGACGAAGCGATTGGGTTCAGGGCGCCGGCAACAACGAGGAAACCCGGGGTGTATGCATATGCACGCCGCGTGGACGGCACGGTGGCGCTTATTGTCACGTCGCCGGAGGGCGAGAAGACTATCGCCACGTACGAGACGGGCGTCGTCTTCAGCTTTCGGCCCGACCACGACGAGCTGACGGTAGCTACCACTGCCGACCCAAGCGCGGGCGTCTTCAACCGCCTTGAGGTGGTGGAGGTCGCTACGGGTGAAGCCCGGACACTCTGGCGAAGTCCTTATGTCGCCTATTGGTGGCATCCGGACGGTCAGCGCGTGGTGATCCTGGTGCCCACACAGATGGGCGATGGCCGGTACGCGCTCTACTGCCTCGACCCTCAGGGTGGAATGGTCACCGCAACGCCCGGGTTCATCCCTTCCGAAGATACGCGCCTGGCTCTCGGGTTCTTCGACCAGTATGCGCAGTCGATCTCTCCGTGGGATTCGACCGGTGAGCACTTCGCCATATCCGGCCGCCATGTCGTCGACGGAGTGTCGAGTTCGTTTGGGGACCCCGTTGGAGACATGGTGATGTTGTGGTCTGCGGAGCCGAACACGCTGCTCGCGCCCATCGGTGCAGGCGGAATTGCCGGCTTCTCTCCCTCAATCGCGTAAACCCCCGGTAATCGTCGTTCGTTGCTGAGGCCGAAATGCGAGGGGTACACTCGAACAACCTCCACGTGTCTCGGGACGTACGAAAGGGCCAGCGTGCCAATGAACCCTGAACCCATACAACCAGGATTCGGTGAACGCCTGGCCCGGACTGCCGTGCCCGTGTTCCTCATCCTCGCGATCGTCACCCTGGCGTTTGGCCTCGGCTACATCGTCAGCACGGTCGTCGATGATGACAACCCGGCAGCGGCAGCACCGGTCGACAGCGGTGATGGCGGTGGCAATGGCGGGACCAACGGCACCGTCGGAGCCGCCATCCTCGACGAGATCTATGACTTGCTGGCGCAGCAGTACGTCGACCCGGCCCTGATCACCGAGGACAATTTCCTCCAGTCTGCCATCGACGGCATTCTCACCTCACTCAACGACCCACACACGGACTACCTGACACCCGAGGAGATCGCCGCCGGGGCCTTCGACCTCAGTTCCAGCTACGAGGGTATCGGCGCAAGCGTCAGCGATCGCACTGGCCAGGTGACCATCGTTGCCCCCTTCCGCGATTCGCCGGCCGAAGCGGCCGGGGTCCAGGCGGGCGACATCATCCTCGCAGTAAATGGCGAGTCCACCGATGGCTGGAGCGATCAGCAGGCCGTCCAGGTGATCCGCGGTCCGCAGGGTACGGATGTCACACTCACCGTCCTCCATCCCGATGGGACAACTGAGGACCTCACCATTACGCGCGGCGATATCGACATCGCCAGCGTGTTTGTCGAACCACTCCTTGAGGTCATTCCCGGTGAGTCGGAGAATGACCTCGTTGACGCCGACGGAAACGTGGTCGACGACATCTTCTACATCTATATCGGGCAATTCCACGACCAAACGCCGGACGAACTACGTGAGGTCCTGGAGACGATGAAGGAGGGGGACTACAAGGGCCTGATCCTCGACCTCAGACTGAACCCCGGGGGACTCCTGAGCACGACCGTGGAAGTGGCCGACGAATTCCTCGAAAAGGGGACGATCCTTATCGAGGAAGACCGCGAGAAGCAGCAACGGCCGTGGGTCGCCTCGCCCGGTGGTGCGGCCACGGATATTCCCATCGTCGTCCTCCAGGACGGTGGCAGTGCCAGCGGCGCGGAAGTCCTCGCTGCCGCTCTGCGCGACAACGGCCGTGCCACCATCGTCGGCACCCGCAGCTTCGGCAAGGGCACAGTCAACCAGCTCCGGCCACTCGAGAACTGTGGCGACCCGTCGGGATGCGGCGCGCTCTACATCTCCGTTGGTCGCTGGCTCACCCCCCTGGGCGACCGGATCGAAGGGCTGGGTGTCGCTCCTGACGTGGAAGTTGAAATGACGGGAGACGACTACATCGAGAACGGAGACATCCAGATGTTCCGGGCAATCGAGATCCTGCGCGGCCAATAGCGTCCAGTTACACTGGAATGCAGCAAGTGTCCCAACAGGCCCCGGATCGGGGCCTGTTCCATTGTTGAGGTGTCCGGTGTCCGAATCCACGATCGCGCTGAACCGCCGTGCGCGTTTCGACTACGAGATAGTCGAGCGGTTCGAGGCAGGGATTGTGTTGACCGGATCGGAGATAAAGTCGGTCCGTGAGCGCCGTGTCCAGCTCCAGGGTTCGTATGCCCGGTTCAAGGATGGCGAGCTCTGGCTCCAGGACGCCAATATCGCCCCATACTCCAACGCCGGCTATCAGCAACATGACCCGCGGCGCGACAGGAAGCTGCTGCTTCACAAGCGGGAGCTGAACCGGATTTATGCCCTCATGGGCGAAAAGGGCCTGACGATGGTGCCGATGGCGATGTACTTCAAGCGCGGTATGGCGAAGGTAGAGCTGGCGGTGGTACGCGGGCGAAAGCACTACGACAAGCGCCAGAAGATCCGTGAGCGTGAGGAAGGGCGCCAGGCGGCCCGGGCCATCCGTCAGCGCGTGTAAACGATGGGGCGAACGCCTGTTCGGATCTGGTATACTGGGTTCTGAAAGGGGACGACAGGTATCGACAGGGGTGTAAGTACCCGGGTAGCAGGCCGAGGATGGTCGCCAACCTCGTAAATCACGTGACCGAAAAATAGTTGGCAACAACCGTCAACTCGCTCTCGCAGCCTAAAGCGCTGTGAGCATCCCTCTCTTTCTCGCTCCTGGTCGGAAGGAGATACGGGGTGTCACATAGACCGGGATGCCGCTAGTCCACGCCGGTAACGGCTAGCGAAAGCCTCATCGGCTTGGCCATCGCGCACGTGGACCACCATCGAACGCGACGGCGACACTCAATCGGTGGGAAAGCCTGTAGGACAATTCGGGGCTGAAACTTTCTGGACCGGGAGTTCGATTCTCCCGCGTCTCCACCAATTTCTAGACACGAAAAGGGGTCAGAACTTCGGGTTTGACCCCTTTTCTGAGCCCTTCAGGGCGAGGCAGAGCGCGCATAGCTTGATTGATGGCATTCCGATTGCGGTTCTCGGGCAGGTCCACGAATATGGCCATCGCTGTTGCGCGTGCAAAACGGACAGACGCACAGCGCGAAGCGAGGTTCGCCGACGGCCTTATCACCGCTGCAGTCGGGGCCATCGAAGATTGCGGCTCCATTCATGCTTCCCAGTCGCCTGTGTGGAATGAGGTCGTGGCAACCTTGGGATCAGCAGATATGGCGCTCGCAGCCATTGAGAAGATCGCAAGGCAGGAGCCGCCATCTGTATCAGTCGAAGCGCAGCGGTACATCGAGCGTTTCGCGCGGGCGTTTATCGCTGAAGCCGTAGATACCAGGGCTGACAGTGGTCTCGACACTGCAGCGGTCCTAACAGCCATCGGTCTGCTGCGCGTTCAAATGATGGGTACTAAATCGCCTGCAGACCCCCTCCATGCCATCCCATGGCATCGCCGCCCAGACGCTCCCAAGTTTCGCATCTCGCCAAGTCTCGACAAGCAACGCTTGAACCTGCAGATCGAGCTGATTGACGGCAATGAGCCAGGGGACGTTACTGCTGCATGGTCTGTAAACGAAGGTTCCGAAGTTGAGCCGCAACTTATGTACCAACCCAGTCGGACATGGGCGCGACAAGCCAAGCCCGCTGACTGTGAATGGCGAGTGCGAGAGTCCGGGAACGAGGCGCACCTCCGAATTCGTTTCGTCACTCCAGATGGAGAGCATGGCTATCACTACCGGTTCCCGCTCATAAAGCATCCGAAAGGTCACTGGATGCTGCAGACCCACCTGGGGACAGGAGTGAATGCTCCGGAGCCTTTCTAGAGGCGTGGAACAACTTATCCAGATAGCTCGCCGCTTACTCGACGCGCCTTCGAGGATGTGAGTAGATCTGGAACGTCGTGGCGACGTCCTCGTGGCCCAGTCTTTTCGTGGCAACCTTCTTCGGGACCCTCCGCCAGCGGCAAATACGCTGCTGACAGCGTCAGGTCGTAACACTCTTGGCCGCTCGTTCCCAGCAAATATCAGCGGGCTCGTCGCAAGTTCCCCGGTCTGCCAGTGTCCACTTCCATAGCCACGTCGAGTTATACTTCGGGTATGAAAACGGCCATATCACTGCCAAACGAGCTCTTTGAGGAACTCGAAGCGCTCGTCAAAGAGTCGGGAGGCACGAGGAGTGAGATCTACGTCGCCGCGCTGCGCGAGTATGTCGCTCGCCATGTGCCAGACCGCGTCACAGACGCATTCAACCGCCTCGCCGACGAACTCGAGAACGGTACGGAGGAAGAGGAAACACGTTCCTTCCGTCGCGAGGCTACACGTCGGGCGTTTGGGCGGACGGAGTGGTAGTCACTCAAGGAGACGTGTGGTGGGCCGATCTTGATGAGCCCGCCGGATCGGCGCCCGGTTATCGCAGACCGGTACTCGTCGTCCAGGGAGATGCCCTCAACCAGAGCCGGATTGCCACGGTGATATGCGTCGCCCTTACGACAAATATGCGATTGGCGGATGCACCCGGTAATGTTGTTCTTCCGTCGTCGGTGACTGGCCTGCCCCACGACTCAGTTGCCAAAGTCTCAGAGATCATCACGCTGGACAAGTCTGAGCTACGCGACTGGACCGGGCGGCTATCTGCACGGCGCCTGGCGTTGGTTCACGCTGGAATTGACATCGTGCTCGGGCGAAGGTGAGGGATTCGGTCGCGGCAACGGCGTCTGTATGCTCCATGGATCGATCTCGCCGTCGTACCCAGCCTCCGCAACTGACCCTTGACCAGCTCGATGTGAGTGCGCTTGCCTTCGCGCAGTGTCCCGACTGACGCCGGTCAGCACATCGCTGCAGATCTAGCAGCGGGACGCGAGACCTCGGCGCCGCGCTGACCGAGCGGCCAGTTGCCGGATCCGCTCGACAGGCTCCATCTTGTGCTGGCCACTTTTTGTCCAGTGGCCGCCACTGTAGCGCCATCGTTCCTTTGTCTCGATCCCGCAGAGGCTCCAGGTTGCCTCATAGATCCACCAGTGCGGACGGCTGGGGAACAGCAGGTGCAGTAATTCATGAACGAAGACATCGAGCGGGGAACCACGTTTCACATACACCACGCGATGCCGGGGGCTGGCGACACCCGTCGCCCTCCGCGGAACACCGCGGCCGACAATCGCCTTCCACTCCGTAGGACCAACGAGAGGCACGAGCGCCGGGTTGATCCCCAGCAGGCGGCAGGCTTCGGAGAAGACCGTGTAGTCGGACCGCAAGCTTCTCAGCTACGCGTGGCGATGAGCGTATCGAGCTCGCTCTTGAGACGGCCGAGCACTTCGTCGTAGGTGAAGGCGCCAACGCTCTCCTCGCCACGCTTCAAGTTCACGTAGCGGGGACCGCACCAGAGGCCGAGGTCCGCATCATCGGTCTCACCCGGCCCGTTCACCCGGCAGCCCATCACCGCAATCGTTATGTCGTATTCCTTGGCATAGGCGGCCATCTCTTTGACGCTGAACGCGAGGTCCACAAACGCCTCGTTCTCCACGCGGCTGCAGCTTGGGCAGCTAATGATGTTGAGCCCGTGGCCCAGGTCTGGCACTGAGCGGAATCGCCCGGCTTCGATGTCTGCCAGGAGTTCCCGGCCGGCTTCGACTTCACGCCACTTTTCGTCGAAGGGAAGTGTCAGCGAAACGCGAATGGTGTCGCCGATTCCCTGGCTGATCAGCTGTTCGAAGGCGACGCGTGTCTTGATCACCCCATCGGGGAGCATCCCGGCCTCCGTCACACCCAGGTGCAACGGCACGTCCGGCCGCCGTTCGGCGAACCGTTTATTGCCCTCGATGACCTTTCGAGGGTCGCTGTCCTTCAGCGACACGACATACCTGGTGAATCCCATCTCATCGAGGATTGCGCAGTGCTGGAGCGCACTTTCGACCATAGCCGTGACGCCGGACAGTTCCGGGGGGTCGGCCCGTTCGTACGCCGCTGCCATTTCGGGGTCTACGGAACCGCAATTCACGCCGACGCGTAGGGCACAGTCATGCTGGACGGCAGCTTCGGCAATGAACGCTACCTTCGACTCGACCGACTTCTCTTTCTCGTGGTGGTAGAGGTGACCGGGGTTGTAGCGAACCTTGTTCACGTGTGGCGCCACGCTGGCAACGAGTCGGTAGTTCTCCTGCAGGTCAACGACAAGGTTGGCCTCCGGAACCCGGCCCCGGATCTCCGCGAGGCACTCGACGTCCTTCGCGCTATCCACAGCGACGCGCACCAGCCCGGCTCCCGCTTCGTGGAGCATCCTTACCTGGCGCGTCGTGGCATCGAGGTCCTGGGTCTTTGTAGCGGCCATGGACTGAACGACGAATGGCGAACCTCCACCGACAACCACACTGCCGATGGGAACGGCCCGGGAATCTGCACGCTTCACGAAGGCAATTGTACCAATGCTCCGGCTAATGCCCGGTGACCACGCTTCCCTAAATCCAGTTTTCACCGATTGCCGTAAAGATCGCGAAGGGCACGACCAGCACAATGGCCGACGAGGCCATCGCGAAGATCGGCCCTCGATTGGCATCGATGAAACTGCGACGGCTGCCGGTGAACTGATTCCCGCTACTCTCGACGATGGAGGGGAGCTTCGAGCGCAAGCGCAGGCTGTTGGCCATAACGCTCACCGAACTCATAGCCATGGCCGCCCCGGCGATGATCGGGTTAAGCAGGGCCAGCGCCGCCAGGGGAATCGCCAATACGTTGTAGCCGAATGCCCAGACAAGGTTTTGCCGGATCGTGGCCAGCGTAGAACGGCCGAGCTGGATCGCCTCAGTCACCTTGGATATGTCGCCGGCAAGGATAGTGATGTCGGCGGCTTCTATCGCAACGTCGGTGCCGTTTCCCATGGCGATCCCGATATCCGCCGCCGCGAGGGCCGGGCCGTCGTTGATGCCGTCGCCGACCATGGCTACCCGGCGGCCAGATGCCTGGATCTCCTGCACACGGGCCAGCTTGGTCTCCGGCGTCGCACGGGCCTGCCAGTCGTCGAGCCCGACAATGGTGGCAACCGCTTCCGCCGGACCGGGCGCGTCGCCGGTGAGCATCGATACCTCGAGGCCGAGGCTATGGAGCGTTGCGACCGCTCTCCGGGCACTGGCCTTCACTTCGTCAGCAATCTCAAGCGTGCCCCACGAGTCGCCGTCAACCGTCACCGTGAGGATCGTCGATGCGGTCGTCGTATTGGGCTCGATCCCGAGGTTGCCGACGACCACGGTCCTGCCGCCGACGCGGGCGGTGACCCCAACTGCGACATTTGCCGAGAACTCCTCGGGCTGGCTGATCTCGATTTCGCGCTCCACGGCTGCGTCGACAATGGCGCGCCCGAGGGGATGTTCGCTTGGCCATTCTGCTGCAGCTGCGATGGCGAGGAGATCGATCTCAGCTACGCCCTCAGCGGGGTGTACGGCGATTACCTGTGGGCGTCCTTCGGTGAGCGTTCCCGTCTTGTCAACAATGACCGTGCTCAGGTCACGCATCGTTTCAAGGACGGTAGCGTTCTTGATGAGGATGCCGCGTTCGGCACCCATCCCTGTCCCAACCATCACCGCGGTGGGGGTGGCCAGCCCGAGCGCGCAGGGGCAGGCGACGACGAGCACCGCAACGGCCGCGACGAAGCCGGTTTCTCCATCGCCGCCAGCAAGCCACCATACTGCAAAGGTAGCAGCAGCAATCACGATCACTACGGGTACGAACACCGCCGACACGCGGTCTACAAGGCGTTCAATCGGGGCCTTGGAACCCTGGGCATCCTCGACCAGCCTGGCAAGGTTGGCCAACGCCGACGATTCGCCCACGGCAGTCGTACGAACGACGAGAAATCCGTCCTGTGAGACGGTGCCGCCGATGACCGCGGCACCCACCGCCTTGTCTACCGGGATCGGTTCGCCGGTAAGCATGGATTCATCGACAGCGGCATGTCCTTCGACGACTTCGCCATCGACGGGTATGGACTGTCCCGGCCGGACGACAACCAGGTCACCCGGTACGACCGATTCCAGCGTCACCTCGATCTCAGTCCCGTCACGGCGGACCACCGCAGACTTCGCACCGAGACTAAGCAGCGCTTCGATCGCCGCACCGGCCTGGCCCTTCGACTTCTCCTCGAAGTACTTGCCCATCGTGATGAACAACAGCACGGCTGCGCTAACGTCGAAGTACATGTGCTGGAGCCCGCCACTCTCATGGTCGTGGCGGCCAGCTGCGACGATCCAGGTGCTGTACGCAAAGGCAACACTTGTCCCAAGGGCGATGAGGACATCCATGTTGGGATTGAGGTGGCGAAGGCTTGCTGCCGCGCCGCGGTAGTACCGCCAGCCGACCACAGCCTGTACAGGGGCCACCAGGGCGAAAACGAGCCAACCGTGGAACTGCGGGCTGCCGATTGTGAGCCCGCCAAGGTCCATGGCCATCGCAAGGACGATCGCAGGCACACCAAGCACGGCGCCAAAGATGAGGGTGATCAGTGTGCGACGCGCGTGTGCCTGTCGTGCCGCTCTCTGGTCGGCCCTGTCTTCGGCAACGACTGCGCCGTAGCCAGCCTTTTCGACCGCCGCCAGCAAGTCGCCAAGTTCGACCGACGGACCGGCGGTGACCCGGGCTGTCTCGGAGGCGAAGTTAACCGACGCTGTCTCCACGCCGTCGACCCGCCCCAGGGCGCGCTCGACGCGCCTCACGCACGAGGCACACGTCATCCCTGAGACCGCGAGTGTCACGGCCCCGTTATTCAATGCATCGGTCGCTGCCACGATTGTGTCCTTCTAGGCGATGGCCGCCTCGTACCCTTCTTCCTTGATGGCTGCGATGAGCGTCGCCTTATCGGCCACCTCGCCTGCAACCCTGGCCTCTTTGGCCTCAAGGTTTACCGTCGCGCTGGCAACACCGGGCACGCCCTCGAGTGCGCCCTTCACCGCGTTCACGCAGTGGTCACAGGTCATTCCCTCGACGTTCAGGACGATTTCTTCAGCCATGTTGTTCTCCTCTTCTATGTGTCAGCAGGGCCCTGGACTTTGTAGAGCCGCAGCAGTTCGCGCACCGCTTTGTCCGTCTCGCCACCTGAGACCTGTTCGACCACATGCGTACGCAGGTGGTTCTCAATCACGAGCGTGTCGAGACTTCGCAGCGCCTTCTGGATGGACATCGAAAGGTCCAGCACCTCCATGCAATAGCGATCCTCTTCGACCTGCCGCTCAAGCGCTGCCAATTGACCCTGGAGGATCTTTAGGCGCCTGAGTGCCTGCTCACGGACCTCTGCCTGCATACATGCATAATAGGGTACCCCCCTATCCCCTGCAAGATCCGGGAACGTGCTTGCCCCATTGCCTCACCGGCGCCTAACCTCGGGCAGATCCGGCCGGGGTCGAAGGTGGCTGCACTATGCGAATCGGGGTTCATGTCTCTGGGGCTGGCGGCCTCGAACACATCGTGCCGAAGGGCCTTGAGTTGGAGGCAGAGGTGATCCAGCTGTTCATCTCTGCGCCCCAGCAGTGGCGCCCGCCTGCCATCGCCGAAGAACAGGCCGAGAGCTTCCGTGAGGCCCTGGCAAGGGCACAAATCCCCGCCTATTTTCATGGCGTCTACCTCGTCAACCTGGCCGCTGACAACGATGCGATGCTGGGCCGTTCAGTGGGCTCACTCAAGCAGTACATGCGCTGGGCCGGCGAACTCGGGGTTCGCGGCACGGTCTTCCACGTCGGCAGTCACAAGGGCAAGGGATTCGACACGTACCGGGAACAGATCCTGAAGAGCATGCGCGAGGTTTTGGATTACGCGGACAACGATGCGTTCCTGATCATGGAGAACAATGCCGGCCAGGGTGGTGGCGTCGGTACCAAGTTCTCCGAGCTCGGCGAGATCATTCGCGGCCTCGACGGGGACTCCAGGGTGAGGATTTGCCTCGACACCTGCCACGCCTTTGCGATGGGATACGACATCGCCACGGAAGACGGCATTGTCATTGCTATGGAGGAGTTCGACCGGGAAATCGGGATAGACCGCCTCGAGTTGGTCCATGCAAACGACAGCAAGATGGAGCTGGGTGGACTTCGGGACCGTCACGAGAACATCGGTGACGGGAAGATCGGCTATGACGGGTTCCGGACGATCATGTCGCACCCGGCATTCCGCAATGTTCCCTTCGTCCTGGAAGTACCGGGGATCGAGGCCGGGGGACCTGACCTGGAGAACGTTCGCCGCCTAAAGAAGCTGCGAGAGGAAGCAGGAATCCCACCACCGTAGCGGTGGGCCCAACGGGAATGTTTGTGGGAACCTGCAAGCCCGGTAGGATTCCGGGCTGGAGGCATCTGTGACAGAAGGACCAAATCACGGGGGCAAGCTGACCGGCGCGCTCTTTACCGAGTGCGCTGAGTGGATCTGGGAACAACTCCAGGAAGAGGACGGGATGTACATGGCCGGCGAACTCGTCGAGCTCATCCTCGCGACCGAGCGGGAGCTCATGGTCCACATGGAGCCCATCGACCGCATTGTCCGGGTCGTCACCGACGAGCTCTCCGTTCGCGGCGTCTCGGCAAACCCCTCCCCCGTTTCCGACCAAATGGTCCGGGCCGTGGTCGAATG
>JAGQGZ010000078.1 GCA_020432105.1 Dehalococcoidia bacterium | reverse complement strand
CAGCCTTTCGACCACTTCCTCGGTTTGCCCCGTGGTGAGGTTCACGTGCACCCCGGGGCGTATGTCACGGAAGCGTTCGAGGACATCCGGGAGGTTGTACGTGCCGATGCTGGACGATGCCCCGATCCGGATGCTCCCGACCTCGCCATGACGCACGGCGTCGATCGCGTCGGCGCCTTCCTGTACCGCAGTCAGAGCCCGCTGGGCATGGGGGATGAAGGCAATCCCGGCATCGGTCAGCGAGACGCTGCGTCCACTGCGTTCGAACAGACGCTCACCCAGTTCCCTCTCGAGGGACTGGATGCGGGCTGTGACACTCGGCTGCGTCAGGAAGAGCGCTTCCGCTGCTCGGCTGAACGAACGATGGTGGGCAACCTGCAGGAAGGCCTCGAGTTGTGCTAATTCCATGAAGTGGGGTCTCTCAGTCGTCGAAGTACTGCTCGTTGAGCTTAACGTAATGCTTCCATTCGTCCTTCACGTCATCTTCATGGAAGATCGCGGTGACGGGACATGCTAGTTCGCAAGCGGCGCAATCAATACAGGTGTTGGGGTTGATGTAGTACTGTGGTGCCTCATCGGTGCTATGAATGCAGTCGACCGGGCAGACGTCCACACAGGACGCATCCTTGACGCCGATGCACGGCTCGGTGATGACGTACGGCACTATCTCCTCTAGCCGCGAAGGTCGGCTTGCACTCCACGTTTATACACCACGATGTCTCCGTCCACCCGCGCCTGGCAACCGAGCCGGAGGCGGGCATCTTCGGTTGATTGAGGACCACGCTGGCGTATGAGATTCAGGCGTTCGTACCGGCCCATCGCCGATACCCTTCCGAGGCCGGAAATCAACTCGAAAGCACAATTCGTGCACTCCCCGTTCAGGGAACAGCCAACCGGCCAGTAATAGCCGTGCCGATTGGCCACTTCGACGAGCGTCTCACCGGTTTCCGCTTCCCACTCCAGCCCAAGCGGCTCGACCACGACCCGGGGCATCAGGCGACAACGTTGGCCGGCAGGGGTTCACTCCACATCGCTCCGTTGGTGGCGCGGGTACGGGCCGGGGGGCTGGAGCCATGCAGGAGCATGTCAACAACTTCGCTCCACTGGCTGGCAAACGCTACAGGCCTGCCGACGCGGGCTGACAGCTCACTGGGCTTGAGGCCGTCGAGGAACTGTTCGCCGAAGTAGTCGAGCGAGTGGCGAGGGAGAAACACGGTGTCGGCGTCGGTCCCGGCTACAGCTTTCGCCCAATCCTCTCCGCAGACCAGCCCACTGACGTTCACGCGGTCACCGAACACCGAGTTCGCGACGCCGACAACCTCGACCCCTATGCCGGTCAGCGAAGCGAGCTCCTCGGCGACGGCGGCGAGAACGGGTGCTGCCAGCGTGCCCGAGGCGACGACAATCGAACGGCCTTCTAGGTTGACCGGGTGGCGGCGCAGCTGGCTTCGAGTGCGGTGCCAGTCATCCAGAAGGACGCGGACCATACCGATGCCGTTCTCGTACTGGGGCAGCCCGTCGTACGCGATCCGTCCGGGGACCCGGATGTTGGCCCGGATGTAGAACTCGTCGGAGCACTGGGCGACACTCCGGCCGAATGCCTTTCGGCTGGCTTTCTGAACGGCAGTGACGGACTGGACAACGGCCGCAGCGTACTCAGGCGATGCCGTAGCGACTTCGATCCCGTCCTTGCGAAGCGACCACTCTTCAAGCTTCGGGCTGGCACCCACCGGCACCACGCTGATTGTCTGGACGATCGGATGGAGCGCCGCCAGGTCGGCAAGGGAGCGGTCGAGGTGTTCACCATCATTCACGCCCGGGCAGAGGACGATCTGGGTGTGAGCCTGGATTCCGAGTTCGCCGAGGCGGCGAAGCTGCTCCAGGACGTCCGGTGCCGTTCGGTTGGAGAGCATCTTGCGGCGAAGGCCGAGTTCACTTGCGTGCACAGACACGTTGAGCGGGCTCAGCCGCTGCTCTTCGAGCCGGGCCCAGTCGTCCTCGGTGAGATTCGTCAGGGTAACGAAATTGCCATGGAGGAAGCTGAGCCGGTAGTCATCGTCCTTGATGTAGAGCGACTTACGCATCCCACGCGGCAGACCCTTGAGAAAGCAGAAGAAGCAGTTGTTGTTGCAGAGCTGGATGCCGTCCCAGGTGGCACTTTCGAATTGGAGGCCGAGGTCGGCATCGTAGTCCTTCTCGAATTCGATGACGTCGATAAGGCCGTTTGCCTTGCGAAGCTGGACGGTGACGAGTTCGCCCGCTCCATAGAACTGAACATCAACGGCATCGCGGGGGACCTGCCCATCGATCTCTATGAGTTGATCGCCGGCTTCGATCCCGGCAGCCTCGGCGGGGGAACCTGGCTCGATGCCACTGATGAGACCGGGGATGGCTGCCGGCTTCACGCGCCGAGCATTTCCCGGAGCCGGGCTTCGGTCTCGTCGATCGAGTAATCAGGCGTTGACGCACCGGCGGTGAGGCCGATGCGTTCGATGCCTTCGAACCACTCCCGCTGGAGTTCGTCGGGCGACTCGATGTGGTAGGCAGTTGTGCCCTGTTCCTCACAGACCTCGCGGAGATGCCTCGTGTTCGCGCTCTTCTTGCCACCGACGACAACCACGACCTCTACGTCGCGGGCGAGTGCTGCTGCTGCCTCCTGTTGGCCGGTTGTCGCGTGACAGAGCGTATTGACGACGTGTAGTTCAAAGTTGCGGTCGCGCTGGAGGACCATCAGGTTCGATACGAACTCTGCAAAATCCTCGACCTTATGGGTCGTCTGCACCATGACGCCGATCTTGCTGGGGAAACCGTCCTCGAACGAATCCATGCAGGCGCCTACTGCCTCGAGATCGGGAGTACGGACGATGGTTGCGCGGCGTTTGCCACTGGCATCGTCTGTCCAGCCCATGATTCCTCGCACCTCTTTGTGGCCGGGGTCTCCGAGCACGAGCACGTGGTAGCCGTCGCGGATGAATTTCTGCGCGTATCTCTGCGCCCTCGTCACGATGGGGCAGGTGGTGTCGACGATTTCGAGACCGGTGGCTTCGAGGTCCTCCATAACCCGTGCGCCGACGCCGTGAGCGGTGATTGCGACCCGGCCCGTTGGGAGTTCGGAAGCGATCAGCGCCCCCACGTCACCGTCCACTTCGTCCGGACCGGGCAACTGGCGGACGCCACCGTCACTCAGTCGTTGCACTACATAAGGGTTGTGGACTATCTCTCCGACACTGTGAACCGGCCGCTCGGGCGTGGCTTCGTCCTGCATGATCTGCACGGCCCTGCGGACGCCCATGCAGAATCCCATCTCAGTTGCTCGTTGGATTGTCACCATCGGGGTCGTTGGCCTCGATCCCAGTATAGGCACCGCCATATTCCGTGGGTAAATAGGCAAGGATGGCGTCGAAGATGATGTTCATCGCATCCTGCACCTGCTGCTCGGTTGGTTTGCGAACCGGTTCGAATCGTGCCAGGGGCTTCATGGTGACCGTGATGCGGGGCTTCTTGAGCAGGTTCAAGGGGTTGTGGAGTGCCTCAGTGCCGGTGATGGAGCAGCAGATGATTGGGGCGCCGCTGCGGAGGGCGATGAGTGCGGTGCCGGGATGAGGTTCACCGATCTTCCCCGTCCGGCTCCGGGTACCTTCGGGAAACATGGCCAACACCTCACCGCGCTTGAGGATTCGTTCGGCATTGAGGAGTGCGCCAACGTCGGCATCGAAACGTCGCACGGGAAACGCCCCGTAGGCGCGCGGGACGATGCCCAGGGGAAGCTTGAAGAGCTCTTGTTTGGCCATGAACCGAAGCCGGCGGCTGGCCACGGCGGCGCCAAGAATCGGCGGGTCGGCATTGCTCAGGTGGTTTGAGACGACAATCAGGCCACCTTCCGGCGGGATATGTTCGCGGCCGGTCACCGTCCAGCGCCCAACCACCCAGAGAACGCCGCGCAGGAGGTACGTCGCCGTCCAGTAAACGGCCGGTACGCCAAGAGCCTTCACGCGACCCATGCACTGACCCTCGCAATGACCTGGTCAAGTAGCTCTTGCTCGGTCAGGTCTGTGGTGTCGATGACGATAGCGTCCCTCGCCGGCCGCAGAGGGCTGGCCGCACGGGTCGTGTCGATACGGTCCCTGCGCTTGATGTCGCGTCCGGCCTCGGTGGCGTCCTGTTCCTGTCCCCAGGTTCCCGCCTGTTTGCTTCGCCGACTGGCGCGGGCCTCTTGCGTTGCGTTGAGAAAGAACTTCAGCGGGGCGTCTGGAAATACCTCCGTCCCCATGTCTCTTCCGACTGCCACGCAAAGCGGGACGTCGCCGGCCTCTCGCTGCACCCGGACCATTGCGTCGCGGACGGTGGGAATAGCGCTATAGGCACTCACCGCAGCCTCAACTGCCGGCTCGCGTAGGCGTTCGGTCAGGTCGACGCCGTCGACGAACACCTGCTCGTCCTCGAGGGAGAGGTCGATGGTTGCGGCGAGGCTCGCGCAGGCGGCCGTGTCCTCGGCAGCGACTCCGCGGTCGAGGGCGACGGCTGTGAAGGCCCGGTAGGTCATACCGGTGTCGATCACGACGTAGCCGAAGCGCCGGGCAAGTTCGCGAGCGACGGTCGATTTTCCTGAGGCCGAAGGGCCATCGATGGCGATGGGTGATGGGAGACTCACGCTGGCGCCTTTCCCGTAGCAGCCTGGTAGAGCGCATCGACTTCCCGGGCTGTCAGCATCCTGGCGGAACCCTCCTCGAGATTCCCCAGCCCGAGAGGCCCGATCCGCACGCGCTGAAGGTCGAGCACGTTGCGGCCCAGGGCTTGCAGCATGCGTCGAATCTCTCGCTTTCTACCATGTTTGAGGACGACCGAAATCCAGGAGCCCGACGGCGAAGTGTTGGCGGCCGGAAGCACCGTCGTCACCGCTGCCGCACGAAGCGTCTCGCCCCCTTCTTCGATACCACGGCGGCAGCGCTCCCGTTCGCGCTGGGAGAGAGGGCGGTCGACCTGCACCAGGTATTCCTTCTCCACTTCGTGCTTCGGATGGGTCAGCAAGTTCGTGAGCTGGCCATCGTTGGTGAGCAGTATGAGGCCGCGGCTGTCGAGGTCGAGCCGTCCCACAGGATGGAGACCTTTCCCGTCCGGGACAAGCGCAGTCACGACCGTTCGTCCCCGTTCGTCAGAGGCTGAGCTGAGCACACCGGCGGGCTTGTTGAGCATGTAATACCGGTAACGATCGCGGGCGATTGGGACCTCATCGACGAGGACAACATCGGAGTCGAGGTCGGCACGCGCGCCGAGGGTGGTGACTACGACGCCGTTCACCTTGACGCGACCAGCGATGATCAACTCCTCGGCCGCCCGGCGAGACGCGACTCCGGCGTTCGATATGAGCTTCTGAAGGCGTTCAGCGGCCACGGCGTTTCTCCAGGAGCGCCTGCAACCGGCGTCGCCCTACGGACCCGGCGGCGAAGAGACCAATGCTGCCCATAGCACCCAGCGCGAGCCAGGCGAGCGGGTTCGTGTCGCCACCTTGTTCCGGAATGGGGTGGTCGTCGTTCCCGTTGCTGTCTGCCGGCTGCGCAGGAGTGGCGGGCACGGCTGTCCTCGTCGACACGGGAGCGGTCGTTGACGACGCTGCCGGAGTCTCGGTTGGGGACTCGCGGGCAAAGAGGTTCGGTTCGCCGGGAGTTGGCGACAGAGTCATCAGCCACTCACCGTCTGGCGCACGGCCGATCGTCTTCCCGGCCGAGTCGACGAAGCGTTCACCCTCGCCGTAGGTCACCTGGTCGACAATGTTGCCGGCCGGGTCGTAGATGGTGACGGTATCGCCATTATTGTTGAGGCCGCTGCCGATGCGAGAGTCCCCAAGAAGCACGACGCCGGGCACGTCACCCGCGAAGGCGGAGCCGGCAACGACCACGAAGCCGCCCGCCGGGATTTCGATTGCCGGCAACGCGTCACTGGATTTCGCATCGGCGATGGACCAGCTGGCGAGGGACACGCTCTCACTGCCGGTGTTGTGCAATTCAACCCACTCGTAGGCATGGTCGGGGTCACCGTCGCCGTCGTACATGATCTCATTGATCTGGACGGTTCCGGTGGCGTGGATGAATGCGGCCACCGGTGGCGGCGTGGCTTGAGGCCTGGGTGTGCCGGTCGTTCGGGGCGTTGCCGTCGCCTTCGTCGCCGTTGGCTTCGGGGTCCGGGTTGGGGTGGCGGTGCCGGTCGGAGTGGCGGTCGCCGTCGGTGTGGGGACGGGTGGTGAGGCAACAACGAGTCGGGCGTCGTCGAAGGCGGCTGAGTACGGCCCAACAGGCCGAATCATCAGCCGGGCACGGACACTCCGGGCACCTGCTGGAGCCTTCACCGGGCCGGTCGTCAGGTACGTCCACGTCGCGGCTGTCGTGGTGGTGGTGCTGTCGGATTGGGCGAAAGTGCTCCCGCTGCCATCACCACTGGCATAGAAGCTGAGCCGGAGAAAGGCTTCCCCATCGCCGCTTTCGCGTATGGACCAAGCTGAGAATTCGTACCATTCGCCGGCTGTGACCGGGACAACCTGGTGGATCCACTTGGTGGAGTTGCTGCGAGACACGAAGGAGACGGCATAGTTGCCGCCGTGACTGCCCTCGGTGAGGTACATTGCGCCGCCGTAGTTGGCCCATGTCGCCGGTTCCCCTCCCGCTGCGGTCTCGAATCCTCCATTGATCAGGAGGCCGCCGCTCGTGTCGGGATGAACTCCCGGCCCCGCCGGGGAGTAGCCCGGGAGTGGACCGCCGCTGAACGGCCCGACATTCCCACTGCTGCCGCCTGCCGGAGCCTGGCTCGGCTGCGTGGTGGATGTTGGGACGGGAGTGGTCGGGGTGCCAGTGATGTTGGGCGTGATGGTGGGCTTGGCGGTCAGCGTTGAGGTTGCTGTAGCAGGTATGCCAGTCGGTGTGGCCGCGACAGTGTTGATGGGCGTCGCCGGGAGGGTTGGTGTCGATGACGGCGTCGCTGGCGCTGTAGGGGTTGGTGTCGGCGTCGGCGCTACAGCGACCCAGAGGGAGGCGGTGTCGACCCAGGCCGTCCCGGTTGCTCCCCCGGTGAACTCAATTGCAAAGGTTACCCATTCAGTGTCGGAGGGGGCCTCCCGTTCGAGCCCGAGGTGGCTGAAGCCTGCTCCAGGAGTGAGTACGAGCGAGATCTCGTCCGCACCGACCTGGGCGAATCCACTATCCAGGTACTCGAGGCGCAATTTGGCCGTGGTGTCGACGTCCGAGCGTACGTAGACGCTGGCATCGACTTCAGCGCCGCCCGGTAGCGGCTTCGTCTGGTGAATGCGCCTGGTCCCGGACCCAATCGGGACGTTCCAGCTGGCCGGAAGGCTGTGGAAGGTGTCCATGTCGACCGTCTCGCTGGCTGAACTCCACTGCCCTGGGCCCGAAAGGCTATCGAATCCACCGTTCGAGAGGATCTCATCGGCACTGACGGGCGCGCTCAAACCGGTGGCAGCCATGGTGGCCACGCTAACCGAAACGCCGGCAATGAGTGCGCGCATCACGCTTTCTCGCCTGTCTAACGAGCGGTGAGAGGTGCTACACCGAGGTGTGAGCCGGAGTCGACCATCATGATCTCGCCGGTGACATGGGATGCGCCCTCAAGGAACCAGACAGCAACCTCCGCCATGTCTTCCGGCGTACCGGCGCGCTGAAGCGGAGTCGCGGTTTTCTGGCGTTCAACCGCGGCGTCGTAGTTGGACTCTCCCATGCCGCCGCGCAGCCAACGTCCCTGGATGAAGCCGGGACAGACGGTGTTCACGCGGATTTCCGGCCCAAGGGCGCGGGCCAGCGAAAGCGTCATCGTATTGAGGGCCCCCTTCGAAGCCGCATAGGCAATGGAGCTGCCCCCGCCCATCACGCCTGCCACCGAGGAGATGTTGACGACGGAGCCCCCGCCTCCTGACTTCATGTGCGGAGCAACCGCACGGGTCATCTGGTACACGCCGATGACATTGACGCTGTAGATGTCGATGAAATCCTGCGCTGAGAGACCGTCGAGGTCGCGGTGATTTACGAACTTTGTGGTACCCGCGTTGTTAATGAGGCCGTCGATTCGGCCCCACTTCTCCATTGCTTCCGCCACCATCCGGCGGCAGTCCTCATCGCTCGAGACGTCCGCCTGCACGAGGAGCGTTTCGACACCGGCATTCTCGCAGGCAGCCTGCGTTGCTTTGGCTTCGTTTGCGCTGCGGCTGTAATTGATGACGACGTTGCAGCCCTTGTTCGCAAGTAGTTGTGCGCAGGCTGCGCCGACGCCCGTAGCTGAACCAGTGACGATGGTGACAGCTCCCTGCAGATCCATGGTGGGTATCTCCCCGAGTGAGTTGTTGGCGGAGTCTAACGGAAGGGCGTCCTCCGGGTCGTTTGACAGGCCGGGCAGCCAGACGCAGAGTTACGGTGCCAAATTCTGCGGGGGTTATGACGAATGAAAGCAGCAGTGATGTACGGGGTGAATCAGCCGCTCCAGATCGAAGATGTGGAGGTCGATGCGCCGGGCGCCGGTGAGGTGCTGGTGAAGACGAGCGCGAGCGGCGTCTGTCACTCGGACCTGCATTTCATGGAAGGCTCCTACCCGACGAGGACTCCGATCGTGCTCGGACACGAATCGGCTGGCGTCGTCGAGAAGGTCGGCGCCGGCGTTACGAACGTGAAGCCGGGCGACCGCGTGGTCGTCGCGTTTGTGACTTCCTGCGGGCAATGCGACAACTGCGTGCAGGGTAAGCCGTACCTCTGCAACAACAGCGCCTCCCTGGGCCGCAACGACCGGCTGAAGCTGAACGGTGAACCGATGGCCCAGTTCGCCAACATGTCCGCCTTCGCGGAATACCAGCTGGTAAGCAAGAACGCCTGTGTGCCGGTGCCGGATGACGTGCCCATGGAGGTTGCCTGTCTGGTCGGCTGCAGCGTGATGACCGGCGTCGGCGCGGTGACGAACACCGCCAAGATCCCGGTTGGCTCGACTGTGGCGGTCATAGGCGCGGGCGGCGTTGGACTCAATGCCATCCAGGGCGCGGCCCTGGCAGGAGCATCGCGGATCATCGCCGTGGACCTGCTCGAGAATAAGTTGGCGGCGGCGAAGGAGTTCGGCGCCACCGACGTGGTAGACGGCTCCAAGGATGACGCCGTTCAGACCGTCCAGCAGATGACCGGGGGCGGAGTTGACTTCGCCTTCGAAGCAATTGGGCTGGCGAAGACTGCCGAACAGGCATTCGGGATGGTGAAGCGCGGCGGCAAAGCCGTTGTCGTCGGCATGATCCCGGTTACCCAGATGGTTACGGTCCCCGGTGCGGCGTTCCTCGGGGAGAAGGGGATCATCGGGAGTTTCTACGGCTCCACCAGGCAGACCCACGACATGCCGTGGTTGATGGAACTCTATCGCCAGGGCCGTCTGAAGATCGATGAGCTAATCACCAAGCGCTGGAAGCTCGATCAGATCAACGAGGCCTACGATGCGCTCAAGAATGGCGAAGTGAACCGGAGCGTCATCATCTTCGACTAGCATCCCGCTCGGACCCGGTGGACGCGTGAAGGGCCCTGCCGATTCGGCAGGGCCCTTCACTTTGTGGCTCCTATTACCGCTGAGGTGGGCTATCCCATATCACAGGCCATCACCGGGTCGTAGTCGGGGAGGTCGGTGATCTTCTCGGTGGGCTGAATCCAGGCGACCTTGCCCTGTTTGTCAACGACGACGACGACACGGTTGGCAACGCCGGCCTGCTCGATGAAGACTCCGTAGTCCTTCGACACCTTGCCGTGCGGGTGGAAGTCGCTGAGGACCGGGAAGTCGACGCCGAGCTGCTCTCTCCAGGCCTTGATCGACCAGGGGTTGTCGCAGGAGATGGCCACCGGGATCGCACCCTGGGACTCGAACTCGGCTCGCTTCTGCTCGATCAAGGGAAGCTGGGCGCTGCAGGGACCAGAAAAGGCAGCCGGCACGAAATTGATGACCACGGCATTCTTGCCCCGGTGGTCGCTGAGCTTGAAGGTATCGCCGGTAGGGCTGGAGCGGAGTTCGAAGTCGGGAGCTTGGTCGCCGACCTTGAGGGTTGCAGTTTCTGCCAAGTGGAACTCTCCAATCGTAAGTAGTACCTCCATGGTAGCCGGGCAGGCCGTGCCGGCGCTCGACGCGTAGAATCCGTGCCATGAATGACATGCCACTGGATGGAATCCGGGTCTGCGACCTGACGTGGATTATCGCGGGCCCCGTCTGCACACGCGTGCTTGCGGATTTCGGGGCCGAGGTAATCCGCGTTGAACACGAACAGGCCCTGGACAGTATTCGTATGGGACGCCCCCTGGTGGGCGAGACACCAACTGGTAACAACTCCGGGTTCTTCAACTACATCAGCCGAAACAAGAAGAGTATCGCCCTCAATGCCCGTCATCCCGATGGCCATGATGTCCTGCGGCGGCTCATAGCGGCGAGCGACGTGGTTGTCGAGAATTTCTCGGCGAGCGTCATGGATTCCTGGGGCCTCGGCTATGACCAGCTGCGGGAAATCAACCCCGGAATCATCTATTGTTCGGTTTCTGGTTTCGGGCACTCCGGTCGCGACAAGGAATTCACAACGTGGGGCCCCACTGCCCAGGCGCTGAGCGGCCTGACCTACATGTCCGGCGTCCCGGGAATGCCATCCGCCGGCTGGGGTTACAGCTTCATGGACCATACGGCTGGCTACTACGCCGCGAATGCGGTGATGATGGCCCTGCACCACCGCAACCGCACCGGCGAGGGCCAGTGGATAGACATGTCACAGGTGGAGGCGGGGATTGTGCTAACCGGACCTGCCGTACTCGATGCGCAGGTCAACGGGACTTCATGGCGGGCCGATCCGGGCCTGCCGCCGGGAAACCATGCCTGGGAACCGAAGGTCGCACCGCACAATGCCTACCGCGCTCCCGGCGAAGACCGCTGGCTGGCCATCGCAGCCACCAATGACGCCGAGTGGACGGCACTTGCCAGCATTGTCGAACCTCACCTGGAGTCGGACCCCAGGTTCGCATCCAACGAATCACGACTGGAGCACGAACTTGCCCTCGATGAGGCGATCGGTGCCTGGGTAGCGGAGCACGACGCGTACGACGCGATGGAGCTGCTCCAGGGCGCCGGGGTGCCTGCAGGTATGTGCCAGACCGCGGGCGACCGATTTGAACGCGACCCTCAGCTCAAGAGCCGGGACTGGTGGCATGTGCTTCCCCACCCGGAATTGGGAGACTGCGACTACGACGGCATCGTCCCCAAGCTCTCGCTGGCGCCCGGGCAGATGCGCAAGAGTTCGCCCACCTTCGGCGAAGACACTGCCGATGTCATGCGTGACGTCGTAGGCATGACGGACGAGGAGTTCTTCTCGTTGACGGAGCTGGGGGTGTTCATGTGAGCGGTCCACTGACAGACCTTGTGGTGGTGGAGTTCAGCGATCAGCTTGGCCAGCTGGCCGGGAAGTTACTTGCCGACATGGGCGCCGATGTCATCAAGGTCGAGCCCCCTCATGGTTCGGCTGCCCGCAAGGTGGGACCGTTTGCGAGCGCTGAAACCGGTCCGGAGCGCTCGCTCAACTTCTGGTATCACAACACCAACAAGCGATCGTTCGTCGCCGACCTCGATGACCCCGATTCGCTGGCCGAGGTGCAGGCGCTTTGTGCCCGCGCCAACCTGATCATTGAGGACCGCGCACCTGGTGCCCTCGCTGCCTATGGTCTCGATTATGAGGCACTCTCGGCATCAAACGGTGGGCTGGTGTACTGCTCAATCACGCCGTTCGGGCAGACCGGTCCCTGGGCAAACTGGAAGGTGAATGACCTGGTTGCCCTCGCGCTCGGCGGCCCGATGATGATGAACGGCTACGACATCGCCACCTATCCGGATGCCCCTCCGGTGCACGGCATCGGTGACCAGGCTTTCAACACGGCCTGCCACTTTGCGGTCCACGGGATCATGGCGGCGGTGTTGTACAGGGACCGCACAGGAAAAGGGCAACACATTGATTGCGCCATGCACGAGGCCTTGAGCTGCACGGTCGAGGTCGGCATGCCGTACTGGCTGTACATGCGCCAGGACGTGCGCCGCCAGACCGGCCGGCATGCGGCCGCGGTGGTCACCGAAAAGTGGACGTATACGGCCGCTGACGGGCGAGATGTCCTCGTCTTTGGGGTCGGCCGGAACAACAGCCAGTGGAATTCACTGAAACAGTGGCTCCAGGCAGCAGGGTTCGGTCACCACCTCGATGAAGAGCGCTTCAGCGACCCCCTTGCCCGGCAGCCTGCGCGGGGCACGGAGGAAGCGAAGGAGATCATGGCGACCGTGTCAGCGTTCATCGGCGAGAGTTCGAGTGAGGACGTCTACCGTGGGGCCCAGGAGCGTGGGTTGCCGTGGGGAGTGGTGTTGGCGCCGGAAGAGGTGATCGCCGACCCGCACTGGCATGACCGTGGTTTCTACGTGCAATTGCCGGAGGAGACGCTGACGAAACCGGTGCTGATGCCCGGTGCACCCTACCAGTTCAGTGCGACGCCGTGGGAGCTGCGACGGCGGGCCCCGCGACTTGGCGAGCACACCGAGGAGATCCGGGCGACTCTTCGTTAGCTACGGGATCTGGATGAGCTGACCGGGCTGCAGTGCTCCACAATCCAGCCCGGGATTGCCAGTACCTGGCCGGGCTGGAGGTTGGTACAGCCGTCGTTGATGCTCGGGTTTGCCACGAGAAGCTCCGAGGTGGCCACACCGAGTTTGTCGGCGATGCTCCCACAGGTGTCGCCACCGACCACGGTGTAACCCTGCGCTGAGCCGCCACCACC
>JAGQGZ010000077.1 GCA_020432105.1 Dehalococcoidia bacterium | reverse complement strand
CACCGTATTTGTGAACGGCGAGGCTTTCGGGTCGGGTTCGGTGCAGATCGGCGACCCGGCAACCGCTACACCGGAACCCACAACCGAGAACTGAGGCTTCACGTAAGCGACGCCAGATGTCGCAGGTTTGCTGTCTTGTCCCCGCCGGCCCCTGAAGGGCGCTAGCATCGGAGTGTGGATGCTGTAGATGAAATCAAGCGGCGAGTGGACATCGGTGAGTATGTCGGCCGCTCGGTCGACCTGAAGCGGTCCGGCCGCAACCTTCGCGGCCTCTGCCCCTTCCACGCCGAGAAGACGCCGTCGTTCTATGTCTTCCCCGACCGGGGAACGTGGCGATGCTTCGGCCAGTGTGGTGAAGGCGGCGACCTCTTCAGCTATGCCCAGAAGCACCTGGGGCTGGAATTCCGGGATACGTTGATTGAGCTTGCTCGAGAAGCCGGCGTGCCCCTGCAACCGGTTAATCCCGAACGTCGCAGCCGGCATGAACGGCTTGCGGCGGTGCTCGAAGGTGCCATTCGCTTCTACCAGGAACAACTTGCCGGTCCGGACGGCGCCGATGCCCGTGCCTACCTTCACGAAAGACGCGGCCTCAGCGAAGAGACCGTCGGCCGATTCGGACTTGGTTGGGCGCCTACCGAGTGGCGAGAATTGCGCGAGCATCTCTCTGCCCGGGGCTTCAGCGACCAGGACCTGCTTGATGCCGGCCTCACGGTGACTAGCGAGAGCGGCGGCGAGCCGTACGACCGCTTTCGCAGCAGGGTGACGTTCCCGATCTATGACGAACGCGGGGCGCCCGTCGGAATTGGTGGGCGCACCCTGGGCGATGAACAGCCGAAGTACCTCAACTCGCCCCAGACCGAACTCTTCGACAAAGGGCGTACCCTGTACGGCCTGAACTGGGCAGCCGAGGAAGCCCGAGAAGCGGGTGAGGTTGTTGTCGTCGAGGGCTACATGGATGTCATTGGCCCTCACCAGGCCGGCTTTAAGAACGTTGTGGCCACCATGGGTACCTCGTTGACCGAAGCACACGCCCGCCTGCTCAGGCGCTATGCGACGAAAGTAGTGCTGGCGATGGACCCCGATGGCGCCGGATCTGCCGCAGCCGAACGGGCCGGCGCCATCGTGCTGGGTATCCGGTCCGCCGGAGACGCAGCCGACAGTGCCCGGGCTGCCGATGCCGTGGCCGGTGGTGCCCAGATCGACCTCCGCGTTGCGAGACTGCCCGCCGGCATGGATCCCGATGACGTGGCCCGCGAGGCCCCGGAGAAATGGTCGAAGGCGATCGGTGACTCGGTGCCCTTCCCCGAGTTCCTCATCGACCGGCTCATCGGCGGCCAGCGCCCGGAATCGGGAGTGGAAGCGAGGCGGCTCGTGGACCAGGTGCGGCCGGTACTCATCTCGGTTCGTGACCCGGTTGAACGAGCGATGTACGTCCAGCGCCTGGCCCGGCGGCTGGGAGTGAATGAACAGGCGGTCGCTGAACGTATTCGGCCCGGGCCACGGGCGCCTGCACGGCCACGGCAGGTCGAACGGCGGGTCACCACGCAGGAGGATTACCTCCTGGCGATCATTCTCGCCTATCCCGCACTTCGTTATTCGGTGCGGAATCTGCCCGTGGACCTGTTTGCGGACAGCCTCAACCGTGAGATCTTCACCCACTGGAACGCCTCAGAACTCGATGAACTCGAGATCGGGGACGAGTCCTTGAACGCTCAGCTCTCACGCCTGAAGGCGATCAGGCTCCCCGCCTTCAGCAGTGAATCAGCTCGGAAGGCGGCCCGCGAGAAGATAGATGCGATCCTCAAAGAGCGCCTCGCCCAGCGGCAGGGGGCACTCGTGGTCGAACTCGCTGCTGCGGAGTTGGCCGAGGGCCCAAACCGGATAGCCGAATTAGGTGCGAGCGCGTGGCTGGGCAACCAGCCGCTGCCTGCCGACGAAGAGCTGGCCCATCTCGTTATCGAAGAACTGGAGCTCGGCCTGAGCCTTCATCGCCACGAGGCGCCGGAGCTGGCCTGATCAGGCGTTCAGATCGCCGTTTACGGGCCCGCGCGCCCCGGCAAAGGCGAATCCAAGTATCGAAGCGGCAGACCTTAGAGCATCGGCCTCGCCGGCGTCCGAAGTGCCATCCAGCACGCGTCCTGCGGCACGGTCGAGGATTTCCAGTGCCAGTGGCGTGTTCATGTCATCGTCCATCGCGGCAGAGAACGCCCGAATCAGTGGATGCGAGCGCTGAACCGTTGCCGCAGGATCCGCGGCAACGTTCGCTGTCTGCAGGCGATCGATCCGTGGTCGTAGTAGTTCCAGTGACTCGCTGCTGTAGTTAGCGTCGGATCGATAGTGCTCACCAAGGAGATACAGCCGGAGATGGTCTCCGCTGTGGTGGGGAAGCAGGTTGCGGGCGAGCACCAGGTTGCCGAGCGACTTGCTCATCTTGACGCCCTCGAGCTGGAGCATGCCGTTGTGCATCCAGAATCCACAGAAGGGATCTCGACCGGAGGCCGTTTCCGCCTGGGCGATCTCGTTTTCATGGTGTGGGTACTTCAGGTCGCGGCCACCGCCATGGATGTCGATCTGCTCACCGAGGAGTGTCATCGACATCGCGGTGCACTCGATGCTCCAGCCCGGCCGGCCAGGACCCCATGGGCTGTCCCAGTTCGGTTCGCCGGGCTCTGTCGTCTGCCAGAGCAGGAAGTCGAGATGGCCTCGCTTTTTCTCTTCCCGTTTTGATTCAGGATTCTCCAGCTTGCCCAACGCCTCGAGCGTGATGCCGTTGAGTTGTCCGTAGCGAGGGAACGCCGCCACGTCGAAAAAGACGTCGCCGTCAACGGCATAGGCGCCGCCAACGTCGAGGATTCTCTGAGTGGTCTCAATGATCTGGGGAATGTAGTCCGTTGCGAATGGATAGGCGTGAGGCCGAAGGACGTTCATGGCGTCGAGGTCCCGCCGGAGGATTGCGTCATTCTCATCGCGAATCTCCGCGATCGGGCGTCCGCCCTCACGCTTGGAGACCATGATCATGTCGTCGTCAATATCCGTTACGTTCTGGACATAGCGGACGTCGAAGCCACGCCAGGATAGGTAGCGTCGCAGCGCGTCGAAATGGACGTAGCTGAAAGCGTGGCCCAGGTGCGTTACGTCGTAGGGAGTGACGCCGCAGACATACATCGAGACCTTGCCGTCGACGATGCTACGGAATTCGCGTTTAGCATTTCCGAGGCTGCTAAAAAGCTGCAGGCTCATCCAGACTTCACCACATCAGCCACCCGAATCAAGTCAGTGCTCCCTCTGCCATGAGGCTGGCAAACGTCTCGTCATCGATACCGAGAATCGTCGTGAGCACATCGTAGGTGTCGATTCCGGCTGCAACCGGCCCATCGTACCGTGCCGGGCGCGCACCATCGAATAGGGCGGGGAACCTGTCGAGTCCATAGGTACCAAAGCGTTCCGATTCTGCGCTCCCAAAGAATTCGCGGGTAGCGAGTTGTGGGTCGCGAGTGAGGAGATCCTCTGCGTTCATCACCGGACCGGCAGAAACGCCCGCCGCCTGCAGCGCATCCATCAGCGTGAAGCGATCCCGGGTTTTCGTGGCAGTCGCAACGATGGCATCGATGTCATTTCTTGCGGCGTGCCGACCTTCGATTGTGTCCCAGTCCTGGCAGCTGTCGATGGCCAGCACCCCGCACAGAGCATTCCACTGGGAATCGTTGGTGCAGGCGATGGCAATCCAGGCATCGTCGCCCGCGCAGCGATACATGCCGTGCGGGGCCATGTCACCAAACGGCGCAGCGTTCCCCGCGGGCAGTGGGTCCACCCCATTCGCCAGGTGGTCGAGATATGCCGGAGCCATTATTCCGAGGCCGAGTTCGTACTGGGAGATATCGATATCCAGACCTCTCCCTGTCCGGTGAGCGTACTCAACGCCCTCGAGGGCGGCGAAAGCTGCTGCCAGGCCGCTCAGGTGGTCGGTCAGCGAGAAGCCGTAGCCGATATCGCCGTGCCCGGGAAGCCCGGTCATGTAGGTCAGCCCGACGAGTGCATGGATCGTCGGTGCGAAGGTCACGAAGTCCTTCCAGGGGCCGGTACTTCCCATGCCGCCCATGGCGATCGTGGTTATGCGCGGGTTCGTTTTGCTGATGGATGCGTGGTCGAGCCCCCATCGGGCGAGTACGCCCGCACTGAAGTTGTCGATAACGACGTCACATTCAGCCGCGAGCCGGCGCGCGATATCTCTTGCGGACTCCAGCGACATGTCGAGACTAAGGCTGCGTTTGTTGCGGTTCCAGCTGAGGTAGTAGGGGTGCGCAGGAGTGTTCGCCCCTCCACCGCGTTTGGCAGTGCCAACCTTGATTACGTCGGCGCCGAGATCGCCGAGCACCCGGGTCCCAAAGGGACCGGCGAGGACGTGGGTGAAGTCCAGCACCCGAATTCCGGCAAGAGGACCTCCGCCGCTGAAAGTGCGGCGCCCGCCGGGATTGCCACGCTCTGGCCAGTGGATATCGGCAGTGGTTGCCACTTCGGCGGGCTGCGGGTGCCTGACATCCGCTGATGTGCGGAAGAATCGACCGGGGAAGGGAAGCGACTGGCCGGGCGCGATGCTGACATCCTGCAGGTAGCCCCTCGCTGCAATCTGGGGGCTGCCTAACGCCTTCGGAACGTCCCAAACGGCACCAAACGGCTGGTGCCGCCGCTGGGCTTCAAAGAACAACTCATCCGCGTTGTGGTTGCCTACCCATTGCTTGAGCACGTCCATCACATGGGGCAGGTCGCGGACCAACTCGACGACGGTGGGATATCGTTCCCGGTCACCGAGATCGTCGGCTTCCCCCGTCTCGTCGAGCCAGGGTACGAGGACGTCTGCGGGGCGCAGGGAGGCAGTAACCATCAAGCCGTTACCGTCGCGGTCAGGATAGACGTCGTAGGCGCCACTCCAGTGAAGGCTGCCAAGGCGTTCCGCCACCCGGGAGCGCCAGGGCCCACCTTCTGGAAAGAACCACTGCATGAGTACCTGCTCGGTGCAGGTTGCGAGCGCTTCGTGCGCCGCCAGGTCGACGTGTACGCCGCGCCCGGTTCGGCGCCGCGATTGCAAACCCGCCATCGCACACAGCGCCGCGTAGAGGCCCATCGTGTGATAGGTCTGGTTCCCATAGCCGTTCAGGGGTCCTGTCGTCGCGTCGCCCGTTACTGATGCAGACCCCGACATGGCATTGGCGACGATGTCCGTTGCCCGGTAGTTTGCCCACGGACCGGTCAGGCCGAATGGCGTCACGGTGACTCTCACAAGTCCCTGCTCGACCGCCCGGGCCGCCACAGTCTCATGAGTCGCCGCGGAGCCTTCATCGTCAATCAGGACATCTGCTCCCGCCACCAGTTCTTCGATGACTCGCTGACCGGGCGAAAGCAGCACGCGCTTGCCGGCGTTGTACCAGGCATCCTGCAAGGAGCTCGACGTCTCGCCAAAGAAGGGTGGAGCGTTTCGGATGCTGTCATCGTGGCCTGCGACACGGACAACGTCGGCGCCACCATCCGCCAGGAGCCTGCCGGCAAGGACACCGTTCCAACCGCAGATCTCAAGCACTCGGAGCCCGCTGAGAGGACCGCTATTCATAAGCGATGCATCCTACCGCGGGCGTCGTAGGAAAGCAGGCGTACAGATTCACGAAATCACCACCGGAACGCCACGTATGCACCGTTGTCCTGTCACCAGCCCACCCTGAACGATAGCCCAAAGGTTGCGACAACCAACAGAGAGGTCTCCGCGTAGCCGGAGCCGGATGTGGGACCGGGAACAGATGAGCGAAACCGACACGGCCGATGCTCGCCAACTGCAGCACAACGGTCGTCTGACACTCGAAGAGCAGCAGGAACTCGTGGTCCAGTACACGCCGCTGGTGCGCCGGGTAGCGCGGAGCCTCCCGCTGGAAATCCCGGGAGTGCTGGAATTTGAAGACGCCGTCGGCTACGGCACCTGTGGGCTCATCGAGGCAGTTCGCCGCTACGACCCTTCTAAGGGCACGAACTTCCATGCCTACGCCATTCGCCGGATCCGGGGTTCGATGATCGATGCCTTCCGCCGGATGGACCGCCTCAGCCGCACGATGCGCCAGAAAGCACGCTACGTTTCCCGGGCGCAGAGCGAACTCGAGATGGAGCTTGGCCGCTCACCGACCGAGCAGGAAGCCGCCGCCCACCTGGGTATGACGATCGAGGAGTACCGCGACGCATCGGCCAACGGCCGATGGGTCACCGTATCGCTGGACCGCCTGCTGGATCGCGACACAGCCTCGGAGTCCGGCTACCCGGCCGCCGAGATGCCGAGTGATGAGGACGGCCTCGACTTCACGCGCCGGCTGGATGAGCGCGAGACACTGGAAGACCTTGCCGACGCGGTGCAGGTCCTGCCGGAGCGAGAGCGCCTGGTCATCTCGTTGTATTACGTCGAGCAGCTAACGATGCGAGATATTGCCTCTGTGCTTGATGTTTCGGAGACGCGGGTGAGCCAGTTGCACGCCCAGGCTGTGCGGCGCCTGCGCAACGTCATGCTTCGCAACGCTGCCTGAACCCAAATCCCCCGGTCCAGGTCCATAAATTCACCTGTTACGCCACTACGAAACGGGTCGACTCTGCCGAACATCTAACCACGGGCCAGCAACTATGGAGTCGCTCGCCAACCGCGTAACTCGCGATTTACGGCCTGCCTGTGCGCAGGGTTGAGGAGACGGACGGACCATGCCGAACAGAGCTGACGAGACCTACCGGACGCCGATGGCGTTTGTTACCCATACTCGTGACTACAGGTCTGCCGACCTCTTGCCCGCCCTGGCTCGCAATGGGTACACCACGACTGAGCGTCCGCACGACCGCGAGACGGCACGGTTGCTGAACCAGTTCCAGCCCCAGCTCGTAGTCCTCGCCGTTGACCCTCGAAACGAAACCGACGTTCAGCTAGTCTCCTCCGTCGCCAACTCCTGCAATGCCCAGATCCTCGTGCTTGCCCCCGGACCCCATCCCCAGGGCATGGCCCTGGCACTCGATGCCGGGGCGAATGTCTGCATCCGGGATACAGACGGCGTCGACCTTCTCGTGGCCCAGGTCGGCGCCCTGGCTCGCGCCCGCCGGGCAACCTCCAGCCAGCAGGAGGAGGAAGGCGAGAGCTCCATCACAGTCCGCGACCTGACACTCGACTTTGACCGCTGCCAGGCCGTCCGTGGCAAGGAATCGATCCCGCTGACACCGACCGAGTTCAAGATCCTGGCGTTCCTCGCGAAGAGCGCGGGGAAAGTGGTCAGCCCCGTGGAAATCCTCCGTGCGGTCCAGGACTACACCTATTCGGATCGCGAGGCCCAGGAGATCGTGAAGGTCTACATCCGCCGCATCCGCCGGAAGATCGAAGTCGACCCGAGCGACCCCAACTACATCGTCAATGTCCGTGGGTTCGGGTACATGCTCGAACGACGCGGCCTCTCGCGCGACGAGGAGCAGCGACAGGCGGCATAAGGCAGCATCGCAGCTAAAGCGATCTCCCTTCGACCATTCCCCAACCCCTTCCGGTGCGGCCTGGGAGTAGAATGGAGGGCATGAAAACCGTGCTCTCCGACTGCCTCAACACCGCAGGCGCCCGCCCATCCCTCAAGGACGCGGGTGCCGTCAAGGCGAACATCACCGAGATCGTGCGACTCGCCGTCTTTGGCGACCCTGCCGAACAGGCCCTCGCCCGCTATGCAATTCACGCTGCGGCGCCTGAACTTGGCGCCGTGTCCTCCTCCATCCAGGGCCTTTACATGGCACGTGGCCGAGGTGAGGTCTCGGGGTTCACAGTCCCCGCCGTAAACATCCGCGGCATGGCGTACGACATGAGCAGGGCCCTGTTCCGGGCAATGCAGTCCACGAACGCCTGGGGGACCGTGTTCGAACTCGCTCGTTCGGAGATGGGTTATACGCACCAACAGCCCGCCGAGATTGCGGCGGTTGTGCTCGCTGCGGCGATCGCCGAGGGCTACCAGGGCCCCGTCTTTATCCAGGGTGACCACTTCCAGGCGAATGCCAAGAAGTTCGCCAGCGACCCGGAGGCCGAATCACTCGCACTGGAGAAGCTCATTCGTGACGCCGTGGCCGCCCAGTTCTACTGCATTGATATTGACGCCTCCACGCTGGTGGACCTGAGTTTCGACAGTGTGCGGGACCAGCAGGCGCCCAACTCCAAGCTGACTGCGCGCCTCGCCCAATTGGTTCGGGAGATCGAGCCGGACGGTGTCACCATCTCGGTCGGGGGCGAAATCGGCGAAGTCGGCAAGGACAACAGCACGGTGGAGGAACTGACCGAGTACATCGAGGGATTCCGGGAGATCGTCGGGTCAGATTTCACCGGCGTCTCCAAGGTCAGCGTCCAGACCGGTACCACGCACGGTGGAATCCCGCTGGCCGACGGGACTATTGCTTCGGTTGCCATCGACTTCGACACACTCCGTGACCTGAGTGAGGTCGCTCGCGACAAGTTCGGTATGGCAGGTGCCGTTCAGCACGGCGCCAGCACGCTTCCGGACGATCTCTTCCATCGCTTCCCTGCGGTCGAGACGGCTGAGATCCACCTGGCGACGGGTTTCCAGAACATCATCATGGACCACGAGAGCTTCCCCGGTTCGCTCATCGACGAGATGAAGGCATACGCGGACGCTGAGCTCGCCGACGAACGCAAGGACGGCGAGACGGATATCCAGTTCTTCTACAAGACCCGAAAGAAGGCCTGGGGGCCGTTCAAGCGCCAGGTCTGGGATTTGCCGGAGGCTACCCGGGCGGATCTGGCAGGAGCACTCGAAGCAAAGTTCGTCTTCCTGATCAATCAGCTCCAGGCCCAAAACACCCGGGATTCAGTGCTTAAGCACGTGATCCAGAAGCCGGTCGAGATTGAGCCGCCGGTGTTGGGGGCAGCGGCGCGCTAGCCATCCGTCCAATCTTTACCTTCGCTTCGGCCATCGTGAGCTACGGTGGATAGAACAGACGAAGGTTAGGAGCGGCGATGCGTGTACTGGTAGTTGAGGACGAGGAGCCCATTGCGGACGCGATCGAGCGCGGCCTCTCGAAACTCGGGTATGCGGTGGATGTCTCGTACGACGGAGCCGACGCGATCGATAAGGCAGCAGTCAACTCCTACGACGTCATCTGTCTCGACCTGAACCTGCCGAGAGTCGACGGCATCGAGGTTTGCAGGCGTCTGCGCGACGATCGCTTCGGCGGCGGCATCATTATGCTCACCGCCCGCAGCTCGATCCGCGAACGCATTGAGGGCCTCGATATCGGTGCCGACGACTACCTCGTCAAGCCGTTTGCCTTCTCCGAGTTGGCCGCGCGAATCCGTGCTGTCACCCGGCGGGAAGGCGGCCTTCGCGAGCCGATTCTCACCACGCGCGGGCTTGAGCTCGACCCAAACACCAACCGCACCAAGCGCGATTCGAAGGAGATCCATCTCACTCCCAAGGAATTCGCGCTGCTCTACTACCTTGCCCGTAACGAAGGCAGGGCAGTTCCCCAGGAAGAGCTTCTCGAGCATATTTGGGACGAGCACGCCAACCCCTTCACCCAGACGGTGAAGGTTCACATGAACAACCTGCGACGGAAATTGAATGAGGGATTCGGCGACCAGCTTATCGAGACGATCCGCGGCAAGGGCTACGTTCTCTAGGATTCGCATACCGGCCTTTGCCCGGACTGTCCGTTTCAGGCTCACCATCTGGTATTCGAGCCTGTTGCTGGTGTTTGGGGTCGCCTTCGTGATCGCCCTGAATATCGCCATCCGGCTCGACCGTCAGACCTTCCTTGTCCCGGACCTCTCCACCGTTCGTGTCGCTGATGAACGCGGGCCCGGCGGCGCCATTACGGCAGGCACGCCTGAGTTCAACCTTGAGGTCCGGCTCAAGGAAGTTGAAGACGAGTACAACTCGGAGCAGGTTGAACGGCTCCAGACGTGGTCGATCCTCGCGGTGATCGGGCTCGCTGTTTCCTCCGGGGTCGGCGGCTATGTGCTCAGCGGCGTCATGCTCCGTCCCGTCCGCGACATCACGGCCGTAGCCTCCGAAATCAGCGCGACCAGCCTTGAGCGACGGATCAACTACGAAGGCCCGGCCGACGAGATGAAGGACCTCGCCGATACCTTCGATTCGATGATTGCTCGCCTGGAGCGGTCCTTCGAAAGCCAGCGTCGCTTCGTCCAGGACGCATCGCATGAGCTGCGCACGCCCCTGGCAGCCATCCGCACAAACATCGAAGTGACGGAGATGGACGACGAAGCCACGCTCGATGACTACCGCCAGCTCCTCGACACCGTGAAGGTGCAGACAGCCCGCCTTGCCCGCCTCAGCGACGACCTGATGCTGCTCACGACCGGCGGCGACGGAGAACCGCTTGAGCTTGAGGCTGTGAATGCATCCGGTCTCGCTGCTGAGGTCATCGAACAACTGGGGCCCGTTGCCGAACAACGCGAGGTGACGCTCAGCCTTGCCTCGCCAGTCCCCGTTTGGGCTTCAGCCCAGGCGGACCTCCTCTACCGATGCGTGTTCAATCTCGTCGACAATGCGATCAAGTATTCGGGCGCTGGAGCACACGTTGATGTGGCCTGTTCGACTTCAGGCGGGCGCACCCTCATCGAGGTCCGCGACAATGGCCCGGGCATTCCGCTCGCCGATCGGCTCCACCTCTTCGACCGCTTCTATCGCGTTGACCGCGGACGGTCGCGGCGCGAGGGTGGCTCCGGCCTCGGGCTCGCGATCGTTCGCGAACTGTGCGAAGCGATGGGGGGCGATGTCCGGGTCGCATCCAACGAAGGCGAAGGATCGGTGTTCACTATCTCCATGGCGGCAGCCAAACCAGCCACCAGCCATAGAGAGACCTGATAGCTCCTTCTCGGAAATGGCACTGGCTTCGATGGCGGTAACCCTGTAGCCTCGCCCTCACCACACGAGGGAGACGTAATCCATGGCGTTCACTGTCGATGCCGCCAAGTTCAAGACCAGCGATGCACTGGCCGCAGGCGTCAAGGGCAAACGTGTCCTCATCAGCGGAGCTGGTAAGGACAACGGGATGGGCCAGGCCTTCGCCCTGGCAGCAGGCCTCAACGGCGCCGAGAGCGTCGCCGTCCACTTTCACCGGAGCTACGAAGACGGCCTCGATCTCGTCGATGTCCTTCGCGAGCATGGCGTAAATGCATTCCCTGTCCAGGCAGACGTCACGAATCTCGGTGACCTCTGGGCGAGCCGCACCTACATCATTGAACGTATGGGCGGCAAGGTACCGAACCTCGTCATTTGCAACTCGGGGCTGACGGAGTCCGGATACTCATTCGGCCGCTCGCTTCGTGAAGTCGAAGGGGAGTCGAACGCCAAGCGCCGGGCCCGCGTGCGGCAGGCATTTGTCGACAATCTTGCCGAGTCGCGCGCAGTCCTCGACACCAAGGTCGACGGCTTCCTCGCAATGACCCACCTCTGGTCCGGCGAGGCCGTCCACGCAAACGAACCGATTACGTTCGTCTATATCTCGTCGCGGCAGGCAATCGACCCCGGCGTCTCGGTTCCCGGCTACGCGCTGGCGAACTGGACGGTGTTGCAGCTCCCCAAGGTGTTGCAGGTGAACCTCGGCCGCAATGCTGAACTTGTGACGGCATTCTCCGTCCTCTATCCGTTCGTTCGCACAGGCATGACCGATGAATACGCCGAGAACCCTCGCGTATTTGGACGCTGGCAGCCTCGGATGCTCGAAACACATGAGGCGTCCGAAGCCTTCCTCCAGGCTCTCTCCCAGGGCCGGGACACCCTCAATGGCGGGATGTTCGAGGTTATGGCCGAACAGCAGGAAGGCAAGCCGGAAGGGGCCCTCAAGGTCTCATGGCAGTCAGTGGCGCTGAATGTGGTGGAGGAAGCCGCACCCTGGAGTACCGCCTCGCCGCTGCTCTACGACGAGGTGTAAAGGCGGTTCATCCGCGTAGTGGCTGATTCGGGGCAGCCGTGCGAATATCGCGTAAGCTGCCCAACCGACTGATTCGTTGCCCTCTGGTTCACTGTGGGTTGGCGCAGGAGGCCCTTTCGACTGATGTCCATCCTCGAACGCATCAATTCGCCCACCGACTTGCGCAGCCTGGAGTCCAACGAGACTGAAGACCTCTGCCGGGAGATCCGCGATTTCCTCGTTGAGACCGTCGAATGCATCGGCGGTGGCGGGCACCTCGCCAGTAACCTCGGCGTCGTCGAACTCACCGTGGCACTCCACAGGCTCTTTGACACTCCCAGGGACAAGATCCTCTGGGATGTGAGCCACCAGGTGTACGTCCACAAGATGCTCACCGGCCGCAGGGACCGGATGGCCACGATTCGGCAGTACCAGGGGCTCTCGGGGTTCGCCGACAGGAACGAGAGCGAGCACGACGCGTTTGGCGCCGGCCATGCCGGTACCGCGATCTCAGCCGCTGTCGGTATGGCAATGGCCCGCGACCTGAAGGGCGAGGACTACGAAGTTATCGCTGTGGTTGGCGATGGTGCGATGACCGCCGGCATGGCCTTCGAGGCGATGAACCACGCCGGACACATCAATACCAACCTCATCGTCGTCCTCAACGACAACGCGATGTCGATCTCGCCCAACGTGGGCGCACTCAGCCGAAACGTAAACAAGCTGCGGATCGACCCGCACTATCGCGCGGCCAAGGAAGAGATCGGGAGCCTGGTCGAACACCTGCCGCTCGGCCGCCAGGCCTGGAACACGGCAAAGAAGGTCAAGTCAGGAATGCGCGACCTGCTCGTCCCCGCCAGTTTCTGGGAACAGTTCGGCTTCGAGTACTACGGCCCCATCGATGG
>JAGQGZ010000076.1 GCA_020432105.1 Dehalococcoidia bacterium | reverse complement strand
GAACTCATCGACGTGAATATCGTCCATCGTCGTCTGGCCCTGGGGGAGGAAGCCGCACGAACGGCGGGCAAACCCCGGGTCGGCCACGACATCGACGCCATCGAGGACGATGGAACCGCTGGTTGGCTTCTTGAGCCCGAGGAGCTGGCTTACCAGCGTCGTCTTGCCGGCGCCGTTCGGCCCCAGCAAGCCGTATACCTCGGCCTCCAGGACCTCGAGCGAGAGGCCATCGTTGGCGACTGTGCCACCGCGGTAGCGTTTTACGAGATCAGTGACCTGGAGGACAGGGTTCATGGGTCGGCTCGTCACGAAACTTGATTTGTAGATTGAGAATCTAAAGCTATGTCTTAAGTTTGACTGTGAACAATCTCACAGAAGCACGGCAAGGCTGGCAAGTTCGGAGTCCGAAACCGCTCAGACCGGGCACCGGCGGTCAACGCGAGGTTTACCGGGAGCATGAATTGTCGGCAGTACCTCTTGACCATCGCGGTCCGGAAGGGTGCAATTGAAGGGAATAATGCTACCCATAAGTGGTGGCAGCGCGAGGCAGCGGTATGGCGCGAATGTGGCCGTGGAGCAGCGGAGCCCCGGCAGAGAATGAGCACACACGGTTGGAGTCGGAGATGGGCCCCGACACCAACCTGGAAACGGACCTGTACAACGCGGCGAAGCCGGGCTCAACGATTGTCCGGCCGCCCGACAGGCAGCAGGCCCCGGCGAAGTAACCGCCCGGGGCATTTCATTTTCCGCCAGCGGATATTAGGCCGGGGCTACCTCGGCTGTGCAGAAGGCGCAGCGCCGGGCGGCAATCGGGATCTCGCTCAGGCACTCGGGACATTTTCGGGTCGTCGGGTCTGGACTCGGCTCTGTACGCATACGCTGCATCAAGAGGTTGGCCGGCTTCACCACGAAGAAGAAGACGGCAGCAGCGATGAGGACGAAGCTGACGACGGCGGTAATGAACGAGCCGTAGCCGAAGACGGCATCGTTGATCGTGAAATCGAGCGCTGAGAAGTCGGGTTCGCCAAAGAGCATGGCGATGACCGGCATCAGCAGGTTATCGACCAGTGACGTGACGACTGTGGTGAAGGCCGCGCCAATGACAAAGGCGACGGCAAGTTCGAGGACGTTGCCACGGAGAAGAAATGTCTTGAACTCATCTGCAAGTTGCACGCCAGGGAACCTCCGGTTCAGGGTCTGACACAGCCTAAGGCCGGTGATCCTTCGTACGCCACACGCGGTGGTCGTGCGAGAGGTGGATTTCGGAGACGTTCCCTGCACGTGCCGGCAACAACCGGGAGAGCGCCTCTTGCGTTAAGTCCTCGCTGCACTCGAAAGCCTGGGCCGCTACCAGGGCCGTACGCTCGACGAGTACGGACTGGTGGCCCGGCGTATGGCCGGGCGTCGCAATCACTTCAATCCCCTCAGCCAGTTCGGTGTCGCCGGCAAGCAGGCGGTAGTCGATGCCGGGTGCATCGACGAATGCAGCGATGGTGTAGCCCGGTTCTTGGGCAGCATCCCATTCTGCCGCCTGAACGAAGACGGGGACCCCCGGGAAATCCTGAACGTTCCCCACGTGGTCGAAGTGGAGGTGGCTGAGGACGATACCGCGGAGGTGGCGAGGGTCGAGGCCGGCCGATTCCAGAGCTCTATCGAGAGGGAACCGGGTGGGCTGGTAGAGCTCGTCGATGCGCGGGTGCGGTGGACCGATACCGGTATCGATGAGGAAGAATCCGACAGGCGTGGTGACGGCGAAAGCGTACACGGGCCCGGTCCCGTCGTTCGGGTGCCAGGCGGGATAGACAACCTCGGCGAGGTGGAGGCGGTGAATCACCGGGGTGACGCTTCTATGTAGCTGTCGAAGTAGCGCTCCTGGAAGTCCGTGGCCGCGGCGATCTCATCTACGCCAAACTGCCCTTCGGTGACGGTCACAAGCTTGTCCTCGGCATCGTCACGGCGGCGGATGATGGCGACGACGGTAGCCGTGCATGAGGCGATCGGTTCGCCGGGGCCGAGAACATAGACATCCAGCGGCTCACCATCGGGAGCGCAGGTGCCGGGGATGTAGCCGTAGTTCACGGCGTAGCGGATATCCGGGTGGCGAGGATGGAGGCTGCCGAGGGGCCGGTCGACAATCACGTCCACCCTGCGGCCAAGCCAGTCCCGGAGGTGGAGCGTTTGGTCCATCGCCCAATGGTGCACACGAACAGGCCCGGGACAAGCCCGGGGTGCAGCTTGGGTTGATTCAGCGTCAGGCAGGGTTCGCGGCACCGAGCCATCCCTGCTCCGTGAACCAGGCATGGGTGTCTGCGATGGTTTCCTCGATTGCCCTCGGCCGATGGTTTAGTTCCGATGCAGCCTTCGCGCCGGCCACCGCGGGGTCGAATCGCAGTGCGTGCAGCGATTCGGACGTGTACCAGAGAGGGCCGCTGCGGCGCCGGCTCGCCACATCCGCCAGGGGACCCCAGATCCGGGCGAACCACATCGGGAGGGTGATCAGCCTTCGCTTGTGCCCGGCAATATCAGCAGCGATCGCGGCGAGACCGGCAAGGGAAACGTGGTGTCCGGGGAGGAGGTAGTTCTCACCAGTTCGGCCAGCGGACTCGGCGGCCTGCATCGCGGTCGCCACATCTCGCACGTCCACCCAGTCGAAACCACCGTCGATGACTGCTGGGAGGCGCCGCTGGAACATTGCCAGCAACACGCCACCCATTCGGGAAGGGGCGAAATCGTACGGGCCAAAGACGCCCGTCGGGTTGACGATCACGGCGTCGAGGCCTCGATCGATGACTTCTCGAAGCGCAGCCTCGCCCGCCGCCTTGGAACGGTCGTACACGGGCAGGTCAACGGCCACAGCGCGCGAACTCTGTTCAGTCACGGATTCCGTCGCCTCAAGGTCGTAAGCATGAACCGAGCTGCAATGGACGAGCCGGCACACGCCCGCCGCGAGGGCCGCCTCGGCCACATTGCGGACACCATCGACATTGACCGCCCAGACCTGACCGGTGGGGTCACCCGTTACCGAGATCACCGCTGCCAGGTGGAAGACAGTCTCAGCACCCTCAAGCGCTGCGTCGAGGCTCCGGCGGTCGAGCACATCCGCCGTCATCCATTCGATGTCCAAACCCTCCAGGGCAGGGCCTTGCTGAAGGTCGACGCAACGGACCCTTCGCCCTTCCCCGAGCAGTGTCCGCACGAGTACACCCCCCAGGAATCCGGAGGCACCGGTCACGACCGTCAACATCTCCCGATGATCACATGAAGCCCGTCTCACCACCAATCGGGTATCGGTGCTCGGCAACGACGTCCACCGGGCAGCAGGACCAGTTACTGGAGGTGGAACGTCCAATGCATCGCATCGTGCGTATGAACAGGCCCGGGACAAGCCCGGGCCCGCATGAGAACGGTGGAGCGAAGTGTCGCTTAGCCCCAGCGCGGCTGTTCGCCGAGATCGACGCCGAGGGCGATCTTGCCGACGATCTCGGGGGCGAGGATGGAGTTGGCGGGGTGGAACCCGCCACAACGAACATCTCGGTAGAGACGCTCAAGCTCGCTGCCCTTGAACATGCCGCCGCCGCCGCTGATCGACATCGCCCGGTCGACAGCGAGCTTGGCAGCTTCCACAGCATTGTGCTTCGCCGCAACCAGGTGCATTGGCCAGTCGTGCCCGTAGTCGACGCCGGCCGACCAGTCGCTGGCTACCTTTCGGACGTGGGCGCTGGCTGCCTCGGTGGCGAAGACCATCTCGGCCATCGCGTTCTGGATGCCGGGGTGATAGGCCATGCTGCGGCTGAGCGCGAGGGAGGTCTTCTTCTGGGCTTCGGCAACGGCGAGTTCACGAGCGCGGTCGGCGATACCCATGTAGATGCTGCCAAACGTCGGTTCGGCCCAGGCGAAGATGGCAAGCACAAAGAGGTCAGCGGTACCGGCCGGTAAGACACGGGCAATGTATCGGTCGGGGATAAATGCGCCATCGAGGATGGTGTCATCGCTGCGAGTGGCCCGCATACCGAGCGTGTCCCACGTCTCTTCGATCGTGTAGCCGCTGGTATCGCGAGGCATGAAGGCGTGGACGATGGTGGGCTGATCGGGGTCGCTGGTGTCCATGGCATGCAAGCCCAGGCGGGTCCACACCGGGGTGAGGCTTCCGAACATCTTGCGGCCGGTGAACCTGTAGCCCCCATCGGCCCTTTGGGCGCTGGCGGTGGAAAGGAAGAGCGGGAAGTCGTTTCCGCGTTCGCCGTGACCGGCGGCAAAGACCTCTCCATCTGCGGCTTCCTTGAGCAGCCATTCAAGCGAAGGGTCACCCATGCGGCGCATGTCGGCCGCAACTCCGGTCCAGTAAATATGCATGTTTGTTGCGAGAGCCGTTGCCGGGGAGCGGCGCGCCAGCCGCCGTTGCTGTTCGCAGACCTCGGACAGGTTCATCCCGAGGCCACCGAGCTCCTTTGGGATAGCCATCTTCAAGTAGCCGGACTTGCGGAGCTCTTCGAAGTCGTCGCTGAAAAAGCGGTTTTCGCGGTCGTAGACGGGAGCGCGCCGGGCAAACTCGTCGAGGGTGGCGTCCGTGAGGACGGGGCGGTCGATGGTCGGTGCAGTCATGATCATTATCTCCCACTGTTAGGTGTTGTACTCCCTTGTACTCCCTCATAAGAAGTAAGGTCAACCAGATAGCGGCCAACAAGGGAGGTTTGCGTCATGCAGTTCACAGATGGCAGACTTGTGTCATGAGGGAACTGGCCAACGAGGAACTGGCATCCGCTCTGACGGGCATCGAGGCGGAAGGCACGCTTATCGATCGCATCCAGGCCGAGCTTGGCGTCCTTGCCCGCCGCATCGACCAGGGTGTCGTGACAGTTGATATGCACTTCGCGGCATTCCTCGCCGCGACCTCGCGCTTCGGATACTTCACCTACGGGCCGGTGACGATCGACGCGCGGATGATCGAAGAGATCGTCGAACGCACAACCCCTCGTCGCGCACCAGGAGAGCCGTGGCGGTGGGCGATGGGCGACAGCAACGCCCGGTTTGCCAGCGTGTTGAGCAAAGAAGTGGCGAAAAGCGGTCGCCGGAGACTGGATGAACTGCACTACCTGCTCGCCTTCATGCGGACCGATGAGGGACTGCCGAAACGTGTCTTCGGGGAGCTCGGCGTCACCGCTGCGGAAATCGAGGAGTACGCACGCAACCAGGCGCAGCCCGAGAGCCCCGTGGAAAAGCTGTACTCACCGGAAGAGGCGGCCGACTACCTGGGGGTACACGTGAAGACGGTCCGCGGATGGATTCGCGACGGACGTCTGCGGGCGAGCCGCCTGGCGGGCCAGCGGGCATTGCGGATCAGGTCGAGCGACCTCCAGGCGGTGCTCGAGCCGCTGCAACCGGGCGAACAGGCCTAACGCCGGAGCGTTATACTTGCGAATCCGGGAAAAGATGTACCGGTAAGGGCAGAGAAGGCACAAATGGGGCTCTACAAGGTCAGGCGAGTGGTTGGTGAACTGGCGCAGGACGAGGTCGATGCCGCCGCGCTTCGGTCGACCTGGTGCCTTTCAGACTATCCCAACGTGACATGGCATCACTCGATGTGGGACAAAGAGGCGGGCGAGATCATCTGTCTCTACGAGGCGCCAAACGAGGAGATCATCCGTGAGCACGCAGAGGCAGCGCGTCTGCCCTGCGACGAGGTACGTGAGGTCAGCTTCATCGACCCCCAGGAATACCTGCACGGATAGTCGGCCCTAACGCCGGGCTGTAGCCGCCCGGGCCGCCCAGTCACGGAGGGTTGCTTGGTCTTCCCGCACATGCGGTGGAACCTGGAAGTTGCGCGGCATGGCCTTCGGGCCCGACGGCCGGTTATTCGGCTGGAACGGACGCATGCCGGCCACCTCATACTCGGGACGGGTCGCGTCGTCGGTGCGGAAGTAGACCTCGCCCTCAGATGTGACGATCCCGAAGAACACGTCCTCCATATACAGGCCGTAGCCGCCGAACATCGCCCGGGCACGAACCGGAAGCGGGGCGAGGTCCGCCAGGAGTGCATCCACCGCCACTTTCGACGGCCGTTCCTCAGCTGCGCGGCTCAAGGTTGAATTCCCTCGCGAGGAGTTCGTAACTGCGTTTTCTCGCCTCAAAGTCGTAAGTGATGGTGACGACAACGAGCTCATCGACCTTGTAGCGCTCAGCCACTTCCATCAGACGGTCGGCGACGTGGCCCGGCGAACCGTAGACGGACTGGTGGCGGGAGTAGGCGATGAAGTCGAGTTCAGGCTCTGAGTACTTGTAGGCCTTCGCTTCTTCGGGCGACGGGATCCCGCCCTCGGCCAGGCCCAGCCGGCTCTTGAGGCGCCAGGCCCAGCGGCTCCAGCTGAGGTGTTCGGCTTCTTCGTCAGTCTCGGCAACGGTGGCCGAGACACCCACCGCCCCTTCCGGCTCGGGGACGATAGGCGAAGGCTCGAAGTTGTCGCGATAGAACTGCATGAAGCGTTCGCCGCCATCCTGGTTGATGAAGTGGGCGAAGCAATAACGCCAGCCCAGCTCAGCGGCATATTGGGCGCTGACGGCGCTCGACCCGAGGAGCCAGAGCTCGGGGATCGACTCACCCGCCGGCATCGCCCGGATCTGCTGATAGGGGTGGGCGATTGGCAGGGTGTTGGAGAGCCAGCCGTAGAGGTCCATGAGCTGGTCCGGGTAGTGCTCGATCCCGAGAGCGCCGGGACCAACGGAGAGCGCCTCCGCTGTGCGCCGGTCGCTGCCGGGGGCGCGGCCGATGCCAAGGTCGATGCGGCCGGGGGAAAGTGCCTCAAGCATGCGGAACTGCTCGGCCACCTTGAGCGAGCTGTAGTGCGAGAGCATGACGCCGCCGGAGCCAACCCGGATCGACTCCGTTTCGGCAGCAATCCGGGCGATGAGGATCTCCGGACTGGCATCGGCGAGTCCCTGGGAACTGTGGTGCTCGGCAACCCAGTAGCGGTGGTAGCCGAGCCGTTCACAGTGCTTTGCAAGTTCGATGGACTCACGAACGGCATCGATGGGTGAACCGCCCTTGCGGATGGGCGACTGGTCGAGGACGGAAAGGCGCATGGGGGAAGCGTACGGATTGAAACAGGGAACGTCAGGTGCGCCGGCTGTCGCGTCCCGCAATCTACCGAGAGCTTATGCTGAACGTTTACGCCCGCACCGGGCAGGAGCAACGTCCTGGCGACACCTGAGACTCCATCGGCCGCCCCCGCGGTCCCAAAGCCCCGTGTCTTCTACGGCTGGTGGTTGCTGGCAGCGTCGGTCGTGGCGATGGCATTCGGGAGCGGTGTCTCGTTCTGGTCCTTCGGCCTCTACGTGGAGCCGCTGGAGAGCGACTTTGGTTGGTCGCGGGCGCAGGTATCCTTCGGGTTCAGCTCGGCTCTCCTCGTTGCAGGCATAGCCGGCCCCTTCGTTGGCTGGTGGATCGATAGACGCGGCCCACGCTCCGCGATCCTCCTTGGCGCCACGATGACGACGCTGACCTGCTTTCTGCTGGCAACTACCAGCAGCCTCTGGCAGTGGTACGTCTACCAGGCGATCAACGCCGTGTTTCGCCAGATGATGTTCTTCATCCCCTTCCAGGCGCTGATCTCACGATGGTTCGACCGGAAGCGAGGTGTCGCGCTGAGCGTGTTGGCCACGGGCTTCTCGCTTGGTGGTTTCGTCGTGGTCCCGATCATGAGCCTGGTGATTGAGGTCTGGGACTGGGACGGCAGTTTCATCTTTGCGGGCATCGCAACGGCGGTGATCTTCCTGCCGATCGGGCTGCTCGTGGTGAAGAACCGGCCCGAGGATGCGGGCACCTGGGTCGACGGGATCGCCGGCGAAGCGGACGAGAGCGGGACATCCCCGCCATCGAAGGTGACCGGGATACCGGCGCGGGTAGCCCTGCGGACGCCCATCTTCTGGGTCCTGGCGGCGGGCCTCGGACTGTTCTTCTTCGGGCTCTTCGGGTGGCTGGTGCACCAGGTGCCGTTCTACGAATCGGAAGGCTTCTCGCGCCGGGCGGCATCGTTCATTGTCTCGGGTGCGGCGGGTGCCGGGATTATCAGCAGGCTTGCCTTCGGATTCGTGGCCGACAAGGTGAAGCGGTTCGAGTACGTGGCGATGACCCTGGGAGCCGTCCTGGCAGCGGCGATGACCATCCTCTTCTTCAACTCCGGGCCGGTTGGAATCGGCGTCTTCCTCGCGTTCTGGCTGGTTGGCACCGGCGGCGGCCCGATGCTGGAGGCGCTCTTGCTGACGCGGGCCTTCGGCGTGGCCTACTTTGCGACCATTCTCGGCGCGGTGGTGGTCGTCGAAACCATTGGCCAGATCCTCAGCCCCACACTGGCGGGCTACATCTTCGACCGAACCGGAAGCTATGATGCCGCCCTGCTGATGTATGTCGGCACCTTCCTCGCCTCAATGCTGCTGTTCCTGATCGCTTCGAGAATGCGCCGGCCGGTCGACGACCTGCACCCGGCAATCTAACCCCGGCCGGGGGCCCGCGGGTTGAGCAGGAGCGATTGGGTCACCTTGCCGAAGACCCCGGTTGTATCGGAAAGGATGGCGTGGTTTGAGCCGACTCCAACGGGCCCGGCACCGGCCTCAACCTCCATGCAAATCCACTCCCCGGCCGGCGGGCGATGGACTGTGAGGGTGACGTCGCAATTGATGAAGCCTGCCCCCTCACCGGCGCCGATATTGCCGAGGCCGTTGGCAAAGTCGGCGAGCGCCGCTACATGGAGGTAGGGGGTAACCTCCTCGCCTTCGAAGAGCTGGTAGGGGAAACGTAACCAGGCGCCCACCGCCCGGCTGCCGTCCTTCGCAGTCTCATTCCGAAACGCGCGTACCTCGATATGGAGGTGGAACCCGGGCGGCACCTGGTCGCGGGTGCGGCCGCGGCTGAAGAGCGACCGCAGCGGTACCGACTCCGGTGACGGCAGGGCACGGCCGCCGAAGGCATGGGGGGAATGCGTTTCGACATCCTGCGTGCGCAGCATCAGGGCCGAGGCCCGGGTCACCTCGACCTCGCCATCGAAGACGGAGACCTCGGCCGCCGCGATACGCCGGCCCTCTCGCACAAGGCGGGCGGCGGTTCGCAGGGGACGGGCCGGGACCGGGCGAAACATATCGATAGTGAGCCGCGCTATAAGGAAAGCAGGGTCGGGTTTGAGCGCCTCAACGGCGCGAGCGATGAGAGCGCCGGTGGGGCCACCATGGATCAGGTCGGGGCTCCAGGGTGAGAGAGCGAGCCGGGTCGGCAGCCAGGTATCGCCCTGCCGTGTGAAGACTGCATCGTTGTCGGTCATGGCACCTCGTACCGGTCTCGTCTCCTGCCATCAGGGTAAATCGCCCACCGAAGCGCTAACGGGCCATGCATTGACGCACCCATAATTATTGACGGTAGGCAAATTCGTGACACGTTTCACAAAGAGGTCGGACATACCCGGCTCAGTAGGAGGAACGAATGATGTTTAGCGCTAGATTACGTCCTTCACGGTTTGGGCTCACGTTGGTCATCCTGGCCGGTGTGCTGATGCTGGCAGCGGTTGCCTGCGGCGGTGGGGATTCAGATGACGATGCAGGGGCGACACCCACGAACGACGCTGCGGCGACAGTCGACAACGGTGCTGCAACCGAACTCGAACTGGTGGCAAAGGACCTGAAGTTCGACAAGGATGAGTTGCGAGCCCCGGCGGGCCAGGAAATCACGGTGACGCTCGACAACGACGACGCCGACATGCTGCACAACGTCGCCTTTTACCAATCGTCCGAGGGCAGCGAGGCCATCTTCGTCGGGGACATCTTCACAGGCGTGGATACGCGAGAGTTCACATTCACCACGCCAGCCGAACCGGGAACCTACTTCTTCCGGTGCGACGTCCACCCGGACACCATGTCTGGCGACTTCATCGTCGAATAGCCAGGGTCCGGGACTCCAGGGGGAGCCTGTCCATCCAATGAGGCGTTGGGCACCTACAAGGAAGTTGCCCAACGACAGGAGTGCTACGAGGTGGGGCCCGGCCAGTTTGGCCGGGCCTCTTTCGTCCGCTGCCGGCCGGTGTTCGCTACGACAGATCGCGATATGGCCCGCGAACGTACTACCAGTAGCCGCGAACCAGGCACAGGGGGCGCGCGAGTGCCCCGGATTCAGGCAAGGCCGGGTACGTGGTCAGGCCATTCAGGTGGCATGCATGACCGGAGACAATTCGATTCCGAAGAAGACATTTAGCTTGAGGCCAAGTAGTTGACAACGGCATGAACCGTCTGTATGCCTTACATCGATCGCTCGGATGGGGTCGGTACCTCTGCGTGCCGCTACCTCCAGCCAGGCACCACTAGGAGGGAATCTTGCAAGACCGATCGAATTTCTGGACCCGCAACTGGAAGCGACGGCGCTTCCTCAGCGGGTCCGCTCTCGCTGCCAGCGGTGCGGCAACACTCACCCTCGTTGGCTGTGGTGACGACGACGATGACGATACCGATGGTGACGGCGGCGGCGGCGGTGGCGGCGGCAGCAGCCCGACCGCAACCGCAGTCTCCACACCGACAGCGACACCGGAAACCGACGTCGTTAAGCGCGGAGGCCACCTGAACCTGATGCAGGGCGCCATCCGCAGCCTTGACCCCCATTTCGATACCTGGGGAACTTGCGCCAATTTTGGCACCAACGTCTACAACGCCCTGATCAAGTTCTCGCCGGACATTACCGAGATCCAGACAGACATGGCGACGAGCCTGCCCGAACAGCCGGATGAACTGACCTTCACACTCAACATCCACGACAACATCACCTGGCAGGACATCGACCCGGCCAACGGCCGCAAGCTCACTGCCGAAGACGTCAGGTGGAGCATCGAGCGCCAGATGACGGACGAGGCGGGCAAGTATCAGCACGCCTACTTCTTCCTCGGTGCCGTCGATTCCATCGAAGCTCCCGACGACACGACCGTCACCTTCAAGATGTCCAAGCCCTACGCGCCGATGATGAGCTACCTGGCCAGTCCCTGGACGGTCATCGTTAACCGTGAGGCCGTCGAGAAGTACGGCGACCTCACCGAGAACGCTCTCGGCAGCGGGCCCTTTATCTTCGACAAGTGGGAGAAGGACGTCCGCGTCAGCGTCACGGCCAACCCCAACTACTGGAAAAAGGACCAGTTCAATAATCCCCTTCCTTATGTCGATAGCATCAGCTGGGACATCGTCCTCGATGCCGAGACGCGTTCGACACTCTTCATCGACAAGAAGATGCACGCGACCAAGGAGTCGTTTGCGCAATTGGAGCGGATTAAAGGCGGTCGGCCGGACGCTACCTATGACTCGGCCCCGCGCCAATTCTGGCGCCAGATGCGGATGTCGCCGACTACCGCCCCCGGCACCGAACCCGGTCCCTACAAGGCGCCGTTCGACGACATCCAGGTCCGCAATGCCATCGTCCGCGCGGTCGATCCGCAAGCGGTGCTCGACTTCGTCTACAGTGGCGATGGCATCCTTACCTATGGACCGGTATTGCCCATCTATCCGCCATGGGCACTGACCGAACCGGTTGAGAGCCAGTCGTATGACGTCGCAGCCGCCAAGGCACTCATGGAGGCTGCTGGCAACCCGACCGTCTCCGGACCGATGATCTGGGCGACGGGTTCCACGGAAGCAGACCAGATCGGTGAGGTCCTCAAGCAGCAGCTGGCCCAGATCGGTGTCGACATCACGCTCGAGCCGAAGGAAGCGGCCTCCTACTACGACCAGACGTACAAGTACGACTACTTCATGTCGCACCACGTCCCGCTCAACAACCCGGACCCGGACGAGAACCTCGCGTCCTACTTCGGCCGCAAGTCCGCATTCTTCAAGCACTACAACGAGGACATCTTCGACATCATCGACAAGCAGGCCGCCGAGCTCGATCCGGAGGCCCGCGCCGATATCGTCCAAGAAGCATCGCGGATGATCGTCGAAGACTTCCCGATGAAGTTCATGTTCACCACCAACCGGCACCGCTTCGCGGCGCCGGAGGTGAAGAACTGGTTCTGGGAGATCGACGGCTACAGCAACCGCCTGGAAGGCGCCTGGCTCGACGTCTAGTCGCTCCCTGGCCGAAATTCGCCCCATAGGAAGTGCTACGGGCCTGCCACCACCACTGGCAGGCCCGTACTCTCTCCACCAAGACCATTTGCGGGATGCACCATGACCGAATACATCGTCCGCCGACTCCTCCTCGGGTTGCCCACGCTGGTACTCGTGCTCTTCGCGACCTTCCTCGTGATCCGCATGGCCCCCGGCGACGTTGTCGAACTCATCCTCGCCGAGAATCCCTACGCGGACGAAGAGGATAGGGCAGCACTGGAGGAGCAGCTGGGGCTCGACAAGCCCTTCGCTACCCAGTTCGTCGACTACTCGCTGAACGTCCTCCAGGGTGATCTCGGCAAGTCCCCGTGGACCGGTGCCCCGGTCACAGAGGAGCTAAAGAACCGGCTCCCGGTCACCTTCGAGTTCGGTCTCTACTCGATCCTGATCAGCCTCGCGATTGCCCTGCCCATCGGCATCCTTTCCGCAATACGCCAGGACACTTCGGCCGACTACATCGCCCGGAGCTTCGCGATCCTCGCGCTCTCCATCCCCTACTTCTTCACCGCCACGCTGCTTGTGGTCTTCCCGATCATGTGGTTCGGCTGGTCGCCGCCGCTGCTTTACGTCAAGTGGTCGCAGGGGCCGGTGAGCCACCTCTGGTACTTCTTCTGGCCGGCACTGCTCCTCGGAGTCAACCTCTCCGGGACGGTGATGCGCCTGACCCGGACCCAGATGCTTGAGGTCCTGCGCCAGGACTACATCCGCACGGCCTGGGCCAAGG
>JAGQGZ010000075.1 GCA_020432105.1 Dehalococcoidia bacterium | reverse complement strand
CTCAATACGAGTGCGGCCGGGGCGGGCGATTGTGGTGTAGGCGACCACGGCGATGGTCAATGAGAGCACCGCCATAACGAACGTGACACCGGTCAGATCGGTGAGAGCACCGGCAACAAGGACAGGGACGGACGAGGCGATCGCCGCCATAGCGCCCTGCGTAGCGAGAACGCGACCCTGCATGCTCAGGGGGACGAGGTCGTTGAGGACTGTTTGGCCGGCAACCGCAACGAGTGCGTAGAAGAAGCCGAGTGGAGCGACGAGAGTCGCTGCGAGAACGCTTGTGCTGTCGAAGTTCCCGATTTCGACCGAATCGAGCCAGGCAAAGGCACCGTAACCGCCAAGGAATTCAGCTTCCTGGCGAGCGAAGGTTAGCAGGGCCAGGCAGCCAATGAACCCGAGATAGCCGGTGCGGCTGAGCAGGGTGATGGGAATGCGATGGGCGAGGAAGTTCGCCAGCTGCAACCCGAGGACTACACCAATGGCGGCGGGCAAGAGTACGAGCACGCCGATCTCGACGGGGAGGTTGAGCACGTCGGTGATGAAGGTGGGAATGAGGCCGCCGAGAATGATGAGCGCCGCCCCGATGACAGTAAGTTCGACCGCTGCCTGGAAGACACGGCGGTCACGGTGCATTTCCCGCCAACCGGCGGCGTACCAGGGATCGCGGAGGTCTCCGGCCTGGTCCACCACCGGGGGTTTCGCCTGGCGGCCAATGGCGAGCGCATAGCCACCGGCGAGGATGAAGAAGCCGGCGGAGATATAGAAGAGCGTGTCGGGGCTGTCGAATACACGAAGGGCGAGGGGGGTGAGGATAGCGAAACCGGCGATCTGGGCAGTGCCGGCCACCGCGTGGCTGATGGCATTGGCACGAGCCAGATATTGCCGATCGACGATGTGCGGAAGGATGGCGCCCTCGGCGCTACCGGCGAACTGGGTAAACGTGGACAGTACGACGGCGATACCGAAATAGCCGATGACCGAGGCCTCCTGGGAGGCGAAAACGAGGCAGGCTCCCGCGCGAAGCAGATCGGCGATGAGGATCTGGAGGCGCTTGGGGAAAACATCCGCTGCGACCCCGGCAGCTATGCCACTGACCGTCGCGGGAATGACGAGGGCGAGAACGAGGAGGCCGCTCATGAGGGCGCGTTCGGTTTCCTGGACGACGAGGAGGACGAGGGCAAAGTTGAGCGCGTTGCTGGCGACCCGCGAAAGGAACCGGCTGATCGAAAGCATGCGGAAAGGTCGCTGCTCGAGGAGTGCGACTCTTGCAGGGGGCGCGGCTTTCACGATTCGGCCCGAAGCCGAGTCTTGACGCGAGATTCGAACTTGAGGCGTTCGAGCATCACGCGGCGCTTGCAGCCAAGGCACTCGATCCCGATGTCGGCACCGACGCGATAGACCACGAAGTCGAAGCTTCCGCAGGGGTGTTTGCGGCGCATTCGGTACTTTTCGCCAATGGCGATTTCCATGATCACGCCCGGGCGGAGGCGCGCCGGAGTTCGTCCCGGAGTTCGATGGCGGCGGCGGCCGGGTCTTCTGCGTAGTAGATCCCGCGGCTGGAAGAGACAAGGAGGCTACCGGGCCGGTGACCCGCCGCGCGGATTGCGGCACCAGCATCACCACCCTGGGCGCCGACGCCGGGGATGAGGAGCGGTGCATCGGGAGCGAGAGCACGGACGCGAGCGATCTCGGCCGGGGCAGTAGCACCGACGACAAGACCGATTATGGGAGACCAGGTGGTGGCGATGTTCGCCACTGCTTCATAGAGCCGGATCCCGGACTCAAGCATGGACTCCTGGAGATCGGTGGCACCTTCGTTGGCTGACGTGCGGCAGACGATGAAGATCCCTTTGTCCGGGTATTCGAGGAAGGGGCGCACGGATTCGAGGCCCATGTAGGGATGAAGAGTGACGGCATCGAATCCCCAGACCTCGTAGGCAGCACGAGCGTAGGCCGCTGCGGTTGAGCCGATATCACCACGCTTCACGTCGCCGAGGACAGGGATGTCACCGGGAACCGCGGCGACGGTCTCCTGGAGGGCGCGCAGGCCATCGATGCCGTACTGCTCGTAGAAGGCGAAGTTGGGCTTGTAGCAGGCGGCGTATGGGGCGGTCGCCTCGATGACGCGAAGGTTGTGTGCAGCGATCTCCGCGACGGGCATGCGTCCGAAATGGGGGTCGAGTCCGACGCAGACCACGGAATCGGTCTCGCGGCTGCGCCGGGTAAGACGCTCATAGAAATTCACGACGCGGCCTCGGCGGGTTCGCCGGCGAAGCCGACGGAGTGCATGGCCGTGCGAAACTGCTCCCGGTCTCCGGAGACGATCAGGTCGAGGCCACCTTCGTTGTTCGGCGGGGCTTCGAGCCCGGCGTCGGCAAGCACCCGGAGAGCGTGGCGAGCCACGGCCTCGCTCGTGTCGATGATGGCAAGGCCGGGGAACTCGGTGGCTATGTCAGCGGCAAGGAAAGCGTAGTGGGTGCAACCAAGGACAACGGTATCGGCACCAGCTTCGATCGCGGGGCCGAGAACGGCGCGCACCGCGGTGCGGGCAGTGGCTGTGCCGGCGAGACCGCTTTCGACGATTGCGGCGAGGTTGGCGCCGGAGACGTCAACGACCCTGACGCCGTTCGCGAAGCGGTGCTCCACCTCCGCGTAGAGTTCGCCGCGGAGCGTTCCGGGTGTGGCAAGTACGACGACGTGCCGGGAAGAGGAAGCAGCGCTCTTGAGGCCAGGCACCATACCAACGAACGGCAAAGGGGAAGCCTCCCGGAGGTCCTTGAGGGCAGCGGCAGAGGCGGTATTGCAGGCGACCACGATGAGTTTGCAGCCGGCATCCATCAGCCGCCGGGCTATCGCGAAGGAGCGCTTACGAATCTCGGCCTCGGGCCGGCCACCGTAGGGAAACCAGTCGGTGTCGGCGAAGTAGACGATTCGCTCGTGCGGGGCCAGGGACTGGAGCGCGCGGACAACACTGAGACCACCGATGCCTGAATCGAACACGCCGATGGGGTGGGGGTCCATCGGAGGCTAGGATAGCACTTGCATGAATAGTCACCCGACCGGTTGCGTAAAGTCTTGAGCCAATTCATCGATATCGCGGTCCTTCCCGCGGAAGCCCAGTTAATGGAGGCAGACTGTTATGTCGTTGTTGATGTTCTCCGGGCAACGACGACTCTCGCCACGATGTTCAGCGCAGGTGTTACGGACGTGGTCGTGGCTGCCAGCGAAGCAGAGGCGCGTGAGATCGCGAAGCGTGACGGGAGGCTGCTGTGCGGCGAGGTGAACGGACTCGCGCCCGAGGGGTTCGACTACGGCAATTCGCCACTGGAGATACGGGAGGCAAGCCCGGCAGGGAAGCCGGCGGTGCTGTTTACGACGAACGGGACGAGAGCGTTTTGCGCTGTTGCCGGCCAGGGTCGGGTGCTCGCCGGGGCGCTGGCCAATCTCGAGGCAGTGGCGACGGCGGCGGCGGAACACGAGACCATTGCCATCGTCTGCGCGGGCAACGCAGGCGGGCGGCGGTTCGCGCTTGAGGACTTTGCTACGGCAGCGGAGATTGTGCAGCGGGTGCTGGTGCACTCCAGGGGCGCCGACACGGGCGACGCGGCAGGCCTCGCCATAGAGACGGCCGGGTACGAGGACTGGATCGCGGCGAGCCTGCCCCAACAGACGGACAAGAGTGCGCGGGCCCTGAGAGCCTCGGTACACGGACGCCGAACAGCCGAGATCGGGTTCGGCGGGGATGTGCATTTCGCCGCCCAACGGAACACGTCGCTGGCCGTCCCGGAAGTGGTGGCGTTTGGCGATGGATGGGCGCGCCTGGAAAACCGCGCCTAGGTCCCGGGGACAATGCGGGACTGCTCCCAGCGACGCTGCAGCTCGGCGACCAGGTGAGGATCGGTTTCACGCCCCGCGTAGCGAGCCTGTTCGAATGCCAGCGTGATCTCATCGGTGACACCGGTGTGGTACACGGCGACGAGTGCCGGAGCATGTTCCTCGGGGGTGCGCGATGGGGGCCGGGTGGTGCCCCGACGCCCGGCGTCTTCGAGGATTTCGGCGTAGAGACCGTAGATGCCCTCACGGGCCCCAACAGCGGCGTCGTGACGGCCCCTGGAGAAGAGCGAGCGGATTCCCGCCGCCAGGTCGGCGCCCAGGCTACCGGCAGTCGAATGGACGGGGTCAGCCTCGCGCAATCGCTCACCGCGGCGTTTGATCCTGATGACGAGGACGAGAAGGCCGATCACGATCGCTGCCGCAATGCCGATCAACCCCAGGCGGACGAGGAACCGGAGGAAGCGTTGCCAGGCAGCCTCTCCTTCATCGGTCGCGTCGTCTTCGCCAGCGAGAGGTTCCGGCTCGCCAAGGATCCCGTCATTGACCAACTGGTTGAAGAACGCACCTTCAGGAATAAGGAGCCCAAAGAGCCAGGACAAGCCCCAGGCGACGGGCGTGAGGATGACAAACGCAACGGCACCGACAACGGTGTAGATCACGGCGCCGATCTCATCGCCGGCGACGCCGACGAAGAAGCCGAAGACGATAAGCCCCAGGAGCGTTGCAACGACGGTGCCAAGGATGAGCAGGCCGGTGACGCCACCTGCGCGGATGCGGCCTATGGTGGCGCCCGAGAGGGCGGATTGCGAGAGAGCCATTGCGATCACGGCAAAGGCGAAGAAGGCGGCGGCACCCCGGCCGATCTCTGCACCTCTGTCGCTGTTGGCCCCGAAGATGACGACCACGAGGACCAGCACGAGCCAGATGCCAAGCGAAGCCGGGACGGCCTCAAGCTCCAGATCCTCGCCGCCCCGCCAGGCAGCGCGCGCAAAGCAGACGATGAGAAAGAACCCACCGAAGATGGCCGGGGCTCCATCCCTGGTGGTGGCTTCGGCGCTGCGCAGGAAGTCTGCGACCCAACTCCAGTCCCAGAGGGCAAGGTCACCCGCGAACTCGATCCGGAAGGTGCCGTAGAGCAGGAGGAACGTCACGATACCGACAATCGCGTAGGCAACGCGCCGCGGGAGAGCGAATTCCTCGCCAATCCTCGGGAGCGAGAACCCGACGAGGGCGACAACCGCAAAGGTAACGGCGTTGGGGGCATAGGCGCCGGTGTGTTCGACGTCGTAGCCATTGGCAAAGATCTCGGCGCCGCAGTAGAAGGCGAGCGCCTCGGCCACGGTGGCCGCAAGAATCGCGAGAATGCCGATCATCGGCCGACGTCCTGGGGGGCAACAGGCTGCATCCGTTCGAAGGCACGGACGACGGACTGCATGCGAATGCCGACAAGGTTCGCCGGATCGATCCGATCGGACGTCGCGAGGAGGAAGACCGAGTGGCCCTCGTCCTGGAGCCGGAGAAGGGCACCAGCGAGACTGTCGGGCACGAGCGAGGCAACGACGACGATGGTCGACCCGATGGGGATCTTGCCGGACTCGCGGTGGATGGTCTCGGCGAGCATATTCAGGGTGAGGGGCTGAACCATGGCCAACGCTTCGAGGATGCGTGTGACCTGTTCGCGAGCGCTGGACGGGGGGAGTCGAATTGGGCGGTCAGCTTCGGGGAACGAGCCATTGGCTAGGAGTCCGACAGCGTGCTTCTGGCCGGCAGCCCAGACGGCGACGGATGCAGCGGTCGACACCGTGCGTTCAAGTTCGTCCTTGAGGTAGCCCTCCCAGGCGTGGGTGAGGGTATCGATGTTGACCATGATGTAGACCTGGCGGGAGGCGGCCGGATCATAGATGCGTGAGGTGAGGTCACCGCGGCGGGCGGTTGCCTTCCAGTCGACGCGGCGCAGGGAATCGCCGGGCCGGAATTCGCGGAGCCCGGCAATACGCAACGGGTCTTCGTACATTCGAATGCGCCCGCGCATCTCGCCGAAGGGCCGCTCGGCGTCGATGCCCAGGTCGCTGAGCGCGTAGACGCGGGGAAACACGACGAGGTGGTCGAGATCGCGGTCTTCATATTGGCGCGGGAAGATCCCAAGGATGTCCGCAGAGCTGATCGTGGCTCCGCCGTACTGGTGATAGCCACGTTCGGAGATGGAAAGGCTGAAGTCCCAGGCCTGCTTTTCGTACCAGCCAATCGCACCCCGGCGCCGGAGGAAGCTGAACCCCGGCGAGGCCGAGGCGGCGAGTGCCTCACCGTCGATGGCGGTGTGGTCGGCGACCGCGAGGCGCCATTCGTACCAGGGCAGCGGCAACGGTTTGCGGTTTTCCAGTTCGACATGGAGGTTCACGGGCTCGTCGACGAAGGTGCGGCGTTCGCCGAGTGAGCGCGTGAGCGAGACCCTGTCGAAGAGATGGTTGCTCCAGTACCTGGCGATGCCGCCCACCGTAAAGATGACAAGGCCGGTAGAGGTGATGATGGTGGAGCCCGCGGCGAGGCCGATCAGGGTGAGCCCGACGCCGAAAAAGACCCAGAATTCGCGTAGGGGCACTTAGCGCTCCACGGGCACCGGAATGCGCTCCAGGAGGTCGGCGAGGACCTCTCGGGTGTCGCGGCCACGCAGGCGGGCGTTGGTACTGAGGATGAGGCGGTGGGCGAGAACGTGGGGGGCCATGGTCTTTACGTCATCGGGGAGCACGAAGTCGCGGCCGTTGATGGCAGCATGAGCACGAGACGCGCGGAAGAGGCCAAGGCTTGCCCGGGGACTTGCCCCGAGTTCGAACGCGGTTTCGTCGCGGGTGGCGCGAACGATCTGGACTGCGTAGCGGCGGATGGAAGGGTCGACATGGAGCTTCCCCAGCGCCCGGGAATGGGCAATGAGGTCCTCGGCACTGACTGCCGGCGTGAGCTCGTCCAGCGGGTTTTCTGATTCGAAGCGGGCGAGGATTTGGTCTTCATCATCCTCATTGGGGTAGCCGAGTTCGAGCCTGAGGAGGAACCGGTCGAGCTGAGCCTCAGGCAGCGGGAAAGTACCTTCCAGTTCGACAGGGTTCTGGGTGGCCATGACCAGGAATGGCCGCGGGAGGATGGTGGTTTCGCCTTCGACGGTGAGCTGGCGTTCTTCCATCGCTTCGAGAAGGGCGCTCTGCGTGCGGGGCGTGGCCCGGTTGATCTCGTCTGCGAGGACGACCTGGCTCATGAGTGGCCCTTCGCGGAACTGGAATTCGCCGGTCCTCTGGTTGTAGAAGTGGATGCCCGTGATGTCGGCGGGCATCAGGTCGGGCGTGAATTGAATGCGCTTGAAGCTGCAGCCCATGGACCTGGCAATCGCCTTCGCCATGGTGGTCTTGCCAATTCCGGGGACGTCTTCGAAGAGGATGTGGCCCTCGCAGAGGACGGCAACCATGGCAAACCGCACAACATCGGCTTTGCCAACGATGACCCGCTCGACGCTCGCCTGGATGGCTTCGGCAGCGCGCCGGATCCCCGCTACGTCTGCCTCCGAAAGTCGCTCACCAACAGCTTCAGTCACGCCATCCTCCACAATCGTTGGCCGATGGTAACGGTAGAGCGGGCAGATGGGCGAACGGAGGCCTGCCGGTAGACTCACAACGATGGCTGACGTCCAGGCAATACGACTCCACTACAACGTGGTGTATGCGGTGGAGTCGGGAGGCAGACGGGTCCTTATCGATACGGGGCCGGACTACCGTGGCGCCTGGGAGGAGCTACAGGCGGCGTTACCATGGACTCCCGAGATCGTGGTGGTGACGCACGGGCATATCGACCACGCGAGCCTCGGAGCACGTTGGCAAAGCATCGGTGTGCCGGTGGTGGCCGGCGAGGCCGACACGAGCCTGGTTGCGAACCCGGCATTGCATCGGCCAGGTGAACTCCATGCCATGGAGACGTACGTAGAAAGCTCGGGGGCCCCCGAGGAGATGGCCGCGGAGATGATGGCGGGTCTGCGGCGGCGGTTCGACTGGGCATCGCGAGCGGCGTCCGATAACTACCCGCCGGGTGGTTCGAATGACCGATGGCCGACGCCGTTGCGGTTCGAGCCCTTCAAGCCGGCAGCCTGCGTGGAGGAGACCTGGCTAGCGGCGGAATTGGAGGCGATCATGTCGCCCGGCCACACGCCCGGCAACCTGGTTGTCGTGGAGAACGCTGAGGGGTGGTTGTTTTCGGGGGACCAACTGCTGCCGGAAATCACGCCGACTCCGGCGATCCAGGCGCTACCGAACGCCGGGAACGATGGGGATTGGCGTTTTCGAAGCCTGCCCGCATTCCATGCGTCGTTGCGGCGAATTCGGGACCTCGAGCTGACCATGTGCTTCCCGGGGCACGGGGATCCGTTCGGGGACGTGAGGGATCGCATAGATGCGAACCTGGTGGCAATCGACAGCCGGACAGCAAAGGTTCGCAGCCTTCTCTCGCAGCGGCACCCCCTGAGTACGTGGGATCTCTGCGAGGCACTCTATCGCCGGGCAGCAGCACGCCGGCCGTGGCAGATTCTCTCGACAATCCAGGGGCATCTCGACATGCTCGCCGAGGCCGAAGAGGTACTGGAGACGCCGGACGGTTGGACACTGAGATGAGCGCGAGACGTTGGCCAGCGGGATAATGGACGGAGGCCGGGGTGGCGGAATGGCAGACGCAGCGGACTTAAAATCCGTGGCCGCAAGGCGTGAGGGTTCGAGTCCCTCCCCCGGTATTAGGTTGCAGTTGACGATAATCATCGGTCGGGGCTGCCTCTTTGGCTCTCTGGATTCGAATCGAGCAGAGCGGGGGTCGCAGCAAGCATTCGCCGTCCCAGGGTGATCCCGACGGCGGCACAGGCAGCCGCTGTTCCTGCCGTTAGCCACGCTGCGGTGTAAGTACCGTGGTCGACGATGAGACCGAAAACAATCGGTCCAGTGACGCCTCCCAGGTACACGCCGCTCTGGGTGACTCCGGTTGCGGCTGCGGCGGTGGCTGGGTTCCGGCGAGAAACGGCGAACTGAAACATGGCCGGCCAGGACCAGCCAAGCCCGAACGCCAGCGCGACGCCCGGAACGAACAGCCACATCCAGCCCACGGACATCAGGGCATAACCAACTGTTCCGCCGGCGAGCAAGAACGCCACCAGCGTGAGTGGATCGCCGACGCGACGATCGCTTATCCAGCCAGACCAGAGACGCATGCTGATACCGAGGATGCTGCCTCCAGCAAGAAACAGCCCGGCGGCTGCCTCGCTGGCACCGAGGTCAACGGCAGATGCGGTGACGAACGAGCCGAGGTTCGTGGCTGCCGCGGCCCCCAATGCAGCACTGATGCTGAGCACAAGCAAGGGTCGGTACTCCAGGCCCCCTTTCGCAGCTGGCATCGGCCGGGTGATCTCGGTCCCGGAGTCTCTGTCCTGTCGCAACGCGAGGATTGCCGTCCCAGCAGCCCCAATGGCAGCGAGAAGGTAGGCCCAGCGCCAGCCCACCGTAAGCGCCACAAGGGGAACCGCGAGGCCCCCGGTCAGCGTCGCGATGGGGATGGCCGACTGTTTGATCCCAAACGACAGCCCCCGACGGCCCTCCGGGACGTCCCGAATGATCACACCATTCGCGGCCGGCTGAGCAAGTGCGTTAGAGAGTCCAGCCAGGCTTGTGGCGACGACGAGAGATGCGTAGTTGAAGGCCGCAGCCGCCACGAGCATCGACCCACAGGCGAGAGCGGCGGCGATACCCATGCTGCGATAGAGTCCGATCCGTTGGGCAGCATGCCCCATGTAGGCGGAGCTGACAGCTGACACCGCGAAGTACGCTGCCACTGCCACCCCGAGAAGTGCAGCAGAAAAGCCGAGGTCAGCGCGAAGCTGCACCGACAGCGCACCAGTCAGGAAGACCGGCAACGACCCGCACAGGGTGACACCGACTGCGAGGGCAGCTGGAGTCCGTCCGCCCCGCGTCCTGACGGCGCTCAACTCGCGTCCGTCACAGCCGACAGTGGACGTGTCGTCGCAACGTGCCAGCCTCGGCTCTGCTAATGCGTGACGAGTGACCCGTCATCTCCCAGGGCGAGGTTCGAAGGGCCTCAATCTGGGGCAGCGGCGGGTGAGTCCTACCAGGTATCAATGTACGGGTACTTCTTCTCGGTCCTCTGAGGAACCGGCGGCATGCGGCGGAGGCTCTGGGCGATCCAGTCGCGGGTCGCGGCAGGGTCGATCACATCGTCGATGCCTCCGCCCGCCGAAGCGTTGATCGCCTTGGCGTTCTCGTAGGCCCTCGCCACGCGGTTCTCAAACTCCAGTCTCCGTTCTTCCGGGTCCTCAATCGCGGCGAGTTCCTTGCGGTAACCGAGTTTCACGGACCCCTCGATGTTCATCCCGGCGAACTCGGCTGTCGGCCAGGCGACGGTGAAGAATCCCACGAGTGAACTGGCCCCGCACATCGCCTGTACCCCGAGCCCATAGGCCTTCCTGACGACGACACCAAACAGCGGCGTGGTCAGGTTGGCACCGGCGTTGAACATGCGGACGCAGTGGCGGACCAGGGCCGTGCGTTCCACGTCAGGGCCCACCATCATTCCGGGACAGTCCATGAGGCTGAGGACGGGGATATCGAAGGCGTCGCAGAGCTGGATGAAGCGAGCGCCCTTGTCCGCCCCGTCGGAGTCAATGGCACCGGCCAGGTGGTGGGGATTATTCGCTATCACGCCCATCGGACGGCCTTCGACCCGGATGAAGGCGGTGATTACGCCGACACCAAACTTCTCGCGGATCTCCAACACGGAGTCCCGGTCGGCGATGGTGCGGATGATCTCCCGCATGTCGTAAAGGCGGAGACGGTTCTCGGGCACTACGTGGCGGAGGGGCCGCTGGTCGTTCGCCTCCCAGTCGTCGACAGGTCCCTGGAAGTAGGAGAGGTACTTCTTCGCGATGTCGACCGCTTCTTCCTCGTCCCTGGCGAGGATGTCGACGACCCCATTGGGGACCTGGAACTCCATCGGCCCGACTTCTTCGGGTGTGTACACGCCGAGCCCTCCCCCTTCAATCATCGCGGGTCCGCCCATGGCGACCGTCGAACCTTCGGTCGCGATAATCACGTCGCAACAGGCCACCAGTGCCGTGTTCCCCGCGAAGGTGCGACCGTTGATGACTGCGATCAGGGGCACCAGCCCGCTGAGCTGCGAAAACGTCGTAAACGTGTCGGTGTCGAAGGCAACTCGGGGGCCGGTGTAGTCGTCGCCGGGGCGGCCACCACCGCCTTCGCCAAAGAGCACGAGCGGTAGCCGGAATCGCTTCGCGAGCTCGTACATCCGGTCCTGCTTGTAGTGGTTACGGCCGCCCTGGGTGCCGGCGAGCACGGTGTAGTCGTAGTGCACGACAATCGCTCGCGATCGCTCGTCGTCGAAAAGATGACCGTTGATGGAAGCAGTCCCGGCAATTAGGCCGTCTGCCGGTGTGTCCTTCCGGAGCGTCTCCATGTCGTACCGCTGGTGCTGGCGCGCAACGATCAGCGGCCAGTACTCCTTGAACGAACCCTCATCGACTAACTGCCCAATGTTCTCTCGCGGCATCCGGTAGCCACGGGCGTGCCGCTTCGCGACTGCCTCGGGACGGTTCTCATCGAGAGTATGACTGTGCCGCTCGATGGTCTCCTGGAGGTCGGGGCGTATGTAGTCGGGGTCGATGGCGGTGTCCTGGTGCAGTTCGCCGCCTTCAACCTCGGCCTCTTCGATGAAGGCAAGAGGATAGCCTGCCCGGACAACATCGCCGACTGCCATCGTGACGTCGCGAACGATGCCGCTGTGTTCGGCGAGGATGACGTGCTCCATCTTCATCGCCTCGACAACCGCCACCTGCTGCCCGGCCCGGACTTCATCCCCAACTGCAACGTCGAGCGAGACGATCGTTCCCTGGATCGGTGCGACGACTGCCGTCGTCCCCTGGGGCGCCTTGGCGAGCGGATCGACTCTCGGCTCGGCAGCCACAGCTGAGGCTGCTTTGACAGAGGCGTCGTGGGCGAACAGCGCCAAGGGATCCCGGCTGTCCACCCGCGCCCCCGCGAAGCCGTCGCGATCAGTCTCAGCGCCCGGGGCGCTCGACTGCACGCTTGCCACCGCCTCGGCGAGCTCCGCCACGTGCTCATCGACCCAGCGTGTCGTGATCCGCGCGGCGCCGAAGTCCTCGTGGTCAAGGATCGCCCGCAAGAAGGGGATGTTCGTGTCGAGCCCGGCGACCTGGAACTCGCCCAGCGCCCGCGAGAGTCGCCTGGCCGCAGCAGGAAAGTCGTCCGCCGAGGTATGCGCGATGACCTTGGCCAGGAGGGAGTCGTAGAGGGTATTCGTCCGGTAGCCGCTGTATCCGAAGCCGTCGGTGCGAATGCCGGGACCGCCCGGCGGCTGGTACAGGGCGAGGGTGCCGCTGGCCGGATGGGGCGTTCCGTCCTTGCCGATGGTCTCCATATTCACGCGCGCCTGGATGGCATAGCCCCTGATCCGGGGCGCGTCCTCTACCACCAATCCGAGGTCAGCAAGGGTCGCCCCATCGGCCAGGCGAATCTGTGCCTGGACGAGGTCGATCCCGGTCACCTCTTCCGTCACGGTGTGTTCGACCTGCAGCCGCGCATTCGCCTCGATGAAGACGAAACGCCCGGGACCACCTGGAGCCGCTTCCAGGAGGAACTCGAACGTGCCGAGGTTCTGGTAGCCCACCTGCTGGGCGATGCGGACGGCTGCTTTCGTGATCGATTCGCGCAACTCGGCGGGGAGGCCGGGTGCGGGAGCGATCTCGATGAGCTTTTGATAGCGCCGCTGCACGCTGCACTCGCGTTCACCCAGGTGAAGGACGTTCCCCGCGCTATCGCCCAGCACCTGCACCTCGACATGGCGCGGCCGGGCGATCAGCCGCTCGATCAGTAGGCGCCCGTCGCCGAAGGCGCTCTCCGCCTCGCGGCGGGCGGTGGCGATGGTGGCCTTGAGCTCCGCCCTGTCGAAGGC
>JAGQGZ010000074.1 GCA_020432105.1 Dehalococcoidia bacterium | reverse complement strand
CACGTCCTCCTCGGCGAGCGAGATCTCTGCCGCCGTCACAAGCTGGTCACGCTGTTCGATCTTCGAGACTCCGACGATGGGCGCCGTGATCTCCGGCTTGTTCATCATCCATGCCAGCGCGATCTGTGCCGGCGCCTTCTCGTATTTCTGCGCTACCTCACCCACGCGGTCGGCGATCGCGAAGTCCATCTCGCCGCGGTAGAGGCTCTCCGTCCGCCGCCGGTCACCACCCGTCGACCGTGCCGTCGTCCCCTGGTCGAAACCGCCCTTGTACGCCCCCGTCAGGATCCCCCGCGCCAGCGGCGACCACGGCGTAATGCCCACACCGTGACTGGCGCAATACGGGTTCATCTCCCGTTCCTCTTCGCGATAGATCAGGTTGTAGTGGTTCTGCATCGAGATGAACTTCGTCCACCCGTGCTTTTCTGCCGTCATCTGCAACTCGGTGAACTGCCAGGCGAACATCGACGAGGCCCCCAGGTAGAGCACCTTGCCCGCCTTCACCACGTCGTGCAGGGCTTCCATCGTCTCCTCGATCGGCGTCTCCACGCTGCCCCGGATGCCATGCGGGTGCCGGTGAATCACCAGGTGGTCGATGTAGTCGTGGCCCAGCCGCTTCAGGCTCGCGTCCACCCCTTCCATGATGTGTTTCCGCGAAAGCCCTCCCGAGTTTGCACCTCGCCCCATCGGGTTTGCGATCTTCGTTCCCAGCACGTACTCCTCGCGCGGCGCCAGCTCCTTCAGGAGCTCCCCCACCACCTCTTCACACGCCCCGATCCCGTACACATCCGCACAGTCGAAGTAGAAGAGCCCGTGCTCCAGCGCCGCCTTGAAGATTGGCCGCGCCTGGTCGATGTCCAGCGTCCAGTCACCTTGGTGGCCGCGCCCCGGCTTCCCAAAGTTCATCGTCCCCAGCCCCAGCTCTGATACCCGCAGGCCACTGTTCTTCCCAAGCTGGACGGCGTTCAACATCTCGTGTGCTCCCTGTCTTGCAGTCGCCGCAATCCTACGCGAGGCTTCCGTTTCGCTCCTGCCTGGTGTTGTAAGATGAATAAGCGAGGTAAGGCGAGTGGCAAAGGTAAGAGCACGAATATCATCCAAGGGCCAGATCACGCTCCCCAGGGTGGTGCGGGAACACCTCGGCGTCGGACAGGGCTCGACGGTCGAGTTCGAGGTCGTTGATGGCCATGCCACCATCCGTCCCGTGGAGAGCGGCTTCCTTCGTCACATGGGGACGTTCACGGCAAAGCAGCCGATAACCGACTGGTCGGCTGCGCGTGAAGATGTGGCTGCCGACGTCGCGAAACGCGCCATCCAACGTGGACGCCTGTGACGCAGCCTCCTGCTCCGGTCTTTCTCGACACGAACGTCATCCTCCGCACGCTCGACGATGGAGACGATCAGGCATCGCAAGACTGCCGCTCGCTCATGAGGCGGTTGGTTGCCGGTGATCTCGCCTGCTGGACCACCCACCGGGTCCTGGCCGAGCTTGCGTGGACGCTCCGATCTCTCTTCAGAGCCCCCCGGGAACGTATCGCTGCCGCCCTCATCGATCTTGTCGACATTGAATCCCTTCAGATCGAGCGCAAGGACATGGTGCGCGAGGCCATCCAGTCCTATGCGGCGACCAGTGTCGACTTCATCGACGCCTACAACGCTGCCGCAGTCCGGCGCCGGGGGCAGGCGTCCCTGTGTTCGTACGACCGCGACTTCGAGCGCCTCGGCCTTGAGCGCATCGAGCCCGCTGCCCTCTTCCAGGAATAGCCCCGCGACCGTCAACTCGCCGCTCCGTATACTTCCCCACCATGCCCGGAGCGTTTGAGGGAGTACGTATCGTCGACTGCACGCAGGGCGTCGCCGGTCCCATGGCCACCATGATCCTTGCCGACCATGGCGCCGATGTCGTCAAGGTCGAAAGCCCCGGTGGCGACCGCCTGCAGGACCACCCCGGCTACATCACCTGGAGCCGCAACAAGCGCCTCGTCACCATCGACCGCGACAGTTTCGACGGCCAGCAACAGATCCTTGACCTCGTCAGTCGTGCCGATGTTGTCATCTTCGACGACCCACCCGGCGTCATCGAGCGCCAGGGCCTCGACCGCGACACCCTCGCCGCTGCCTTCCCGGCGCTGCTCCACGTCTGGCTCCCGATGTTCGGCGAACGCGGCCGCTGGAGTCAGCTTCCCCACGAAGACCCCCTGCTCGCGGCCGTCGCTGGTGGCGCCTGGGCCCAGTTCAGCTGGGAAGGCGTACCCGTGCATCTCGTCTCACCCCAGGTTGCCTATGGCCACGCCATGACCGCTGCCACCGCCATCGCCGCCGGCCTCGTCGAACGCGCAGAGACCGGCGCCGGTCAGTCACTCGTCTGCACAGGCCTCCACGGTTTCGCCGCTGTCCAGAGCGGTAGCGCCCTCCGCGCCGGCGAAGTCATGCGTATGCGCGGACGTGGCGCCCGCGGTGGTGTGGCCAAGTATCGCCTCTACCAGTGTGCCGACGGCCAGTGGCTCTTCCTCGGCACCCTCCTCGAACCGCATTTCCTCAAGGCTCTCGAGACACTCGACCTCCTCAGCGATGTCCTCACCCTCGAGGGCGTCGACGGTGAGCTCGCGAACACCATGCTTCCCGACGTTGCCCCCGCCGTGGTTGAACTCCTCGATGCCAGGTTCCTCGAAAAGCCACGCCAGGAATGGCTCGACATCCTGCATGCAGCCGGTGTCCCTCGCGGGCCCGTCACCACTCGCGATGAGTGGTTCTACGGCGACCAGGTGAGCGCCAACGACATGCGTGTCACCCTCGACCACCCCCGGCACGGCCCCGTCGACATGCCGGGCGTCTCCGTCAAACTCCGCGGCACCCCCGGGGACGTCCGCTCCTTCATCGTTCCGGCGACTGTCGAGGAGGTCGCCGGCGGCTGGGACAGCCGCCCGAACACGCCGGCGCATCCGGAGCCGAACTCGACAGGTCCCCTCGCCGGCATCACCGTCCTCGACCTCGGCGTCATCATCGCCGCCCCCCACGCCAGCACCGTGCTTGCCAACCTCGGCGCCAACGTCATCAAAGTCGAGCCGCTCGATGGCGACTCCTTCCGCCCCTTCGGCCTCGGCTTCATTGGCTTCAACCAGGGCAAGCGCAGCATCAGCGTCGACCTCAAGTCACCCGCCGGTCGCGAGGTCTTCTACGACCTCGTCCGCAATGCCGACGCCGTCTGCGACAACTATCGCCTTGGCGTTCTCGATCGCCTCGGCATCGACTACGAGACGCTGCGCAAGATCAACCCTCGCATCATCTCCTGCTCTGTCACTGGCTACGGTCCGGCCGGGCCTCTCGCCGCCGATCCCGGCTTCGACCCCCTCATGCAGGCCCGCAGCGGCCTCATGGAGTGGCAGGGCGGCGACGACGAGCCGGTCTTCCATGCCATTCCCGTCAACGACACCGCAAGCGCGATCATGGCCGCTTTTGGCATCACCGCCGCCATCTTCGCCCGCAAGCGAACTGGGGAGGGCCAGCGCGTCGAAACCTCCCTCACCAATTCCAGCGTCCTCTGCCAGTCCGGCGAACTCACTCGCTATGCGGGCGTGTCCGACATGCCTCGTGGGGGTCGCGACCACCCGGGGAACCACGCTGTCCGCCGCCTCTACCAGTGCAGCGACGGCTGGGTCCACATCTGGGTCACCACCACCACGCAGTACCAGGCCCTCTGCGTCGCCCTCGACCACCCCGAATGGACCGGCCGCATGACCGCCGAACAGGCAATCCAGGAACCGGCGGAATCTGAACTCGCCACCCGTATCGCCGAGGCGGTCGCCGCACTTCCCCTCGACGAAGTGGTACGAAGGCTCCTGGCGGCCGCTGTCCCGGCCGCACCCTGCACCGAAACTGCCGATATCTTCTCCAGCCCCTGGCACCTCGAGAACCACTTCCTCCAGGACTTCGAGCACCCTCTCTGGGGTCCGATGACCACCGCTCGCGGCTACGCCACGTATAGCCGTACGCCCGGGGGCTTTCCCCGCCGCGCACCCCTCCTCGCCGAACATACCCACGAAATCCTCAGCGAAATCGGCTATACTCCCGACCGCATCGCACCGCTGGAGGAGGCTGGCGCCATCGGCGCCTTCCAGCCACCAGAATAGCGACGGAGGGAGCGGATGGACGCCGCAGAGGTTAGCCGGGACTACTTCGCTGCTTACAACGCGCGGGACACCGCACGCCTGCGTCGCCTTCTCGCCGATGCGTTTCGCCAGGTTCGGGCGGGAGGCACCCTCGTGATCGAGGGCCCTGATGACTATGTCGCCTTTCTCGAGCAGGAGTGGCGACAGCGCCCGGACGCGACCATCGAGATACGCCGGGTAGTGACGACAGACAGCGGGGCGCTCGTGGAGGCCGTTTGGAAGACCACGAGTTCGGTGCCCATCACGCTCCCCAATGGCCACACGCTTGAGCCGACCGGCCAGCACGCTGCCATGCCGTTCGTGGCGGTGTTCGACGTTGAGGACGGCATCATCACCAACGACGCCATGTACTACGACACCCTCTATCTCTGGCGTTCACTCGGGCATACTGTCTCCGTCGCATAGGCTTCCCGCCGCCTGACCTTTCGGCGATTCGTTGTCCGCTACCTTATGATTCCCAACCACCACCAACTCCGGAGGTACACATGGCTCGCCGCCTTGCCCTGTCAGTCGGATTCAACGGGAGCCCGGACCAGAACCGTGCCCTGATCGAGAAGATCAAGATCGCCGAAGAAGTCGGCGTCGAAGCCGTCTTCACCGCCGAAACCTGGGGGCGCGACCAGTTCTCGCTCCTCACCCAGATCGCCCTCGCCACTGAGAAGATCAAGTTCGGCACAGGCATTGCACCCGTGTTTGGCCGGTCGCCCGCCGTCCTCGCTATGACCGCTGCCACCCTCGACGAACTCAGCGGCGGCCGCATGATCATCGGCCTCGGCACCTCCGGCGCCCGCGTCATCGAGCACTGGCACGGCGAGAAGTTCTCGAAGCCGATTCAGCGCACCAAGGAATACGTCGACATCATCAACCTGATCATGACCGGCGAAAAAGTCTTCTACGATGGCGAAGTCTTCAAGCTCGAGCGTGGATTCAAGCTCCTCTTCGAACCGGTCCGCAAGCACATCCCCATCTACGTCGCCAGCATTTCGCCAACCAGCATGGCCCGCGTTGGCGAAGCTGCCGACGGCTGGATGCCCATCTACTGGCCGAAATCGAAGTTCCGCGACGGCAAGACCATCGTCTCCGAAGGCTCCATCGCTGCCGGCCGCCCCGCCGATGCCGTTGAGTGCGTCGCTTCGCTTACTACCGTTATCAATCCCGATATCGAGAAAGCGAAGATCCAGGCAGCCGGGCCCATCTCCTGGTACGTCACCAACATGGGCGACTTCTACCACCGCATGCTCAGCCGTAACGGGTTCGACGAACAGGTCCAGGCGATGCGCGCGGCCGGCGCCGAACACCGCCCCCCGCCCTTTGGCACGAACCCCGAGATCATGGCCGCCATGGGCGACGAGATGCTCAACGAAACGGCCATCTACGGCGATGTCGAAACCGTCGCCGCCGGGATCGAAGAGCGCCGCCAGCTTGGCGTCGACCTCCCCATCATCGGGATGCCCCAGGGCGACAACCGCACGCTCGAACACGTGCTCGGCACCCTCGTCAGCTAAGGAGAAACGCAGATGGCACTCGACCCTCAGGCCAGGGCTCTGCTCGACATGATGGCCGCCCTTGGGGCTCCACCCCTCAGCGAACAGACTCCCGAAGCAGCCCGGGCCCAGATGGCCGCCGCCCGCGACGCCCGCCCCCCGGGCGAAAATGTCGCGAATGTTGGTGACCGCAAGATCCCCGGACCCCACGGCGAAATCCCCATACGCATCTACAGCCCCTCCACCGGACCGCTCCCCGTCGTCGTCTTTTACCATGGTGGCGGCTGGGTTATCGGCGACCTCGATTACCAGGACGTCGCCTGCCGCTATATCGCCAACCACACGCCCGCGCTCGTCGTCTCTGTCGACTACCGTCTTGCCCCCGAGCACAAGTTCCCGGTGCCCTTCGACGACTGCTACGCCGCCCTCGAATGGGTGGCCGCGAATGCGCCCTCAATCGGCGGCGACCCCTCCCGGATCGCCGTCGCCGGTGACAGTGCCGGCGGCAACCTCGCGGCCGCTGTCAGCATCAAGGCGCGTGATGCCGGCGGCCCCCGGATCGCCCACCAACTGCTGGTCTACCCCGTCACCGACCACTCTTACGGGACGCTGTCCTACGAGGAGAACGCCGACGGCTACATGCTCACCCGTGACGCAATGGTCTGGTTCTGGAACCACTACCTGGAGAGCTCAAACGACGGCGACAACCCACTGGTGTCGCCCCTCCGGGTGCCGAATGCAGCGGGACTCCCTCCCGCCACGGTCATTACCGCCGGTTTCGATCCCCTCCGCGATGAAGGCGAGGCCTACGCCGTCCGGCTCCGCGATGCCGGCGTCCCCGTCACCGTCGAGCGCTACGAGGGCATGATCCACGGCTTCTACGCACTCTCCCATGCGCTCGATGAAGGCAAGCGCGCCCACCAGCAGTCTGTCGAGGCACTCCAGGCGGCTTTCGCCTGAACGAAGCACCGTCCTGATGGAAGCCCGCGATTGCGACGAAGCGCTCCGTCAGGTGCTGCCCGATTTCGCCTTCGACCGTGCTACTGCCGTAGCCGAACAGGGTTGGGACTTCTGGACCTTCAGCGTGGATGGCGAATGGATCTTTCGTTTCCCCCGCCACGACGAGGCGGCACGGGCGATCGAGCATGAATTCGTGGTGCTCCCCGTTATCGCTCCCCGCCTGCCCGTGGCGGTTCCTCGCTACGACTGGAAAGGAACCTGGGCGGGCCTCCCCTTCGGCGGCTATCGACTGATCCGGGGCGAACCGTATGAGCCCGGTGCCTTTACCGTTCCCACGATTGCTACCGCCCTTGGCGAAGTGCTCCACGCCCTCCACGGTATTCCCGTTGAGCTGGCCGCCGCGAAACTGGAGGAGGACTCCTCCGGTGCCGGCTGGATCGATTCCCAGCGCCGGTTCCTTGTAAAAGCCCGCGATGCCATCCCCCTGCTCGAACCGGGCCTCGTCGCCCACCTCGACATGCTCATCGCCGCCTACCTTGAACTCGCGGCTTCGGGATGGCCGCCCGCGCTCGTCCACAACGACCTGGGCCCCGTGCATGTCATCGGCCGCAGCGACCAGGTGGCCGGCCTCATCGACTGGAGCGACATGACCATTGGCGATCCGGCAGTTGACTTCGCCGGCATCCTCGCTCGTTCCGGCCAGTCAGCCTTCCGTGCAGTCGAAAAGGCCTACGGCCGCCCTGGTGGACCGGCATTCGCCCGTCGCGTGCGTTACTACGCCTGCGTTGCCCCCCTCCACGACGTCCTCCACGGCATTGCTACCGGCGACGCCGCAATCCTGCGCGACGGCATCGAAGGATTTGCTCGCAGGCAGGCACTACTGGACTGAGATGCCTGAGGGTGCTGGATTCGGTTCTGGCCGCCGGGCGGGCTTGACTCCTCGCGACGGGGGGGGGGCACGATATGAACAATGTCGGAGCGTTGAGGCGAAGGAGCATGAGTAGGCGTCCAGCGGTTTCGCACGGCTTGATCTTGGCCCTTGCAGTCACGATCGGAAGCCTTGGGAGTTCGTTCCAGGTAGCTGCCAGTTCGCCCAGCGCCGACTGGCACTCGCACGCCTTCTACACAGACACGCCCCTTGTGCGCAGCTACACGTCTTGGAACATCTATACCCCAATGTATCAATGGGGATACAACACAATCGTCGATCCGTCGGTGACAAGCGGATCCGCTCCTGTGAATCTCATCAACTACTACGGCCAAGACGTATACTATTACGCTTGGGTTCATCTTGGGCGCGGTGGCGGCATCGTCTGCGGCGGGCTATTTTCTGGGGATACCGGTAACTGCAACCACACAACATTACCGGCGACATGGGGAACGATTCACGCTAACTCCTGGTCTGGTAGCTCGTTCGGATCGCTTAGTTCATCTGCACGTACGTGGACGCTCGCCCACGAATTTGGCCACATCATGGGCTTAGCCCATCACAATCTGCCAGGGCTCATGTATGGGTCTGGCTATTCATACGACTGGCCCCACGTCAATGCGCATCTCGACGTGTGGTACGACTGAAGCCTGCGAGGAGGTTCGTCATGGGCCAGGTTCCGATGCCGAAACAGCTACGTTCGATCCCGTTCATGCTGGTCTTGATGCTCGTCGTAGCTGTTGGATTTGCCGCAGTCTGGAAGATGCGGTCGCCAGATGCACCATCGTCGCCCGCCGTGGAATCGTTTGGTCTTGCCGCGCCGCCCCCAACATTTGAGCAACTCGCGGCACGATTCTCGGAGCCGGGCGCGCTCGTCGCAATAGGTTCGTACACCGAGATTCTCGGAACGAGGCCTGGCGCCGTTCCCAAAGAACTCGAGGAACAGGGTATCCCGGGCGTCGCTGAGACGCTGTTGACGTTTGCTGTTGACGAGTACGTGGCCGGTGAAGGTCCCCGCGAGTTGAGGCTTTCCTGGCTCGGCGACCCCGTCCATGCATTCGGGCTGCGCCTCCACCAGACGCTCACGCTCGTAGCCGTGCCGCTGGCAGGCGACCCGGGCACGTATCGGGCCGCGTTCGGCTACGGGAACCTCCAGGAGAAAGATGGTCGGGTGGTGTACGCATTTGTTGCCGATGCCTCTTCGATTGACAACGAGTATCTGCTGGACCCGCCTCCCTTCGCCCGCGGCATGACTATGGCCCAGTTCCACCAGACCCTCCGCGATGCGGCGCACGAACGCGGCCTCGTCGTCCCCCAGTAGCGCCAGGCGCTTCGGGCGCTATGCCCCCGCCGGGATCGCGCAGCGCACACCCGTACCCTGGAGCCCGCAGTAGCCGTTCGGCACCTTGTGCAGGTACTGCTGGTGGTACTCCTCGGCAAAGTAGAACGGTCCAGCCTCCGCGACCTCTGTCGTAATTGAGCCGCGTCGCGCCGTCGCAAGTGCCTCGTTGTAGGCCGCCAGTGCAGCCCCGGCTGTCTTCGCCTGCTCCGGTGACGTCGTGTAGATCGCCGAGCGGTACTGGGTCCCGATGTCGTTTCCCTGCCGCATACCCTGGGTCGGATCATGCTCTTCGAAGAAGACCTTGAGCAGGTCAGCGTAGGTCACCTTCGCCGGGTCGTACGCCACCAGCACCGCTTCCGTGTGACCGGTGCGGCCGCTGCACACCTCGTCGTAGGTGGGATACGGCGTGTGCCCACCCGCGTACCCGGCAGCCGTCGTATGGACCCCGGGGATTCTCCAGAAGAGCCGTTCCGCTCCCCAGAAACATCCAAGCCCAAACACCGCTGTCTCGATGCCCTCTGGGAAGGGCGGCTGTAGTCTCGTCCCCAGCACCGCGTGCCGGTCGGGGATCGCATAGCGGTACCCATCGCTCCCCGGCAATGCCTCCGCCACCGTCGGTATCTTCATACTCTTGCCAAGCAACCAGCGCATGGTCACCTCCTCCGTCTGTCCAGTGTACGAAACGTGGCCGGCTCGATTCTTGCCTTCCGCTTACGCTTCCAGCGCCGTCGCCAGTGCTTCCAGCAGTTCCCGCGCCTCAGTGGTCGAGGCCAGGAGGATGTCCGCCAGCTCCGCGATCTCCATCGGTGTTTCGTCACCGCCGCTCACCCCGGCCAGCACCACCGTCTCGCCGGCCGCCCGAAAGTCCAGCGCCGCCCGGAACATCGCCACGTCGGTCAGATCGTCACCCATCGCCAGTAGCGCATGGGCCCGGAAGTGGTTGACGAGTGCCCGCAGTGCGCGGTCCTTACCGCCCTCGGTATCGGGCAACACCTCCAGCACCATCCTTCCCTCGCGAAGGCGCAGTCCCTCGGCCAGGGGCAGCAAGGCGGCCCGGATCTCCTCACCCAGCTCGGGCTCGTTGCGAAAATGGAAGGCTACCGAGATCGCCTTTCGTTCAATTCCCTGGAACGCCGCCGGTACCGCCGAGATCACCCGCTGCTCCTCCGCCTCCAGCTTCGGCGCCAGCTCAATCCGGTTCACGTCCGGGAGGAGCGGGTGTTCGAACGATCCCTCCAGCCCATGACTCCCCACCATGGCGATCGCTTCGTTCGGCACCAGCCGCCGTGCCGTGTTCAAATCTCGCCCGGTTATCACCGCCACACGGGCCACCTGCGCCAGCCGGTCAAGTGCGGCGAGCGTCTCTTCCGGCACCATCGCAGCGCTGGCGTTGTCCACGATCGGCGCCAGCGTCCCGTCCAGGTCGGTCGCTACCAACAGGGGACCCCGCGCCATCGCCAGCGATCTGGCGAGGTCTGCCAGCCGCTCGTTCATGGCCGCCCCTCCATCAGGTCGCCCAGGAAGCGGCTACCCCAGGACCGGGCGTCGTGCCGGCCAACGGCCGCGGCCAGGCGGTCGCTCACGGCGGGCGTCTTCCCTCCGATCGCCGCCGCCAGCGCCCGGCTGAACCCCGCCGTGTCAAAAGGGTCAATGGTCACGAGTCCATCATCCTCGAACCCCGCGTACGCGCTCGCAGCGCCCGTATCCCTCCCCATCGTGATCACTCCACGTTCGCCCGGGAGCTTCACCGACTGGGCGATTGCCGCCTGCAGCGGGACGAGGTTCATCCCATCGGCAATCGATGAAGTGCAGACGATATCCGCGTCGCGCAACACCGCCACCACTTCCTCCCATTGCAGGGCCGCCGCCTCCTGGATGCACGTACAGCCAACCCGCTCCGCGGCAGCCGTCGCCATGCGCAGCGACGCCTCAATCGCCGCGTTAAACCGCTCGTATCCGGGCACTCCACCGCGCGTCGGCGAGGCCAGCCCGATGTAATGGAAGCGGTGACCGGCTGACCAGAGGGCCGCCATCGCCTGCAGCCGTTCCGGGATGCCCTTCGTGTAGTCCTGCCGTTCCAGCCCGGCCACCACCGGCGCCTCGCTCTTGAGCGAACGCAGCATGCCGTAGCCCGGTGCCGCCCGGGCCACCCGCGCGACCTCGTCCGCATCGATGCCAACCGGGTACGCCCCCAAACGCACCGTACGACCTTCGAAGGCGACCGTTTCCCCATCCCCCTGGCGGGCGCCGGCAACGTCCGCCAGCGCCGCAAATCGCGCCACATCCGCCGGTGACTGCAGTCCCACGAGGTCGGCTCCCAGCGCGCCGCGGACCCAGTCAAGCAGGCGTTCGAATCCCTGGCCACTCGCCACCCGCCGGGCGATCGCCAGGTCCGGAACGGGCGTATGCAGGAAGAAGCCGATCCGTCCCCGGTACCCGGCTTCCCGCAGGTAGGCCGGGACCAGGCCGAGGTGGTAGTCATGCACCCAGGCCGATTCACCCCGCCCCGCATCCACCGTTGCCCCGGCGTAGGCGCGGTTTGCGTCTTCGAAGGCCTGCCATGCCCCGGCCGCTTCGTCCAGGTTCACCGGCCGCGGTACGTAGCCCGTCCGCTCCGCCAGCGGCACCCGGACCTGGTGAAGCAGGGGCCAGAGAAAGGCGTTCGCCACCGTGCCGTAGAATCGTTCCCAGCTCACGTCGTCAAAGAACACCCGCCGGTGTCGGAGCAGCCCGCTTCCCGTCGCGAGCATCTCGTCGCCCCGGCCGTCAACGTAGGCCCGGTCATGCGGTCCCCGGCCGGCGCCAACCCAGGTCGTGCCGCCGGCGCCGGTGACGACCGCCGGGCTCACGGCCACGAGCAGGCCCCCGCGTCCTGTATCGGCTGGCTCTTCTTCCCCCGGCGGAACCGCATGGTCGCGGTAGGCGCGGTTGGCGATGATCACATCCGCAGTTGTCACGCTCCAAGTATAGGCAGCAGGGCACACGCACCCTCAGGCGGGCGTGCCCATCCCCTCGCCCAGTTGGGCAAGGAACTCCGGCGTCACGCTGTGGAGCCGGGACATGAAGGCCGTCCGCTGGTAGTTCTCCATTACCGCCGCATCACGCGCCTCGTGGTAGGCCGCCATCACTTCCTCGTACGGGGCTCCTCCGGAAATCCAGGCATGCAGGCCATCGCTGAGCAATGCCGCATCCCGGAAAGCGTCGTTGCAGCCGGTGCCAAGTACCGGGTCCTTCAGGCAGGCGGCGTCGCCGAGCAGCGCCCAGCCCTCCCCGTAGGGTTTGCGCAGGTAAGCCCGTCTCCCCTGTATGCCGTACCACGATTCTTCCCGCTTCACGCCTTTCGCCCGCGCGTAGAGCATTGATGCGTGCTCCCGCATCTTCCCGAACAGGTAGGCCCCGGGGTCGCTTCGGAACTCTTTCCAGGCGCCGATCGGCGCTTCCCCTGCGAAACAGGTCAACCCGTCGTTGGTGGGGAAGGCGAAGAATGCGTGATTGCCGTTGTAGTGGAACTCTGCCGCCGTACCCCGGTCACCGCTGAAGAAGCTGTAGTACCCGCACGTCGCCGGGTCGACGACTTCGTACTCCACCACCGGGACGTGCCGGGCGAGGAACGAGTTGCGGCCGTCTGCCCCTACGACGATCCGTGCCTGTTCCCTCACCGTTTCCCCGGCCGCACTGCGACCTCGGATGCCGGTGACCGCGCCACTCCCGTCCGCCAGGATCTCCTGCACCGAGAACCCCTCACGCACTTCCGCACCGGCCTTTCGCGCCGCATCAACAAGGATCTTGTCGAGGTACGTCCGGCGCGGCGCTATCGCCGGATATCGCTCCTCCGGGGTTGGCGCCACGAACATCCCGTCACCGAAATTCGAGATGAGCGGAACCTGCGGCACCCCGCTGTCGTAGACCTCCTGGAGCAGCCCCCAGCGGTCCAGGAGCTCGCTCGCTTCAGGCTGGAGATAGGTTGTCGAAAGGGTGTCGCTGGGGAACCTGTCCCGGTCGACGACCAGGACCCTGTATCCCTGCCCGGCAAGGAGCATTCCCAGGGGTGAGCCGGCCACCCGCGCCCCGATGATGATTGCGTCGTACA
>JAGQGZ010000073.1 GCA_020432105.1 Dehalococcoidia bacterium | reverse complement strand
TTTGGCCGTACCCGATTCTCAGAGTTCCTTGCCTCTCTCGAAGGCCTCTCACCTAACCTCCTCTCGCAGCGGTTGAAGCAACTCGAGGAGGAAGGCATCGTCGAACGGCATCTCTACAGCGAGCATCCGCCGCGGATGGAATACCGGCTGACCCCCACCGGCGAGGCATTGCGCCCGACCCTCGAAGCGCTCGCCAACTGGGGCAACACCTTCCGCCCGCGATAGCGCGCCCCCTTCTCCCCGCTTCCTCGCGTAAAGTGCCCCGGTAACACCTAGAAGGGGAACTGCCCTGCCTGAACTCACCGACGTGACCTACGAAACCGATGGCCCGGTTGCCGTCATCACCCTCAATCGGCCGCGCTATCGCAACGCCCAGAGCTGGCGGCTCCTCGATGACTTCGACACCGCCCTCGACATGGCGATGGCTGACGACGCTGTTCGCTGCGTCCTCCTCAAGGCTGCCGGCGACCATTTCTCGAGCGGCCACGATCTTGGCTCACCCGACCAGGAAGCTGAGCGCTCGGAAGCCGACCTCCAGGGAGGACTCGACTCCTACGACAACTTCCGAAAGTACAACCTCGACCTCCTGCTCAAGTGGCGCAACTGCCCAAAACCCACAGTCGCTGTCGTCCGTGGCTACTGCATCTTTGCGGGCTGGATGCTTGCCGCCGTGATGGACCTCGTGTTTGCCGACACCTCGGCCCGGTTCCTCGCGGCACAGGTCGAATACCTGTCCCATCCCTGGGACATAGGAACGCGCAAGGCCAAGGAGATCTTCTTCGAGAGTCGATTCATCGATGCTCACGAGGCTGCTGAACTCGGATTCGTTAGCCGCGTCTACGCGCCTGAGGATCTCGACCGGGAGTCATTCAACTACGCCATGCGCGTCTCCGAGAACAACCCGATGGCTGTGCGGATGGCGAAGATCGCCGTGAACCGCACCCAGGACATCCAGGGTTACACCGCAGCTGTCGATGCCTCTTTTAGCGACTACATCACCAAGGTCCAGTACCGTGGCAGCGGCCGGATGGATGGGCAACGCCGCCTGGAAGGTGTCGACCTCGCAGTTCGCTTTGAGCGTGGGGACCGCTACGGTCTCACGCCCGAATCAGCCGGGGACGGCACCCGCTCGGGGTAATCTCGTTGTAACAAATCACTGCTAGATTCCAGCAGTACGAACCGCACATCCCCCGTGCCACATCTCAGGAGAACGTAATAACGCATGTCCGTCTACAAAGCTGAATACATCTGGATCGATGGCAAGGAACCGACCCATACGCTGCGCTCCAAGACCAAAGTCGTCCCCCTCGGCGAAGAACCGCCCGTCTGGGGCTATGACGGCTCCAGCACCAACCAGGCCGAAGGCCGTGAATCCGACCTCGTGCTGCAACCGATCGCGGTCTACCCCGACCCCGTCCGCGGTGGCGATAGCAAACTCGTCATGTGCGAAGTCCTCCATACCGACCTCACTCCCCATCGGTCCAATCACCGAGCCCCGCTCCGTGAGGTAGCCGAGAAGTACAAGAGCCACGAACCCTGGTTCGGCATTGAGCAGGAGTACACGTTCTTCGAGGGTATTTCACCCCTCGGCTGGCCCGACCACGGGTTCCCGGCCCCCCAGGGAGGTTACTACTGCGGCGTCGGCGCCGACGAGGTCTACGGCCGCGAAATCGTCGAGGCTCATCTCGATGCCTGCATCGATGCAGGCCTCTCGATCTCCGGCATCAACGCCGAAGTGATGCCCGCCCAGTGGGAGTTCCAGATCGGCCCGCTCGGCCCGATTGACGCTTCCGACCAGCTCTGGGTGGCCCGCTGGCTTCTCTATCGCATCGCCGAAGACTTTGGTGTCAGCGCCACGCTCGATCCAAAGCCCGTCAAGGGCGACTGGAATGGCGCCGGTTGCCACACCAACTTCTCGACAAAGTCCATGCGCGAGAGCTACGACGACTTCGACAAGGCCATCAAGGCCCTGGAAAAGAACCACGACCTCCACATCAAGAATTACGGCGATGGCATCGACCGCCGCCTCACCGGCCTTCACGAGACTGCAAGCTGGAAGGAGTTCTCCGCCGGCGTCAGTAATCGCGGGGCATCCATCCGCATCCCCTGGCAGTGTGCCCGCGACAAGAAGGGTTACATCGAGGATCGGCGGCCGAACGCCAACATGGATCCTTACATCGTCACCCGCCTCATCACCGACACCGTCTGTTCCGCCCTCTAGGGCCAACAGACGTACAAGCCCAAAGAGGGCAGCCCACCAGCTGGGCTGCCCTCTTTTTCGTTGTCCCGGATATCCAGTCCGCGTAGAGTTCGCGGCAAACGTAATCGAGGAGTGAACATGGGAAAGCTCGACGGAAAGACCGCCATCGTCACCGGTGCCGGGCGGGGGATTGGGGCCGAAGTCGCCAAGCTCTTCGCCGCCCAGGGTGCCCGCGTCGTCGTCAACGACCTGGGAGTTTCGGTCGATGGCGAAGGCAAGGACAACTCCCCCGCAACCCTCGTCGCCGAACAGATCAAGAAGGCTGGCGGCGAAGCAATAGCGAACTTCGGCGACATCGCCGATGTCGAACAGGCCGAGGACCTTGTCCGCACCGCCCTGAACGAGTGGGGCCAACTCGACATCCTCGTAAACGTCGCCGGCATCCTCCGCGACCGCATGATCTTCAACATGACCGAAGAAGAGTGGGATGCAGTTGTGCGCGTTCACATGAAAGGCACCTACGCAACGACCCGCTTTGCCAGCATCCACTGGCGCCAGCGCCGTGAAGGCGGCCGCCTCATCAATTTCACCTCCGGGTCGGGCCTGTTCGGTGCACCCGGCCAGCCGAACTACGCAGCCGCGAAGATGGGCATCTGGGGCTTTACCCTCAGTTGTGCCCGTGCCCTTGCCCGCTACGGCGTCACTTCCAACTCCATCGGCCCCGGGGCAGCCACTCGCATGACCGATACCGTCCCCGAGGAACGCCGGTCTTCCGCAACGAAGGCCGATGACGCCGCCGGCACCGAGCGCGATCCTGCCAACGTCGCCGTCCCACTCGTCTACCTCGCCAGCGACGATGGCGCCTGGATCAACGGCCGCTGCTTCGGAATCCGCGGCTACCAGGTCACCCTCTACAACACGATCAAGCCCGAGGTCGTCCTCCAGGGCAACAAGATGTGGACCGTCGACGAGCTGTTCGAGAAGATGCCCCAGGTCTTTGGCAGCTCCATCCCCAAGCTCGAGAGCTAAGGTCCACCGGCGGCAGCAAGGAAGAGGCCGGGTCCACGTACCCGGCCTCTTCTGCATCTCGCAACTCCCTGCTGCCGTCAGTATGCTTCGCCAATGGCGAACCATTCGCAATCCGGCTTCGCACCGCTCAGGGTCCGCGAATTCCGTCTGCTTTTCATCGGTCTCGTCTTCGCCCAGGCCCTCATGCCGCTCCAGTTCGTCACCCAGATCTTCTGGGTCCAGGACGGCGTCAGCAACGAACAGCGCATTCTCTTCATTGGCCTCATCGGCACCACCCGCGGGGTCGGTGCGCTCATTTTCGGGCTCTTTGGTGGCGCCTTCTCCGATCGCTTCGACCGCCGCCGGCTGCTCATAACCACCCAGTCCACCGCCTTCGCACTCAACATCGGCGTCGCCATCGTGATGTGGTTCAGCGATGGAGGGCCGATCGGGCTCGCACTCTTCTTCGCCCTGACCTTCCTCGCCTCATCCATGTGGGCTGTCGATATGCCCACCCGGCAGGCCATCCTCCCGGACATCGTCGGCCCCGCCATGGCACCCGGCGCCATTGCGCTCACCTCCGCCGGGGCCCAGGTGGCTGCACCCGTATCGATCTTCCTCAGCGGCTTCTTCGTCGACACCTTCGGCTTCTCCCAGACCTACCTGATTTCGACTGCCGGCCACGTTGCCGCCGTCATCACACTGCTTGCGATGAACTACCGCACACCGCTTCGTGCCGGTGCCGATGGCACTCGCTACGGAGCCCGGCGCACCCTTGCCGACGTCCGGGAAGGCCTGGTCTTTGCCCGCGGTAACTCCACCCTTCTCTGGGTGTTTCTCCTGCTCAGTTCGATCATGGTGTTCGGATTCCCCGCGGTCGCCAACCTCGGGCCCACCTGGATCACTACCGTCGTCGGTGTTTCCTACCGGAATTTCGGCTTCGTCGCGATCTTCTGGGGTGGTTCTGCCTTCATCGCATCAATGCTCATGACGCGCTTTGCCGGCTTCAGCCGGAAGGGCCTGCTGCTGGCCGGCGGCTCGGTCCTCTTTGCCGGCGGCTTCTGCGTCTTCAGCACCGGGACCGTTGCCGGCGCGATTATCGGCAATGTCATGCTCGGTTGTGGGATGTCCACCGCTCAGATCAGTGCCGCGGCGCTCGTCCAGCACATCGCACCCAACGAGGTCCGGGGCCGGATGATGAGCATCCTCTGGCTCAATATGGGCCTCGCCCAGGTCATGACCTTCCCGCTGGCCGGCCTCGCCCAGGCGACCTCACTCCGGCTGCTCTTTCCCCTGCTGGCTGTATTCCTTGCGGTAACCGTGCTGATCGTTGTTGCTACCCGGCCGCAGGTGCGTCGTGCCCGGGTGATCGAGGAAACAGCAGGGGGCGCCGTTGCCACAGCCGGCTGATGCCCTGGCCGCTTTCCACCGCCACAAACGCCATGCCGGCACCGGCCGTTAGCAGCGCCCCACCATGGAACTCGCCCTGCGCGATTCCGGTCGCCAGGAGCATGCTCCCCACCAGCAGCACGTAGCCGCCGCAGGCGAGCCGCAGCGGCCCCCAGGTATTCCTCGTCGCGAGGATCGCCAGCCATGTAGCCGCCACCGCTGTGAGGAGTACCCCGACCTGCAGCGGCGCCAGCATCATCGCGTTCGTGCTTTCGAGCTGGCGCAGGGCGCCCGTGTACCCCACCAGTTCGTAGCCGCTGAATGCCACACCGGAGAGTGGCCCGGTCCCATCCACCCAGGGAAGAAAGAACGCCAGCAGGGCAGCCGCGCCGGGGACCGCACGGAACCATCTCATCGGCTACTCCGGCTGCACGGTCAAGGCACCGTTCACGCGGGCGAGCCCGCGCTCGGTTACCCAGTTGATGATGAAGGCATCGAGCGCTTGCTCCGCCTCGTCCAGTTCGGCCGGGATTCCACCCGCTGCAAGGCGCAACACCGAGCTCATGTCCACGAACCCGAAGGTGCCCGTTGACGTCGGCAATGTTGCGACGGTCCGCCGGTACTGAACGCTTTCCTCCAGCGCCTCACCGGCTCCCGCAAGCAAGCGCCGAACAGCATCCTCCGTCCCGATGAAGAGGTCGCTGCCGCTGAGGGCAATGGCGTCCCCCTCGCCGTTCGTCCAGAACGGTACACCGTTGACTTCCTCGAACACCGTCTCAGGTTCATCAACCAGGCGGTCGATCACGTCCCGAGCGTCCGCCACATTGGCAACTTCCGTCATCAGCGCTCCCTCAGCCGACTCCTCACTTCCGTCCGGGAACCAGATGGCCACCGCCGTCTCACCATCGAAGAGCCCGATGACCTCCTGGAGGGAACCGACCCCTGCTTCTTCACCCAGCTCGTCGAGCAAGTCGCCGACGCTCGGCCACGGGGAGTTCGCACCAAGCGCCTCGTCCAGTTCGTCCCCTGCTTCGTCCAGCATCTCATCGAATGCGTCGGCCAGGCCGTAGGTCGAGACGAACACGGCCGTGTCAGCCGGCACCATCGTCGCGTAGCGGGATATCCGTGGCTCAAGCATTGCCGCCGCGATTCCCGGGTCACCGCCGCCGGCAGCCTGGAACACAAAACCGTCCTTCTTTGCACCGATGACGCCGGCCATCGGCGCCAGGGCAAGATCGGCACCGGCTTCGTCCAGTGCCTCCGACAGGGCTTCGCCTCCGGCCATTTCGGTCAGCATCTGGTCCATGTTCACGTACACGAAACCGATGAAGTCCGTCTCCAGCTCGTCCCGCAGGGCCACGAAGTCGGCATCGCCGGCCAGCGACTTCTTTTCGCCCTTCGCCACCTCGATCACATCCAACATGCTCGCTTCGCTCATCGCCATCACCAGGTGGCCATCGATGATCGCCACCCACACCTGGCCGTCATCCGTGCTGAAGAACGTCGTCTCCATGAACGACTCTTCGTGCAGGTCGAAGTGGCCTTCTTCTTCGATGACCTCGAGCACCCGGTCGCCGTCATTCACCTTCGCGATGACAGCACCGTGGACCTCGAAACTCATCGCATCGATGGAGTTCACATAGACTGCTGCGTTTCCGCCGAGGAAGGGCTGTACGTCCTCTTCCCAGTCAAGGTCGCCATCTTCTTCGGCGCTCTCGCGCAGTTGGCCCTCAGGGTCGTCCTCGCCCAGGCGTTCGATCAGGTCGAACGCTGCCACCCACTGCGGCGATTTCAGGTCGGTGTTGAAGGCCACATACACACCGGCGTCGGCGGGCACCAGGCTCGCCGATGTCAGGTTCACGCCACCCGCTTTGCCCGAAGTGAACATCACAAAGCCAGCCACAACCGCGGCGCTCAATCCGAGCGCCGCTGCCAGCCACATTCCCGTCTTGCTGAGAACCATGCAGAACCTCCCGGCTACCGATCCCGGAGCCAGCCCCTGTATTAGAGCAGTCGACCACTAATGGTGTTTCCGCAGGTCTGGTACAGGCGTCACCCGCGGCCCGAAGTGCCCGCAAATCGCCGTCGAACCCTACGGTGCGTACGTGACGCCCATCTCCGCCAGTCGCGTCTGAAGTTCCGTCTCTGTTACCTGTCCGATGCGCTGGGCCACCAGTACCCCCTCGCCATTGATGAAGAACGTCACCGGCATATTGGTCACCCGCCAGCGGTCACTAACGGCGCCATTCGGGTCAAGGACTGCGGGGAAGGTAATCCCCAGTTCCTCCAGCAGACCCTCGGCCCTATCCCTCGGTTCGAGCAAATTGACGGCGAAGAAGGTGACCTCTCCCTCCAGCGCCACTGAGGCGTCCTGGTAGAGCGGCAACTCTTCCTTGCAGGGCCCGCACCAGGTCGCATACCAGTTGAGCACCACAGGATTCCCTGCAAAGTCCGACAGCTTGAACAGCGTCTCGCCGTCGCGTACCCCGAGGAGCGCGAAGTCCGGGGCCGGGTTGCCGATCTCCGGGCGTTCTGGACCGATTGGCCCCGTGCCCGCAACTGCCGTGGGGACGCCGGGCAGGTCTGGAAGCGGCGTCCCGCCGAACGGCAGGTCGCCCCCATCATCCACGGGCGCCTCATCGCCGTTGCCGCCGAGGAACAGGTACAGGCCGCCGGCCACAACGACAACCGCCGCTACGGCCACCAGCACCCATCTGGAGAGATTTTCTTGCATGGCACCAGTTTCCCAAACCTTTGGCTACCGGTGTGTTCGTTGTGTAAAGATGAGGGGAGGAAATGACCCGCAATCTTCCCGCCAGCACCGCCGAATCGCCCCTGCCCGAACTGGGCGCTCCGGTCCCTGCCGATGCCCCAACAATCCTCGTCGTCGAAGACGAAGAGAACCTCCTCTTCACCCTTCGCTATAACCTCGAGCGCGAAGGGTACCGGGTGCTCACGGCTAATCGGGGCGACGACGGACTCCGCATCGCTCACGAGCGCAGTCCCGACCTGGTCGTCCTCGACCTCATGCTTCCCGGCCTCGATGGCATCCAGCTCTGCCGGCAGTTGCGGCGCACCTCGCAGGTTCCCGTCATCATGCTCACCGCTCTTGGCGGCGAATCGGACAAGGTTGCCGGCCTCGAAGCAGGTGCCGATGACTACCTCGCCAAGCCGTTTGGCATGCGAGAGCTTCTTGCTCGAATCCGAGCCCTTCTCCGCCGTGCCGGCCACGGGGAGCGAGTCGGACCCGCTGCACCCTCCCTTCGCTCACGCGACATTGAACTCGACCGCGAACGCCATGAACTTCGGCGCGACGGGCAGTCCCTGCGGCTGAAACCGAAGGAATTCGAGCTTTTGCTATTCTTTCTAGAACATCCCGGCAAGGTCTTCAGCCGGGAACAGATCCTCAACGAGGTCTGGGGAAAGGACTTCCACGGCAATGCCCGGACGGTTGATGTCCACGTTCGCTGGCTCCGGCAGAAGGTCGAAGTTGATCCGGCAAGGCCCGCTCGCCTGCGGACCGTGCGGGGAAGCGGCTACCTCTTCGAAGGCTGAGTTCCCATGACCGGGCGCATAACCGGCCGGGCTGCGCTAGCCTCTTCTGCAGCCTCCCTTGTCGCATTCCTCATCGGTCTCTGGATTGGCAACGCGGCACTGGGCCAGCCCGCCGCGCTCGCAGTCGCCCTGGCCATCGCCCTCGCTGGCGGAGTCGCCGGCTACGTCGCCCTTCGCAGTTCGGATCGCTCGATCGGTTCTGTCAGCCGTGCCGCCGAAGCCATCGGTGAAGGCGACCTTCGCTACCGGGTAGAGGTCAGCTCCAGTGCCACGCGAGAGCTCGAATCTGCCTTCAACACCATGGCCCACAGGGTGCAGGAACTGCTCGCCGCGACCGTTGCCGAGCAGTCGCGGCTCGAAGCAGTGTTCAACGCCACCGCCGACGGATTTATCGCGCTCACGTCCGATACATCGGTCTGCTATCTCAACGCAGCCGCCCGCGCTCTTCTCAAGGTCGATGCGGCGGAGGCCCTTCATCGGCCGTTCATTGAAAGCGCGCGCGACTACGAGCTCGATGAGATTGTCCGCGATGTGCTACGCACTGCTGCCATGCAGACCAGGGTCGTCACCTACGGGCCCGATCGCCTGCCCGTACGTGCGGTCGCGATGCCCATCTCCGGTGGCGGCGATTGGGCCGTGCTCCTCGTCCTCAACGACCTGACCGAAGTCCAGCGCCTCGACCAGGTGCGGCGCGATTTCCTTAGCAACGTCTCCCACGAGCTCCGCACTCCTCTCGCCTCCGTCCGGGCGATGGTGGAGACCATCGGCGAACTGTCCCTCAAGGAGGCACATCCCCGCGACGCCATCGGTGAGTTCGTCCGGCGCTCACTGACCCAGGTCGACCGCCTTGCAAGCCTTGTTGATGAGCTCCTTGACCTCTCCCGTATCGAGTCCGGCGCGATCGAGTTGAATCCCGAAGAGGTAGACCTCCTCACCATCGTCGGCGAAGCGGCGGACGCCATACGTGGTGCCCACCGCAGCCGTCCCATCCAGCTCGACCTTCCCGGTGACCCGGTGCTCGTCGAATGCGACAAGAAATCCGTCATGCGCATCGCCTGCAATCTCCTCGACAACGCCGTGAAGTACAGCACCGATGGCGCAACGGTGCGCGTTGAGGCCCGCACAGAGGGAGACGTCGTCCTCCTGGCGGTCCACGACGAAGGCCCCGGCATCGCCCCGGAGGACCTTCCCCGGGTGTTCGAACGTTTCTACAAGGCCGATGCCAGCCGTTCGAATGAGGGGGTGGGTCTCGGCCTTGCTATCGTCAAGCACCTCGTCCGCGCCCACCGCGGGACCGTGGTCGCCGATAGCCCTCCGTCCGGCGGCACTACCTTCACCGTGAGGTTGCCCCGAAGGTTCCTCGGCGTCGCCTCAGAGCGTGGCGCCCGAGGGATTGCGAACCTGCCCGCGTAGCCCTCGACGCACCACGCATAGCGCCGGGTCCATCTCCTCGCCACCCGCTACCATGGTGGTTCACTTTTTCGCAGGTGCCGTGTGAAAGCTCCAGCTCTTACCGCCGTCGAATCGCTCACCGCCTGTCTCTGGGAGACAGCCTCGCTCTCACCCCGGGCCATGGGCATCGTCCGCGATCTTGCTTCCGTTCACGGCACCGATCGTGTTGTTGTCGATAGCTGCCAGCGACTCGAGTACTACGGCATTGGCCCCTGCCGTTGCGATGCACCCCACCGCCTTCATGGCCTCGAAGCGCTCCATCATCTCGCCGAGGTTGCCTCAGGGTTGCACGCTGCCGAACTCGGCGAAGACCAGGTAATGGGCCAGGTCCGGGAGGGGGTCTCCGGTGCCGATGGTGACTTACGCGCCCTTGCCGGCCTGGCAGTCGCTGCAGCCCGTGCATTCCGCCGCGCCGAGGAGTTCGACACCGACTCCGGACGTCTCCTCGACCGGGCCCTCCAGGCCGCAGAGGTTGCCCCCCAGGGGGATCTCCTGGTCCTCGGTGCCGGCCGGCTGGGCCGGCTTGTCGCCGAACGTGGTGCTGCCCTCGGCTTCGGCGGTATCGTCGTCGCCTCACGGCGGCCCCCGGACGAGCGCTGGCTTCAGGCTCTCAATGCCGCTCACGTCTCGCTTGTCGACCTTCATCGGTGGTCGAGTGTCGATGTCGTGGTTGGTTGCCTTGGCGCCACCGCCGACCCCATCGATCCGGTCACTGAGCTACCGCCGGTCACCCGGCTCCTCGTTGACCTCGGTAGCCCCCGGAACTTCGTCCGCAACGTCCCCACGGCGGTCCCGCTCATCACCATTGCCCGGATTATCGAGGCACGTTCGCCGGGCGAAGAAGAACGTCGGCGCCGCGCATCGACCAGACTCCGGCAAGTACTTGTCGAACGTCTCGCTGGCGCCGCCACCGACGGTGCTTCTCCGCTTGGTCGCCTCCGCAAGAACGTTGAGCAGATTCGCCGGGCGGAAGCTATCCGTCTCGCCGCTTCGAACCCGGATCTCGATCCGGTGGCTATCGACACAATGACCCGCTCCCTCGTCAACCGCCTTTTCCACCGGCCGACGGAGGTGCTCCGCGATGCTCCGGATCTCGCGGCGGAAATCGCTGACCTCTTCGAACCCGGGCCCGGCTCGCACTGAAATGACGCCCGGGACTGTCTACCTGGTCGGGGCCGGACCCGGCGATCCCGGCCTTTTGACCATCGCCGCTCGTGATGCGATTGCCGCCGCCGACGTCGTTTATTACGACGCCCTCGCACCGGAAGCCGCTCTCCAGTTCGCCCGCCCCAATGCCATCCTCCATGACGTCGGAAAGCGCGGTGGCGACATCCAGCCCGCCCAGGATGGCATCGCTGCGGCGGTCATCCGTGACGCAGCCCTCGGGCGTACCGTCATCCGCCTTAAAGGCGGCGATCCGTTCGTCTTCGGCCGGGGTGGTGAGGAGGCGGAGGCCTGCCGTGCCGCCGGAATCCCGTTTGTGGTCATCCCTGGCATCACTTCTGCCGTTGCCGGTCCGGCATATGCAGGCATCCCCGTCACCTACCGTGGGCTCGCCCGGTCGTTCGCGGTTGTTACCGGCGCCACCCATGACGATTCACCTATCGACTGGTCCGGCTTCAGCGCGGTGGACACGCTTGTCGTCCTGATGGGTGCCCGCAACGTCCAGTCCATCACCTCGGGCCTGGTTGCTGGCGGCCGTTCGCCCGACACACCGGCTGCCGTGGTTCAATGGGCCACCACGCCGAAACAGCGATCCGTCCACGCCACGCTCGCCACCATCGCCGTCCGGGCAGCCACGCTCGGCTCGCCTGCGGTGCTCGTCGTAGGGGATACCGCCGCCCTCGCCGAGACCCTTGCCTGGTATGCGCCCCCGCCGTTGGCCGGTCGCTCGGTAGTGGTCACGATGTCTCACGCGGTCGCCGGCCCCTATGTGACTGCGCTACGTACGCGCGGAGCCGATGTTTCGGAGATACCGCTCATCGACGTCTCAATCTGCCCTGCTCAGCCTCTGCTCACCGCACTTCGTTCGCACGCAGGCTGGCTGCTTTTGCCGGGCCGCAATGCCGTCCGGGCCCTATCCGCGGCGCTCGCGGCCGGCAACCTCGACGCCAGGGCATTGGCCCAGCAGCGCATCGCCGTCGCTGGCCCCGGAACCGCTGACGAACTCTCCCGGCTCGGCCTGCGTGCCGACTTCCAGCCGGACAATCCCGGTGCTGCCGCGCTCGGCGCCGATTTGCCACTCGACTGGTCTCGCGACGTCCTCATTCTGCAGTCCAGTCGCGCCGGCTCTGCTCTTGCGTCCAGGCTCAGTTCTCGCGGTGCTGAGGCGACCGCTGTCGAAGCCTATCGCAACGAGCCCGCCCCGCTCTCCTCCGGCCAGGTCGAAACACTGCGCACCGCCGATGCCATCGTGCTCGCCAGCCCATCTGCGGTGGACTCGCTCTCTGTCGCCCTCAACGAGGTCTCCGCGCAGCTCGTGGCCATCGGCCCGACCACCGCTGCCGCTGCTCGATCGCTGTGCGGACGCATAGATGCCGTTGCCCACATGCCCGCTCCCGGGCCATTGGCGGACGCCGTAGAACGGGCCCTCCAATGAGTCTGCTTGTCGCCCTCCGCCCTTCTTTCGGACAGGCTCTCGTCGTCGGCGGCGGTAGTGTCGCGCGACGTAAGGTGCACGGCCTCGTTGAAGCCGGTTTCGCCGTAACGGTCGTTGCCCCGGAAATCGACGATGCCATTGCGGCCGCGGGCGTGACAGTTCGCCAGCGTCGATTCGCAGCGTCCGATCTCGACGGGGCCGCCCTCGTCTTCGCCTGCACCAACGACCGGGCCGTCAACCGCGACATTGGCGAGAGCGCTCGTGAAGCGGGAGTGCCGGTACTGGTGGCCGATTCGCAGGCCGAAAGCACCTTCTTTTCGGTCGCTACCACCAGGCGAGGTTCAGTGCAGGTGGGCGTGACAACCGAAGGCGCCGGGCCGGGCCTCGCAACCTCCATCCGTGACACAGTCGCCGCTGCGCTTCCCGCCGATCTTGCCGAGCGGGCCGACAGGCTGCGCCGGTCCCGCCGCCCTTCCTGACAAGACAGAGCTCACAGGCATGGGTCAAACTGGCTGCAGATGACAAACGCCCAGATCCTCGACCAGGCCCGCCGCCTGTTTCCCGGTGGGGTCAATAGCCCTGTCCGTTCCTTCAAGGCTGTGGGCGGTGACCCCGTCCCCATCGCTCGTGCATCCGGGCCCTACGTCTATGACACCGAGGGCACACGCTACATCGACTACGTCGGCGCTTTCGGGCCACTGATCCTGGGACATGCTCCAGCGTCGGTGGTTTCGGCGGTGGCCAACGCCGCCGCGGCCGGTACGGCATTCGGTGCCACCTCACCGGGCGAACTGGAGCTCGGCCGCCGGATTCTCGATGCCAGCGGCCTCGATCGCCTGCGCTTCGTCAATT
>JAGQGZ010000072.1 GCA_020432105.1 Dehalococcoidia bacterium | reverse complement strand
CGCCTGGCTCCGCAGAAGGACTGGCAGGTTAACGACCCGGCTGAACTGGCGAAGGCTTTGCAGGTGCTGGAGCGCGTCCAGGCAGACTTCAACGGCTCGCTGTCAGGTGGCAAGCGTGTCTCTCTTGCTGACGTCATCGTTCTTGGCGGGTGCGCAGCGGTGGAGAAGGCCGCCCACGACGCCGGCCACGACGTGAAGGTGCCGTTCTACCCTGGTCGCACGGATGCCTCGCAGGAGCAGACCGACGTGGAGTCGTTCGAACCGCTCGAGCCAAAGGCAGACGGATTCCGGAACTACCTCGGCAAGGGGCAGGAGGGCGCGGCTACGGAATTGCTGGTGGAGCGCGCAGATTTGCTGACGCTGACTGCGCCGGAGATGACCGTACTGGTCGCCGGTATGCGTGTACTGAACGCTAACACCGGCCAGTCCCCACGCGGTGTCTTCACGAAGAGGCCCGAGACGTTGAGCAATGACTTCCTCCTCAACCTGCTGGATATGAACACGGAATGGCGTGTTTCAGCCACGGACGAGGATGTCTTCGAGGGTTGCGATCGCCGCACCGGCGAGGTCCTCTGGGCAGGCACCAGCGTGGACCTCATCTTTGGCTCGCACTCTGAACTGCGGGCTATCGCGGAGGTCTACGCCTGTGATGATGCGGAGGAGAAGTTCGTCCACGACTTTGTCGCAGCCTGGAACAAGGTGATGAACCTGGACCGCTATGATCTCGACCCGTCACAGCGCGGTAGAGATTCGTAACCCGGGGTTGGCGGCTTAAGGAATCCACATGACAGGCGGGTCACGCTTCGCTCCGGCGGAGCACCGGCTCTATGTTTGTGGGTGAGACCGCGTTGGCGGCAAGGCTAACTGAGGATGGGTTTGGATCGCGCCGGAGTAAGGGGAAGCGGGCTAACCCTGGCTGATTGCGTCGACGCGGTAGGCGATCGTACCTGAAGGAGCTTCGACCTCGACCTCGTCGCCGGGGCGCCGGCCCAGGAGTTCCTTGCCGACCGGGGACTCCACCGAGATCTTCTTCTCGGTGGCATTGGCCTCGCGGGGTCCGACCAGCTTGAAGACCATCTGCTGTTCCGTGTCGACACGCGTCACGGTGACGAGCGAACCGACACCGGTGATACCGCTCACGTTGCCTTTGCTATCGACAACACGGGCTCGCTTCAGGGTCGCCTCTATCTCTTTGCGACGCTGGTCGTTGAAGGCCATCGCCTCACGGGCGGCATCGAGCGGTGCGTTTTCACGGAAGTCCTTATCCTGGCGGGCTTCGGCAATCAATTCGCGGATCGCGGGGACTTCCTTTTCGAGCGTCTCCAGCTCTTCCCGCAGCGCCTGGACACCTTCGGCGGTCATGTCAACGCTCTCGACAGCCTGGCGGCGGGCGGCATTGGCACTGGCCCTGCCGTTGGAGACCCGCTTCACGCGGACCTGCACACCGTAGTTCTCTTCGGTGAGGCCTTCTTTGTGGAGGTACTTGAACCAGCCCTTAAGCGCGGTCACACGCTCCTGGGCTGCGGGGTCGGTGACGGAAATCTGGGACTCTACGTAGCTCTCGACACGGGCCCGGGAGAGATCACCGAGCTCGACTTCCGCCCCTGTGTACTCAACGTACTTGCGGACATACTGCCCAAAGGTGTTCCGGTGCTCAGCCTTCAGAGTCTCGAGGTATTGCTGAAGTGCTGCGTGGAGGGTCGCGATCTGGTTTTCTGCGTCTTCGGACGTCACCCTCCAATCTTAGCACCACACACGGCTCCGCGCTGTACTCTCTGCGGATGATTACTTCCTGGGAAGCCCTTCCGGACATGTTTCCGGGACTCGTTGATAGCGAGTCCTGGGTTCCGCGGCTGCAGGCTCATGCCGCGTTCCTCGCGTCCGCAGCTCCCCGGGTGAAGACCACGTCGGTCGACCCAGCGGAGATGATCGGCCGCCACTATGCGGAGTCGCTGGAACTCCTGCGCTTGCTCGATGCAGCCGGCGTCGGGCCTCCCCTTGTGGACGTCGGACCGGGCGGAGGATTTCCCGGCCTCGTCATCGCTGCCGTCCGGCCGGATTGGCCGATTATGCTCGTGGAGCCACTGAAGAAACGGGCGAAGTTGCTTGAGGACGCCGCCGCCGAGATGGGCCTGCGTCATGTAGCGGTCGCTGCACTCCGGGCTGAGGAGGCGGGCCGTTCGCCGCTCCGCGAGACCGCCGCCGTCGTTACCGCCAGGGCCGTGGCGCCGTTGCCCGAGCTGCTGGAATACTGCGCGCCCGTCGCGGCCGTCGGGGGTTTGCTCGCCTTCCCCAAAGGGCATGGCTGGCAGCAAGAACTCGATTCCGCGGCCGGGGCGATGAAGGAGCTTGGATGCAGCCTCGAAGCTGAGGTCGAGATGCGGTCAGCGGTCAGTGCCACCCCGATCGTGCTGCTCGTGCGCAAGACGGCGACCACGGCGGAACGCTACCCCCGGCGTCCGGGGATACCGCGGAAGCGGCCACTGTAGAATTGTGCATGCGCGTATGCTCTTTAGCATCCCCAGCAAAGGTGCTATAGTGCCCGCCAGCCGGCAGGCCGGGGTGTATCATCGCGCACCACGCCTGAACTGGTACTTGCCCGAGGAGGCAGCATGGACATCAATGCCGTAATCGAAAAGGTGATGAGGCTCGCCCGTCTCGACACCACTGTCTTCGACGATGTGCGAGACGACCAACAGGAGTTGGTCCCGGCCCTGATCGTTGCAGGAGTTTCGTTTCTCCTGGCGGGATTCGGCGCCTTCATGTGGTGGACCGTGATCCCCGACTTCGAGCCGGACTCGACATTCCTCAACACGGTCATCCTGGGGACGATCTTTGCGATCGTTCTTTATGGCGTGGCGGCGCTGGCGGTCTACGTGGTAATGGCCCAGATGTACCGCGTGACCGTTGACCTGCAGTCGCTGGTCAGGACGATGGGTTACGCAGCGGCGCCAATGGCGCTCTCGTTGCTGATGCTCATTCCGATCATCTGGCCACTGTTCGGGCTCGTGCCGCTTGCGCTGCTCTTCTGGACGATGACGCAGGCAGTCCGTTCGGCCACCAACGCGGAAGAGAATCATGCCGTGATGGCGACGCTCATCGGATTCTCCGTGATGGTTGTGGTGCTCGGGCTCATCAGCCTCTCGGCCGGATCATCCGACGCCCCGATGGGCGCCGGGATGTTCGGCGTCCTCTACGACTTCACGAGGTAGAGAACGCGCCTACCGGCAAGAAGCCGCCCGCCGTTATCGTGGGCGGCTTCGCTGTGCCCGGGTTCAGTCGTTGAATTCGACGACACCGAAGCCGCGGACCGAGGGCTGACCTTCTTCATTGATGACAGCCAATTCCACGTCGGCACGCGTCCGGCCCTTCTCATCGAAGACCCGGGCCACCCGCCCGGCGATGGTTACGGGCCTGCCGGTGATGTCTGGACGGCGATGGGCCGCGCGCACCTGGCAGATCCAGCCACGGCCGTCGAGCCATTCGTCCAGGGCGCGGTAGAGGAGGCCGAGCTTTAGCGGGCCCGGTACGAGTGTCCCGGGCATACCCTGGGCGCGGGCCGCATCGACATCGTAGAAAAACCGAGGAAAGGCCCAGGAGAACCCGCAGAACTTGATGACCTGCTCCAGGTCAGGGCGCAACTCCAGCGGGGTGAGTTCCTCGCCTTCGACCGCGGTGGTCATTCGCCTCCCCCTTCACGGGCGTTCCTGGGGTCGTACTGCATGAGGGTAGAACTCGCGCGCGCGACGAGTGCACCCTCGCTGTCGCTGAATTCGACATCGGTGCGGATGTAGATGCTGTAGCCGAACTTCCCGCCGAATCGCTCCGAGATGTCCGCCAGCCGGGACCGGGCCATGAGTTCTTCCCCCATGCGGAGGGGCCGTTCGAACTCCCACTCGTTGCTGATGAGGACGCTGTTTGGCATCAGGTCCGGGATATTGAGTCGGGTGCTCCCCGTTTCGAGTCCGGCGATGGCGATACCAGGCACCGGCTCACCGGCTGGCGGGACAGCACCCGGCCTGCCGTAGTACACATCGCCAGCGCGGCGGACAGCGACCGCCGTCACCTGGACCGGCGCCGCTTCCGAGGCTGCGCCGATGAGCGCACGGACATCGTCGGTAAGGAGAGACTCTTCAGTCATTCGATCCGGAGCCTACGACGCCGCGCGTCCGATGTCACAAATCGGCCCATCGGGTGACTGCTAAAGTGAGTCCTGATGATTTACCTCGACCACGCGGCAACGACGAAGCTGCGAGCGGACGCTCTGCAGGCGATGTTGCCATTCCTCGGCGAGCAATTCGGGAACCCCAGCGGCCTCTACGCCGTGGGCCGTGAGGCGCAGGGGGCTGTTGACTCGGCCCGGGAGACCGTGGCATCCATTCTCGGTTGCCGCGCTTCCGAGGTGGTGTTCACGAGCGGTGGAACGGAAAGCATCAACACCGCCATTAGGGGAATCGCGCTGGCCATGCAGCGTGCGGGGGCGGGGGGTCACGTGATCACCTCGGCGATCGAGCATCATGCCGGCCTTCATGCTGTTCAATACCTGGAAGAACGCGGGTTCGAGGTGACTGAGGTCGGCAGCGATCAGGCGGGTCGGGTAGATCCGGCGGAGATCGCGGCGGCCCTGCGGCCAGATACGGTCCTGGTTTCGGTGATGCTGGCGAACAACGAAGTCGGGACCATCCAACCCGTCGCCGAGGTCGCGGCGATGGTCCGCGGTTTCACGAACGAGCAGGGTCATCGGGCCCTCCTCCACACGGATGCCGTCCAGGCCCCCGGCTGGCTGCGAATCGATGTCGAAGCACTGGGCGTGGATGCATTAAGCCTTTCGGCCCACAAGTTTGGGGGTCCGAAGGGCACGGGCATCCTCTATTTGCGAAAGGCCACGCCGTTCACCCCGTTGCTGCACGGCGGTGGCCAGGAGATGCAAAAGCGCGCCGGGACCGAGAATGTCGCGGGAATCGCGGGGACCGCCGCTGCCCTGGAGGCGGCCTCGCTGGGCGTGGAGGAGCGCGGCCGTCGCGTCCGGGCGCTACGGGAACGCCTGCGTGAGGGGATCCTCGCTTCGGTACCCGGTGCAGTGCCGAATGGCTGCCAGGTGGACTGCCTGCCGAACAACCTGAACGTCTCGTTTCCAGGTGTTGAGAGCGACGTGCTTGTCGGGCGACTCGACGCGCAGGGGATTGCGGTCAGTTCGGGGAGCGCCTGCTCGAACTCGACATGGGAGCCGAGCCACGTGCTCATGGCCATGGGCGTCCACATCCGCCAGGCCGTAGGAAGCATTCGCTTTAGCCTCGGTGAGGAAACGAGTGGCGAGGAGATCGATGCCGTGCTGGCTGTGCTTCCGGGTGAAGTTGAGCTGGCGCGCAAGGCGTCGACCCCGGCCCTGTCGGCTTAGCTCCGTTCGCCGCGCTGTCCATGTAGAATGCCGGGCACCCGGTATAGAGAGGTGTTCCCGTGTTGCTCCGTGATGTCCTTGAACATGCTGTCAAGCTCTATGGCAAAAAGAAGGCCATTTTCGATGGCGACGTCAGCTACACCTACGCCGAGACGTCCGAGCGCATCCATCGGCTGGCTTCGGCCTTACTTGGCCTTGGATTGGAGCCCGGGGACCATATCGCGATCCTTGCCAACAACTCTCACCGTTACCTCGAGACCTACTTCGTCAGCGACATCGCCGGTATGCCGTTGGCGCCACTGAATACCCGCCTGGCGGCCCACGAACTGGAGTTCATCCTCAACGACGGTGAGATCAAGGCACTGATTCTCGGGCCGGAGTTCGTCCCTGCCTATGGAGAGTTCAAGGACAAGACGCCCGGCATCAAGCACGTCATCCTCACCGAGGGTGATCCGGGGCCAGGCATGCTGAGCTACGAGAATCTCGTTGCGGCGGCCAGTCCGCTCGATCACTCGGTACGCGAGTGGAACGAGGACGACATGCTGGACCTTTGCTACACGGGTGGCACGACCGGCCTTCCCAAGGGAGTGATGCTCAGCCAGCGCAACGTCGTGTCGAACGCTCAGCACGCTTACCAGGCGCTGAGCGTGAACGATAGCGATGTCTGGCTGCACGTGGCGCCGATGTTCCACCTTGCGGACGCCTGGGCCTGCTACACCTTCACGATGGCCGGCGGTTCGCATGTGTTCATCCCGGGATTCACGCCACAGGGCACCCTTGAAGCAATCCAGAAGTACCGGGTGACGAAGACCATCCTCGTCCCAACAATGATTAACTTCCTGCTTGCCTTCCCGGACCTCGGAAAGTACGAGACGGGCAGCATCAATCGCATGCTGTTCGGTGCTTCGCCGATGTCGGTGGACCGGATCATGGCCGCCACGAAAGTCTTCGGGCCGGTCCTATTCCAGGCCTACGGGATGACGGAGACCGCTCCCCTGTTGACGGCGATGCTGCCGGGGTGGACCGCGTTCGATGGCAGCGAAGCCGACCTCCGAAAGCTCGCCAGCTGTGGCCGCGAGGTCGCAGGAGTCACAGTTCGCGTCGTGAACCCGGAAACGCACGAAGAGGTGCAGCCCGGTGAAGTCGGAGAGATCGTCGCGCGCGGACCAAACATCATGCTCGGCTACTGGAGGCGCGGTCCGGAGACTGAGGAGGCCCTCCGCGGCGGCTGGATGCACACGGGCGACCTCGCCACGGTGGACGAAGAGAACTACGTCTACATCGTCGACCGTTCGAAGGACATGATCATCTCGGGCGGCGAGAACGTGTACACGACTGAGGTCGAGAACGCGATCTACGAACATCCGGATGTTCTGGAAGTTGCCGTGATTGGTATTCCCGACGATCGCTGGGGCGAAGCGGTCCTTGCGGTGGTTGTGCCCCGGCCGGAAACCAGCCCCACCGAAGAGGCGATAGTCGAGCACTGCCGCAAGTTGATCGCCGGGTACAAATGCCCCAAACAGGTCGTCTTCCGTTCTGAAGCACTGCCCAAGAGCGGGCCCGGCAAGATCCTGAAAGCGGAGTTGCGCAAGCCCTACTGGGAGAAGGAAGCCAAGGGCGTTAATTAGGCCACGGCCGGGGTCGGCTTCTAGCGTTCGCGCCGCCTACACTCGGGTGCGTGAACGTTGAGGCCCTGCCCTACACGCTTCTTCTCGTACTCGCCGAGCTTGCCATCGGAAGCCTCTGGGTGACCGTCGGCTCCGACCTGCGAGGCGGAGTAACGCGCGGTTTCGTGATGACGATGGCGTTCTGCATCGCGATCACCGCGGCTCTGACCTACTGGACGGCCGTGACCATCGACCTTGGCACGGACGTCGATGGCTTCCAGATAGACACAGGCTGGTTCGAGCCGGCCCGCCGGGCGCTCCTCGTTGTCATCGGGGCGAGTGTCCTCTACACGCTTTCGGCCTTCATGGGGTGGGACCCGGTAGGGAGGCTCTCGGGGCTCGTTGGCTCTGCTGCAGGGCTGTTTGCGATCATTTGCTACGCGGGGATGTTCGCGCCGCCGACGTGGGGCTACCCGGCAGTGCTTCTGGCCCTCGTTGGCGGCACCTGGGCGCTCGGCGCGGTTTCGGTATCGATGACGTGGGGCCACTGGTACCTTACCGAGGGCCGGCTGCCTGCCTGGCCCCTGCGCGACCTGAACTGGGTGCTGCTTGCGGGGATTGGATTTCAGTGCGTCGTGGTGGCTTTGAACTCGGTTGTCCCGGTGCGGGAAGCGCCGACGCCTGCCAACGCGCTGGACACGGCACTGATAGCCAATCCGGCCTTCTACCTTCGTCTCGGGGTGGGGTTGCTGTTTCCCGGCATCCTTGCCTTCCTCTCGCTGCGCACGGTGAAGATCGAGGCAATGCAGAGTGCGACCGGGTTGCTCTACATCGCCATGGCCGCTGTGTTCGCTGGCGAGGTGCTCTCCAAGGGTCTGATGTTCGTTACGGGTAAGCCGGTGTAGCCCTCGCGGAACGGTGAGGGCTGTAGAATGGGCCTCGCCGTCCCCGGGGAGGTAACCGCATGCATCGTGATGAGGCCTGGAAGATCATGCTCGAGTACGCGAAGGAAGAGCGCACCCACAAGCACGGGATCGCGGTCGAAGCGGTGATGCAGGCATATGCGCGCGAACTTCATGAAGACGAGGAGAAATGGGGCATTGTCGGCCTTCTCCACGACTTCGACTGGGAGATCCACCCCACTGAGGAACTCCACCCCAGGGCAGGTTCGGAACTATTGGCCGCTCGGGGTGTGCCTGAAGATATTCGCTACGCCATCCTCTGCCATGCACCCTTTCTCAAGCTCGAATACACATCGGCGATGGATCGTGCCATCTACGCCTGTGACGAGCTCTCGGGATTCGTGACTGCCTGCACCCTGGTTAAGCCCGACAAGTCGCTATCGGCGGTCACCGCCAAGTCAGTACGCAAGAAAATGAAGGACAAGGCGTTCGCGGCCAAGGTCAACCGCCAGGACATCGTGACGGGCGCCGAGCGGCTGGATATGCCGTTGGAAGACCTGATCGCGCAGGTTATCGCTGCGCTCCAGGCAGAGTCCGAGCGTCTCGGCGTCGCGGGCGCGCCCGCCGCGTAGCAAGGCAACGCAGTGCGTGACCTTCTCGACCCTGCTGCTCTCGTCGCGCCTTTCCTGGCCACCCTGGCGCTTGTCCTCGTGCCTGGCCCGGCGGTGCTGTACATCATCACGCGGAGCGTGAATCAGGGGCGCAGGGCCGGGCTCACGTCGGCCGCCGGGATCGCCACCGGCGGGCTGGTGCATGTGGCCGGAGCAACGCTCGGTCTCTCTGCCCTGCTTGCGTCCTCAGCAGTGGCATTCTCATTGGTGAAATACCTCGGCGCGGCATACCTGATCTATCTTGGTCTGCGCACACTTCTGACCGCGCCGGCGCTGCTGCAACCGGCGACAATCGAGCGGCAGCGAATGCGTCGCCTGTACACGCAGGGTATCGTGGTGCAGGCATTTAACCCCAAGGTGGCGCTCTTCTTCCTGGCGTTTCTCCCGCAGTTCATCGATCCGCACCGGGGCAGCGCCGTCGTTCAGTCGTTGATCCTCGGCACGATGTTCATCCTGGTTGGGCTTTGCACCGACTCGACTTACGCGCTCGTCGCAGGCGCCTTCGGGGCATGGCTCCGGCAGCAGCGCGCTTTTGCAGCCGTGCAGCAGTACGTGGCCGGGTCGGTGTTTGTCGGCCTGGGTCTGACCACCGCGTTCACCGGCCATCCGTCCAAATAGCGCCTACGCTGTCGCCGCGAGTTGCATAGCGACGATGCGGCGCGCGCTCTCCAGAATGCGCGCTTCGCTGATCTCCCCTTGCGCAACGCGGCTGACCACATGGTCAACCAGCGCATCTGGCTCGTCCGGCAGGTCAACGTACAGCAACAGATCGACTCCCGCCGCCATGGCCAGATCAACGATCTCCAGGGGTTGCCAGTTGTCGAGCGCCCCCATATGGAGATCATCGGTGACGATTGCCCCGTCAAAGCCGAGCTCCTCCCGCAGGACGGACACGGCGACGGGCGAAAGCGACGCGGGCAAGCTGTCCCACATGGGAACAGCCAGGTGCCCCATCATCACCATTGGGGTCCCTGCAGCCACAGCCGCCGCGAATGGCAATGCGTCGGCGCTGGCCCAGGCGTCGGGATCGACATCCAGGACCGGCAACGCCTGGTGGGAGTCAACCTGGACCCGGCCGTGTCCCGGAAAGTGCTTGACACAGTGGATCACCGGCGTAGCCTTAACGCCGTCGAGGTACGCAACCACGCAATCGGCGACCCACTCAGGATCGCTTCCGAACGTGCGCCCGGTCATGAAGCTGTCTGGCGAAAACGCCACATCCGCGACCGGCGCGAAGTTGAGATCGAAGCCATAGGCGGCCAGCAACTCCGCACGTTGCCGCGCAAGAGCGCCGATATCCTCCAGCGCCAGGGCGCCGAGCGTAGGCGCATCAGGCGCAGGATCGTCCCGCAGACGGGTGACGACTCCCCCCTCCTGGTCCAGCGAAATCAGTGGCGGCAAAGCCGGCGAACTGCGGTGAATTGCGGCGGTCAGGGCATGAACGTCCTCAGGGGTTCCGAAATTGCGCTCCACCAGGATCACGCCGCCCGGTTGCAGCTCTGCCAGCCAGGCGGCCTCGTCCACCGTGAGCGCCGGTCCGCTCACCGGGAAAATGAACATTCGCGCCACGAGTTGGCGGAGCGTCAACCTCGCCAGCACATCTTCGACGGCACGTTGCGCCGCATGACTACTCATACGGGACGCCATCGCAGCGAGGCTCATCGCAACCAGGGCTCTTCTGCTGTGCTGCCTTACGACCTTCAGGCTCAAAGGGTGTCAACCAGTTCACTTGTCAATGGCGGCCGTCGCCAGGCGGGAACAGCGCCGCGCATCTCGCCAGAGACCACGCGCGGATGACGGATGTAGTACCCGACGAACACCGCCATGGCGATCGCAGTGAACACGATAAGATCCAGGAACGTCGCGGCATAGCCCACACGCACGATGAGAAAGCCGGCAACGAGGCTGGCTGCTGAGTAGCCAAGGTTCCAGGCCGCTGATCGCAAACCAAAGACGCGAGAACGTGCCTTGGGCGGCAAGACCTCCGAGATGAAGGTCGAGTCGATAGGCCACGCCATCGAGATACTGGTCTGCCGCACGATGTGCGTGAGGGCCGCCAACGGGAGCGTCGGCGTCAGAACCAGCGCCAGGTAGAATGGCACGATGGACAGGCGCACAGCCGCCACGCCGTAGACCGACCCAAGCCGCTGCGAAATCAGCGGGGCTGACAGCCCGATAGCCGCCGCGCTGAGGCCGCCGACGGCGAAAATGAACCCGACCTGGTTTGAACTGGCGCCGAGGTCGGTCAGGTAGACGTTATAGAAGGGGAACACCATCCCCGCCCCCACCGCCATCAGTCCGCCGACCAGGACAAAGACTGCGGTGTCCCGGCGGACCTGGCTTCGCTCGCTCGCGTCCGTGGCTTCCCGTGCTGCGGTGGGATCGGGAAGTTCGCGTCCGCTCCGGGCCTGCCCCATGAGAAACATGGGAATCAGTCCCAGGGCCGCGATGGCGGTCCCGGCAACCAGAGTCCAGCGGTAGACGTGCAGATCGTCACCAGGCAAGAGGTCGGGCAGAAAGCCACCGACCAGCGATCCCAGCGTCGTCGAGAGCGAAACCACCGAGAACGAGAGTGCGGAGACAAATTGCCGTTCGCTCCGCTTCGTCCAGGCGATGATAAATGGCATCGTCGTCGTAAACAGATACGCCAGCCCGAGTCCCGAAACCACGGAGAGCAGGAGCAGCGCCGCAGGGGCCTCCGCAAAAGCCATGATGAGCGACGCCACCAGGAAGATAGCGACACCGCCCACGGTCGCCCCCCAGATGCCCAGTTTGTCCAGAACTGGGCCCATCGTGGCCGCCCCGCCGGCCATGGCAAGGGTTTGGGCGGCGTTGAACATCCCCATGTCGTCTTCACGCAGGCCAAGTTCACGCAGATAGAGGTTAAAAATCAGGACAAAGACGCCCCATCCGACGTTGGCGAACAGGTTATACAGGAGAAAGAGGCGGACATCGCGACTGAAGCCGAATTGCCGCCGGATCATGGCGGCCGACGTCGCGAAAGATATTCTCACGTGTGGCGTTGCCTCCCGCTTCGCCGCGGAGCGTGCTGCGCAGTATATGCCGCGCCGTCGCTTGCGCGGCGGTAAACTCGCCCCAATCTCGCCGACGTAGAAGGGGAACCGAACGGGAATGGGTGCTTCGCAACAGGTACGCGTGGGCCTGGCCGGATTGGGGCGTTTCGGGAAGCTGCACGCTTCTGTACTAACCAGCATGCCGGGGGTCGATCTGGTCGCGGTGTGTGATCCGGCGCAGGAGGAAGTTGCAACGCTGCAGGCGCAGCATCCGCAGCTTCAGGGCTTTGCTGAGGTTGAAGAGTTACTGGCCAACGCCGCAATCGATGCGCTGTTCATCGTTTCGCCAGAACCACTGCACGCCCAACAGGCGTTGGCTGCGCTTGACCGTGGCGTAGCAGTTTTCGTCGAGAAGCCCCTCGCCCTGACGGCGGTAGAGGCCGAAGCGGTCGCTCGCAAAGCCGACCTCGTCGGATTGCCGCTTCAGGTTGGGTTCGTCCTCCGCTTCGACGTCCAGCACGCGCTGTTGAAGGCTGAAATTGCCGGTGGCGGGCTGGGTGAGATTGTCTCCATCCGCACGAAGCGCAATTGCTCGCGCGCCTGGTTCCCGAACTTCGGTGATCGCGCACACCCTGTCCAGGAGACCTCGATCCACGATATCGACTTGCTGCTCTGGTTGCTGGAAAGCCCTGTTCGCCGCGTCCAGGCCATTGAGCGTAACCGCGCCGGCATGACCTACCCGGATGGCTCCTGGGCGCTGCTGGAGTTTGCGAACGGAGCCGTCGGCATTGTGGAGTCAAGCTGGTTTGTGCCAGATGGCGCGCCTGCGAACGTGGTGACCCCGACGTGGCGCGGCACGATTGACGCCGAAATTGAGGTCATCGGCACGAGGGGTAGTAGCCGCATTCGGCTGCTAGATGGCCCGCTTTCGTTCTGGACTGCCACGTACGATGCTGTTCCGGAGACGGGGCTTTGGCCCGAGCTCGCCGGGGCTGTCGTCGGCGCCCTGCGTGCCGAAGACGCGCACTTTATCGAACGTGTGCGCCATAAGCTGCCGGAGTCCACAACGTCAGTTGCGGACGCCATCGCCGGACTCCGCATCGGAGAGGCAATTGTTGCTGCGTCCAGCGGCAACGCAGTCCACCTTGCCTGACGCCAGTTTGCCAGTTTCAGCAACCGGAGGAGCACTCAGTTGATCGATCTCTCGAGCGATACCCAGACCCGACCTTCACCCGCCATGCGCGAGTACATGGCCGCCGCGCCCGTCGGTGACGAGCAACTGCGTGAAGACCCCTCGGTGAACAGGCTGCAGGAGATGGCGGCGGAAATCACCGGCAAGGAGGCTGCGCTCTTTCTTCCCTCCGGCACCATGTGCAACGCCATCGCTTTCTGCCTGAACGCAGGCCGGGGCGAGGCTGTGATCCTGGACTGGTGGTCTCACCCGAATCAGTCTGAAACCGGTGGCCCAGCCTGGCTGGCCAGCGCCATGCTGCGGCCAATCCACGGGGAACGCGGCATCTTCACGGTCGATCAGGTCCGCCCCATTATCAACAAGGGAGGCACCCACGCGGCACGCACCGCGTTTATCTCGGTCGAGAACACGACGAATCGGGGGGGAGGCGCTATTTGGCCGCTCGAACGCCTGGCGGAGTTGCGGGCCCTCGTTGACGAGCACGACATGCGATTGCACATGGACGGAGCCAGGCTCCTGAACGCGGCGGTAGGCGCGGGAGTTCCGGCGGCAACCTTCGCCGCCTA
>JAGQGZ010000071.1 GCA_020432105.1 Dehalococcoidia bacterium | reverse complement strand
TCCGCTGGTGACCAGTCCTCCGGTTCCGGGTCGCTGTGCTCCTTCGCCGCTTCGCCCGGGTCCGCGTTTGCCACTGCCGGCACGATGTCCGCCTCATCCCGGTCGATAGCAGGTGCCCAGGCATCCCGAGCTTCGTCGTCAGGTTTCGTCCCGGCGGCCCCTGCGCTCTCGTCGGCGATGGACAATTCACGTTCGGCGACGGTCTCTTCCGCTGCCCGCAGGGCGGCGCCGAAGTCAAACTCCTCAGCATCGTCCTCGGCGTTGACGTCCTGGACCGGCTCGCTCCCCTCGGCGTCCTGCTCCTCGACACGCTCGGCCTGCATCGCCGCAACCACATCGGAAGCGTCAAGGGCCTCGATATCAGCCCTGGTGGCCTGCTCTGCGTGGTCGGCCGCTCCGCTCACCGTGGGCTCGTCGGTGTCCCCCGGTTGCCCATCTTCCTCAAATCCGGCCTGCAGGGCGGCTGCAAAGTCCCAGCTTTCCTCGCTGGCGTCGCCCCCGTCCGTGGTGCTCGCTTCAGATGAGACGACCCCGGTTTCCAGACCCTCTGCTGCCGGCGATTCGAATGCCCGGGCAAATGCCGTCTCGTCGGACCAATCGCTCCAGTCAGCAGTGTCCGGTGACTCGTCGGCATCGACGGACTCGGTGGCTGCCCACGAGAATGCAGATTGTGCGGACTCCTGGGGCGCCGGATCGCCTTCCTCATCTCCCGTTGGTTCCCACCGGAGGTCCTGCCCAGCTGTCTCCGGTGACTCCTCGTCGTCGGCGTCACCGGAGTCGGCAGAAGCAATCACAGCATCCGATTCCCTGTCGGTTTCCGCGTCTGGCTGGCCGCCATGCTCCTCGGTAATACCGTCCGGCGATGCTAGAGGCGCTACGAGTGCCTCGGGCCCCGGCTCCACTTCCGCGACAACAAACGCAGCGGCCGGTTCCTCCAGGTCCTCTCCACCGGGTGCAAACTCGCTGATCGCTTCCTCTGGCAAACCAGTGGCCAGGTTCGGCAACTCGTCAGGGACGGAATCTTCAGCTGGGCTCCAGGCCCAGGCCTCCTCTTCGGCCTCGATGTCATCGTCGTCGACGGGCTCCCCTTCGACGAAGGATCCACCATCGTCCTCGCGTTGGCGGGCTGCCATTGCTTCGTCCCCGACGGTAGTTGCAGCCGCTTCGTCTGCCACCGGCGCCTCAAATGCTGCCGGTTCCCAGGCAATTTCCTCTGCCAACGCCGCGCTGCCCGGGACTTCCTGCGCGTTCTCGACGTCAGCTAGCTCGAAAGGGGCCCAGGGGTCCTCCTCGTCGTAAACCTCAGCTTCGGGTTCATCGCTTGCCTTCGGTGTGGACCAGGCTTCGGCGTCGCGGGCGGTGCTCCCCGCAGGTGCCATCCATGACGTGTCCAGCTCCTTGCGTTCATCGCCCCCGGTTACCGGCATCCATCCCGATTCATCCATAACCCGGAAGGGGCTATCGGCGTCCACGGAATCGACCACCTCGGCACGGGCCGGCTCTACCGGCGTTTCCTCCGGCGCCCAGTCCACTGCACTCGAGGCAGGCCGCAGCGGCGTGGGCTCAACCGGTTCCCAGTCGCCGCCCGCTTCCACGTAGCTGTCCTCGTCCGGGAGATCGGCCTCGCTCGAACCACGGCCAAAGAGCCGCTTCAAGAGCCCGGGCTTCTTTTCCTCCGCTTCCACCGGGGACACATTATCGTCATCGAATTCCGCGGTGGCCGACATTGCCTGCTCGAAATGATCGGCGATGCCCGTATCCTCGATCGCCCCGGCCGTCTCTTCCGGCTCTGCCGTTTCCGGCCAGGCGACGAGGTTCGAGGCAATCGCTTCGAAGCGCCTATCGTCGTCTTCCGGCTCAGCCTCCGATACTGCCGCAATCGCGGCCGGGTTGTCGTCAGTTTCCTCGATCGCTGAAACGGGTTCCTGTTCTTCGAGTGAAGCGTCTACCTCGGTCGCCATGACTAGTTCGATGGTGTCTTCTTCGTCCGGTGCCCAGGTTTCTGCGGTGACTTCGCTGTCGCTTTCCGGCTCCCACTCGGCAGCGGGTTCCGCCTGTCCCGGGGTGTCTTCGGTCTCGTAATCTCCGACAGCAGGCTGGAGCGGCTCATCGCCACCGTCGATCGCTGATGGCGCAATCGGCTCCCAATCCGCTTCTGCTGCGTCCTCGTCCGCGGGTGCGGAAGCGTCGCCACCGTCCTCGTCGTCATCGCCCGACATGGCAGCGCGACGGCGACGAAGCACTTCGAGCATGCTCGACTCATCGGCATTGCGGGACATCTCGTCCCACTCGGACGATTTGGCCTCACCGGCGTCGGCAGCCGTACCTCCGTCACCCTCAGCTCCATCGGCGTTGGTGGTCGCCCACTGGCGCATCCCATCAACGATGGACCCCTCCTGGATGCCGCTCCCAAACATCGCGTCCCAGCGGCTTATCGGCTCACCGGCAGGTGGGGCATCGTCGAACGCCCGCTTCTCCTCGTCGCTGCGCGTGCGGCGGAGTAGTGGTCGGTTTGCCTCGTCGGCATCGGGCTCGGTTGTCCACTCGTCTGTATCGGCCGGCTGCTCGTCCTTTAGCGCTTCGAGGCGTGCGAGCCGGTCCTCCCGCGATTCGTCACTCAAGCGCGAGAAACGCGGCTTCTCAGGGACCTCTTCGTCTTTCGATCCGCCGAACCAGCGGCGCTTCTTCTGGGCCGGCTTCGCGTCGGATTCCGGCTTCTGCTGGGCCTCCTGGCCCGATTGCTTGTTCAGCAGGGTCTGGCGCAGGTTACGGTTCTTGGCCTCCTGCCGTTCCCACGCACCCTGTGGTAGATCGAAGTACCAATCCTGGGTCTCGTCGGGGGGAGACTCGAACACCTCGTCCAGGCGTTCGCCGTCGCTTTCCATTGGCATCAGACTAGCACAGCCTCCCAGTCAAGCCGCTCTGCCGGAGTCGCACTTTACAGGTGATTGACCTACGCTCCCGGCTACTATGCCCGAGTCCGGGACGCAGCCAGAGCCCTCCGACGAACAGCTGGTTCTACTATCTAAGGACGGCAACCTTGCCGCCTTCAATAGCCTTGTTGAGCGCTATCAGTCACAGGTTTACAACCTTTGCTACCGGTTGTTGGGCAATCGCCAGGCGGCCGAGGACGCTGCGCAGGATGCCTTTCTCAGCGCTTACCGGGCGATTGCGTCGGTCTCCGGTGGCTCCGTCCGCTCGTGGCTGCTCCGCATAGCGGCGAACCAGAGTAAGGACGAACTGCGCCGCAGAAACCGCAAAGACCAGGCGTATTCACTCGATCAGATGTTCGAGAATCTCGACACGCCGGTCGAAGTCCCCGATAGTGGCCGCGCCCCCGACGACGTGGCACTGAACCGGGAGCTGGCCCGGACGCTGCAGCAGGCCCTCCTCGAATTGCCCATGGAGCAACGCACGGCAATCGTGCTTGCTGATTTGCATGGCTACCGCTACGAGGAAATCGCTCGGATGACGGGAACCAGCCAGGGAACGGTGAAATCACGCATACACCGGGGCCGGACGAGACTCCGCGATTTGCTTGGTCCTCACGGGGAACTTTTGGCAACGTATGAACGTCAGGAAGGGCAGAGGATCCCCCGTTGAGCATCAGATCACTATTTGCCAGCAAGCACCGCCGGTTGGAGGCAAACCTGGACGCCTACCTCGATGACGCCCTTGAGGGTCACGAGATGGAACGGTTCCTCGCCCACCTCGCCGTCTGCGATGCCTGTGCGCGGAGGGTGGAGGATGGCCGCCGGCTCAAGACGCTGTTTGCGTCGTTGCCGGAATTGCCCGCCCCTCGCTCCTTCGCAATCACCGAGAGCATGTTGCAGCCCGCACGTCGGCCGGCCGCAGAGCAGACAGGGCTGTGGACGGGTCTGGTGCGTGGCCTCCAGGGAACCGCGGCCGCTGGCGTCGCCCTCCTCGCGGTACTCGTCGTGGCCGACCTTTCCGGTGGCTCCGCCGGTACCGGGGCGGATGAGGACGCCTTCCAAACCACAGGCCTGACGGCTCCCGCCGACGCCTCACGAGAATCAGCAGATGCCAAAGGTGCCGTCTCCGACTCCGCCTATGACAGCGACAACGATGGCGGGAACGGCGACAGCGACGGCAGCCAGGACGATGCCACCTCGCAGGACATGTCCCCGGAGGGCACTCCTTCCCCCCAGGTCGGGGCCGCGGCAAACGATCACCCCGATCAGCCTCCACAGGTCGAGTCAGACGATGATGCAGAGGCGGCCGGCAATACGGCCGGCACCCTTCCCGAATCCGCCAGCATCGCGGCCGATGACGACGACGCACCTGCCAGCAGCGAGGTCCTCCTCTATGAGGGCGAAGACTCAGGAGGAGTCGATCGTTTGCGCTGGGCTCAGTTCATCGTTGGTGGCCTCGCTCTGGTCGCGGGGGTGAGCTACTTCCTCGCACAGCGGCTCGCCCCCCGGGCCAACCGGTAAAGCAGCATTGCCGTCCAAAACTTGAGCCGCGCCTCCTCAGCGTCGATGCTTTCCTTGTGACCCGTGAATCTGCTGCCCTGGCAGCACTGGCGATGGCCTCTGCACTCTTTGCCGCTGTACTGGGCCTCTGGCTGGTGCAGCATGGCACCACTCCCGGTGGCCTCATCAATAGCGACGGCTCGACAACCGGCCCCGGTCCCGTAGCTTCGGCGACACCCGCAGCGCGGACTCGGGCAACCGACGTCTGCACCACGTCCTTCGACTTCACAGGAGAGTCGGAGCATGTCTTCGACGCCTCCTACACGGAGCAGCGCGAAGTACTCGGCCTTACCATCGTTGCCGGCCCGGAAGTATCGTCAGCGGCTCTGGCCGTCGCAGAAGCAACGCTCCTTCGCGTGTTTGCCAACAACGACCACGAGCAGACCCTTGCCGAACAGGGCGCCTACATCATTGTCGCTGAGCCGGACCAGGGCGTTCTCGACCTGCCCGAGTTCGCCTGCCTTGAAGAAGAACTGGGGACGAACTTCTTTACCCACGTCTGTGGCATCGCCGACCGGGCCGATTACCCGGTGGTCACCGTCAACGCCCTCGACCTCGTCGGTGATCGGCGCGGCCCCTGCGATGGCGTGAACATCCTCTATCACGAGCTCGGCCACCTCGTGCAGAACTTCGCTGCCGACCCCCCCGACGAACTCGAGTCACGCTGGATCTACAGCGACGCCCTGGCCGCCGGACTCTATGAAGGGCAGTACGCTGCGACCAACTACCGCGAGTACTTCGCCGAGGGCACGCAGGCGTATTTCGATGCCCAGGATCGCCAGGGTGAGTTCAATCGCAGCTGGCTTGAGGACTACGATCCGGCACTCTTCGCGCTGCTCACGCGCGTCTACGGCGACTAGACGGAGCCCGCTTTGGCCCGCAGCACTGCGTAACGCTGACCCGCATCATTGAGGTAGCGCTCGATCTCCCGGTGTCGGGCCCGTATGGCGCGCATGAACTCGTTGATGGGCATCCGCCTGCGTTCGTACGGAGACCCCTCGGGGATGTCGCCGATCTCGTCCCCAATCCCTACGTAGAGCGGCTGGACGGTGATGTCTCCCGCCGCGAAGTTCGGATTGTGGCTTGTGGCTTTGCATTCAAGGAAGCCGACAAGGTGGCTCGACGCAAGCTTCATGCCGGTCTGTTCTCGCACCGCCCGGTTCACGAACTGTTCAACGGTCTCACCGGGTTCAAGGCCCCCTTCGACGATTCCCCAGGCATCGTTCGATCCCGCTGGCCGCGTCGCATAACCCCGCTCATCCTTGAACACCACCACGCGACCCATCTCCACCGGTGCGCTTTCCGGGAGCTCTTCCGCAGCTTCCCAGACCGCCCGCCATTCGTCACCGATGTTCAACTCATAGACGCCCGCCCACCGGGGCTTGTAGGTGGCCATCATCTCTTGCATGTTGGGAGGACCCATCATCGTTCAGGCTCTCCTTCTGTGAAGTGGTTTTGCGGCCACCGTCAGCCCGCGCCCGGGCAGGGATAGTTGCGTCCCGGGTGTCGCCAGTGCCGGATCCAGCAGCGCAAGCCCAATCGTAGCGCGAAGTCCCGGAGAGTACACGCTCGAACGCATCTCGCCGGCGTTTCGCCCCTCTTCCACGACTGGTGTGCCGCTCACGACGGGTTTCTCACCATCGATGATCACCGCGCTGAGTAGCCAGCGCCGGCTGCCACCCGGCGCATCCAGCAGGCTCTCGAGATCCGCTTCCGCGGGCGAGATCCCCGGTGTGAGGTCGGGATCGAAGGCGGGCACACATGCCTCCACGCGCCCAATCTCGAAGGCAGACTCTCCCGCCATCGGTGCGTCGCTGGCCATTTCCCCAACGAGATGCTGGGCGACCGCCGGGGCAAGCATCAAGAGAAAACCATCATCGCCCGTGTCCGCTGCCCGGATCGCCAGCGAACGGAACCCGTGCGCCTCGAATGCCGAGTTCTGGAGAAATCGCACCCGCGATGGGAGGCCCTCACCAAGGTGGCGCGCCGCTATCGCCCCAGACTCAGGGCCCGCCAGCGCAAAGAGACAGGTGGACTCGGTGCGGTCGTCGATGCTCGCGTCGAAATTCGCCCGGACCGCCTGCTTCAGCCGCTCGTACGTAACAAAGCGTCGTTCCGGCTCACCCACCACGATGTAACTGATACCCCCTGTCCGGGAAACAAGAACAAGGTCATCGATCAGGCCATCCCGGAGGCTTACCGCTCGCAGTGACCGGCCCTCTTCAAGTTCCCCGGCCGGCGAACCAAATACCTCGCCCAAGACCACTCCTGCGTCCGTGCCGCTCACCACGAAGCGTGAATGGTGTGAGCGGTCGAAGAGCACAGCCCGTCGTCGGAGCATCCCGTACTCCCCGTCCGCATCGCCAAAGTGCGCAGGTAGCGACCAACCTCGCCGGACCTCGAAATGGGCCCCGGCCCCCGTGTAATGTTCCCGCAGGGCCAGGTGATAGACGGGCCCGGTCACTCGGGCACGAAGGTCCGGCGGCCGCCTTCTTCGCGCAACCGTCCCACGCCGGGGAAGGTGTTGTGCACGCAGATGAGCAGTGCCTGCTCGCGTATCGCCCGCTCGGCTAGCGCTTTCTTTGTCTCCAGCGAGACCAGCGGCATGATGTCGAATGCCGAGATCCAGGCGGGACGCTCGACCTGCACGCGATGATGCACCAGGTCACCCGTGTAGATCGCGGTCTCGCCGCCGGAGCTGAGGACAATCGACGCGTGATCTGCCGTGTGGCCGGGCGTAGGGAGGAAGCGCAGCCCGGGAATGATGTCGTACTCGCCTTCGATCAGCTCCAGCTGTCCCGCCTCGTCCAGCGGGACGAAGTTCTCCGCAAAGTAGGTCCCTTTCGTCCGGTCGTTTGGATGGCAGGCCACATCGTATTCGCCGGCCTGGATGTAGTACCGGGCATTCGGGAACGTTGGTACCACCTTCCCATCGCGCACCACCGTATTCCAGCCACAGTGGTCGGCGTGAAGGTGCGTGTTCGCAACCGCCGTGACCTCTTCTGGCCGCACACCTGCCTCCGCCATCGACTGCAGAAGGTAGCCGTAGTCGCCCGGGAAAATCTTCTCTCGCACTCGTGGGCCATGCTTGTCGCCCATGCCCGTTTCGACCATCACCACGTCGTCGCCCCGGCGGACCACCATGCAATTGAGCTGCTGGCTCACGCGATGTTCGGCATCGATGTTTTCGACGCCCACCTCGCGTTCCCACATCACCCGCGGGATAAGGCCGAAGACCGCGCCCCCGTCCATCCGGATTTCGCCGTCGGAAACTACCGCGATCTCAAACTCCCCAACCCGGTAACGCCGCACCCGCTCCATCGCGCCGACGATACGGCCTGCCTGGTTGCCGGGAAAGCCAACGAACTGCCGCGACGGCGGTCTACCTCCGGTAACGGCGGTCTACCTGCCGGGAACGCTCCGATGCCTATACTGGAACTGTGGACGTCGACCTTTTTGGTGAATTCCGCGCAGCCATTGGCGGGCGCGATATCGAAGTCGATTTGTACGGCGGCGCGATGGCCATCGCCCGGCTTGGCAACCCCACGCTGGATATCCATCGCTATTCGGCCCGCCTCGATGAATTGGGACAGGAAGCCATGGACGTTGCCGGTGGTTCGCTCGAGCCCGAGCGGCTCGCCGCCGCGATCGACCACGTGCTCTTTGGTCGCTACGGCTATCGCGGCAATTCCGAGGAGTACGCGGAACCCGCAAATTCCTACCTCGACCAGGTGATCGACCGCCGAACCGGCATTCCCATCACCCTGTCGGTGCTCTACATGGAAGTGGCCACGCGTGTCGGGCTCCAGTGCGATGGCATCGGTTATCCCGGCCACTTTCTCGTTCGCTGTGGCCGTCCCGATGCCCTGTTCTTCGTCGACCCCTTCCACCAGGGAGACCGTCTGGACGAGCGTGAACTTCTCGCCCGTCTGGCCGCGTTCGACCTCGGCGGTGTCACCCGCGAGTCCTATTTGCTGCCGGTCACCCGGCGGCAGATCCTGCAGCGAATGCTCACCAATCTCCGCGTTGCCTATCGCAAAGGCCGAGACCCGGAGCGATGGCTGGGGGCAGTCGAGCTGCAACTGCTGATCGAACCGTGGAATGCCGCCCTAACAGGAGAACGTGGGATGTTGAATTTCCGCCTGGGGCGCTACGATGAAGCGGAGAACGACCTGGCCCGTTACGTGGAGGCAAGCGGCCGAGAAGCAGCACACACGGGTGCTACCCGGATGCTCGACCGCATCCGGACGCACCATCGCTTTGGAGAAGAAGTGTAATGACGGAAGTGGCGAGGCAGGCCCTTAATCGCTCTATTGGTTGGTACCTTCGCCAGCTCAGCCGGGTCATGCGGGTGTTGAACGATGACGAACTCGACCGCATCGTCCCCCTTCTCTCGGAACGCCGGTTTACCTCAAAGCAACACCTGTTTGTCACGGGCGACGCGGTCGAACGTGTCTACCTCCTGCTCCAGGGTCGCGTGAAGGTCTACCAGGTCGCCGACAACGGTAAGGAGGTCATCCTCGATATCGTCAGCCGCGGCGATGTCGTGGGCGACATGGCCATAGTCGAGGCTGGCGAACGAATCGCCTCCGCCCAGGCTCTCGAAGACACGCTCGCCTTGAGCATTAGCTGGGAGGACTTCTCACACCTCCTGCAGCAATCGCCCCGGCTTGGGTTCGTCATGGTCGAACTCATGGCCAAGCGGCTTTCCGGCATGCAGCGAACCTTCGCCAACCTCGTGGCCAAACCCGTCTCCGCCCGTCTCGCCGATACCCTCATCGCCCGGGCTGAGGGCAATCGCGTCCGTCTTGGCCTTACCCACCAGGAGCTCTCACAGACCATCGGCACCAGCCGTGAAACAGTGACCGCCCTGCTCAGCCGGTTCGTGGTCCTCGGTGCCATTACCCAGGCCGATGGCGGCTTCCTCATCACCGATCCCGATCTCCTCGACGACATCGCCAGTGGTGACCTCCAGGTATCGGCACGGCACCCCGCTGGCCGCGAGCCGAGCATCGCTACGTCCTGATGCCGCGGCCGGCCATCGGATCACCCTGGGCCGATGTCGGGCATGCACCGCCCTTCATCATTGGCCACAGGGCCAATTCCACCAGAGAGATCGCAGGCTTCCTGGAAGCTGGCGTCGACTTCATCGAAATGGATCTTTGGGTCCACCATGGCCGGTTCGAGTCGCGCCACGAGCGAGCGCTCTACCCGCTTCCTCTCCTTTTCGAACGCTGGTACCTGCGAATGCGCAGCCCGAGGTTCGACCTTACCGAGACTGCCGCTGCTGTCGATGGCCGGGCTCACCTCTTCCTGGACTTGAAGAACGGCCGGAAGGGCGTGATCCCCCTGATCCGGGCAACGCTCCGGCGATTCCCTGGCCTCCACATCAGCGCGTCATCATCCGACTGGCCCACGCTTCGCGTCTTGTACGACAATCTCGACGACGTCGATGTCTTCTACTCCATGGCCGTGCCCGAACGCCTGGATCTGTTCCTCTCGGTCATCGAACGCGATACCCGGCCGGTCGGCCTCTCCTGCCGGGCAACGCTGCTCACTCCAGCGATCATTGAACGCATGCACGCGCTCGGTTTGCGCGTGGTGGCCTGGACCGTCGATGAGCGAGATCAGGCCCGACGCCTTGCCAGTTGGGGCGTCGATGCAATCACCACGCACAAACCCGCCGAGATCCGCGAAGCCCTCGGCTCATGAATCCCCTCGCCGTCTACGTGCATATACCCTTCTGCACCGTGAAGTGCGGCTACTGCGACTTCAACGCTTACGCCGGACTGGATGGCCTCAAGCGTTCCTATCGTGACGCGCTGCTGGCAGAAATCGCGGGCCGAAGCACTGACCTCTCCCGCCATACGGTCACCAGCATCGCCTTCGGTGGGGGGACGCCCGGGGAACAGCCTGCCGAAGACCTTATCGCCGTTATCGACGCCATCCGGGACAGCACAGGGATCGCTCCGGACGCCGAGATCTCGCTCGAGGTCAACCCGGGGACGACGGTCGAACCGTATCTCCGCGCGCTCCAATCCGCCGGAGTGAATCGCGTCTCAATAGGCGCCCAGAGCTTCGACGCTCAAGAACTCCAGTTCCTCGATCGGATCCACTCCGTCCAGGCGATAGGAGCGACTGTCCTTTCCGCCAGGCGGGCGAATATCGAGAGCGTCAACATCGACCTCATCTTTGGCTTACCCGGACAGACCCCCCGGCAGTGGGAAGCCAATCTCGAACATGCCCTGGGTCTCGGTGTCGACCACGTCTCGGCCTATGCGCTCACCGTTGAGGAGGGTACGCGTCTCGGCCACCGTGTCTCCGCTGGCGAGGTCGAGATGCCCTCAGAGGACATCCTTGCGGACCTGTATGGCATAGCCACGGCCAGGCTGGAACAGGCCGGCTTCCACCAGTACGAGATCTCCAATTGGGCCGCCACCGGGCACCAGTCGCGCCATAACCGCACCTACTGGGAGTACGGCGAGTACCTCGGCCTTGGGGCTGGTGCCCATGGATTCTTCGAAGAGGAACGCTACGAGAACATCGCACACCCTCGACAGTACATAACCGCAGCCCTGGCCGGCCCACCCGGCGTGATAGCCGAGGCATACCACCCGGACAGGGCAACGGCTGTTATCGATTTCCTTGCGTTGCGCTTGCGCCTGCTCGAGGGCTTTCCCCTGGCCGAGTTCAAGCGCCGGTTTGGACTCGATATCGACACCGTGTTTGGCGAGCCGCTGGGGCGTGCGCTCGATGCGGGCCTGCTCAATTACCACGACCGCCGTCTCGCCCTCTCGCAGTCCGGGCACCTGCTCCACGGCGAGGTCGTCGCCCAGTGCCTCGCCCACCTCCGGTCCCATCCTGGAGTAGTGGACGGAGCCGCAGCGGCGGCCCGCTGATAGACTCCCGGCCATGTACGTCATCGGTACGGCAGGCCACGTCGACCACGGCAAGAGTGCGCTCGTCCGGGCCCTCACCGGGATCGATCCCGACCGCCTCGTGGAAGAGCGCGAACGCGGCCTGACCATCGACCTCGGGTTCGCCTGGCTCACGCTCCCGTCCGGTCGCGAAGTGAGCATCGTCGATGTTCCCGGCCACGAGCGGTTTATCAAGAACATGCTTGCCGGGGCCGGTGGCGTCGACCTTGCCCTCCTCGTGATTGCTGCCGACGAGGGACCGATGCCCCAGACGCGTGAACACCTGGCCATCCTCGACCGGCTCGACGTTCCCGCCGGCATCGCGGTGATCACCAAGACCGACCTCGTCGACGAGGAATACCTCGAGCTTGTCCGCCTCGAAGTTGCAGACGCACTCGAGGCGAGTGCCATGGCCGATGCGCCGGTCGTGGCGGTCTCGGCCCGTGCAGGCAGCGGTCTCGATCAACTGGTGGCGGCGATCGACGCTGCCCTCGACTCGGTTCCTGAAAAGCGTGACCTCCAGCGGCCCCGGCTCCCCATCGACCGGGCCTTCACCATCCAGGGATTCGGCACGGTCGTCACGGGGACGCTCTTGGATGGGACGCTTCGCACCGGGATGCAGGTGGAGCTTCAGCCCGGTGGGCGACGCGCTCGCATTCGTGGATTGCAGCGCCACAGGTCCACCGTCGAGAGCCTGGAACCCGGCACGCGGGCGGCCGTGAACCTCACCGGCATTGATGCCGGGGACGTGGAGCGCGGAATGGTCGTTGCTGCGCCTGGCTCCCTGTCACCGGTGTTCGCCCTCGATGCCCGCCTCACCGGTGCAGCCAGTGCACGGCACCCGCTCACGCATGACGCCGTTGTCACATTCCTTGCCGGTACCGCCGAAACAGAAGCCCGGGTTCGCCTGCTCGATGCCGACGCAATCGCGGCCGGGGAATCGTGCTGGGCGCAGCTTGTCCTCGTCGACGAGGTGGCCGTCCTCCCCGGCGACCGCTGCATCCTGCGATCGCCGAACGAAACAGTGGCTGGTGGTCCGATCGTAGCGGTGAATCCACGTCGCCACCGCCGCTTCCATGCGGCCACCATCGACTCGCTTCAGCGCTCCCTCGAGGGCACGCCGTCGTCCCGGCTCTTCGACCTCCTCGCGATGGGCCCGGTTCGCCGGATCGACATCGGTAGTTCCCTCGGTTTGGAGCCCCGGGCAGCGGAGAAGATAGTCGAAGATCTGCTTGCCGACTCCCGGGCTGTTGAGGTCGGCGGTCGTGTGTATGGGCTCTCGTGGCTCGAGACCCGGGCCGGGCAACTCGAAGCGGTCGTCTCGTCCTTCCTGGATGCTCACAGGCTTCGCGTCAGCGTGCCCCGGGAACACGTCCGCAGCCAGGTGGGGCTGGACGCTGGCGATTTCGAGGTGGTGCTTGGCCACGCGACGTCACGTGGCCTCGTGGAGATGGCGTCCGGCGGTAACCTCCGTACCACCGGCCATACGGTCACGCTGCCGGAAAGTGTCGCCGCCGACGTGCGCCGATTCTCAGACGCACTTCGCCTCGATCCCTACAGTCCCCCTACCACTGGCGTCCCGGCGTCGGAAATCCTGGACTACATGGAAGATGCCGGGCTGGTTGTCCAGACGCGTGCCGGTGTGGTCTTTGACGCAGCCGCCTTCGAATCCATGCGAGAGAAGGCACTGGCCCGGGCCGGTGCATCGGGCAAGGTGACGCTGGCCGAGGTCCGCGACATGTTCGGTACGAGTCGAAAGTACGCCCAGGCCTTTCTTGAGCACCTCGACGAATTGAAGCTTACGCGTCGCGTCGGCGACGCCCGGGTGATCCGCGAAGGCTAGACCTGGCCGGGCTCCATGCCCTCGATCTCTCGCTCGTCGCGGCCAAATACCCGCCGGAAGAAGCGCGGAATATCGCCGTTCTCCCAGACAACAAGCACCTGGCTGGCGACAGCGATGCTGCTGTACGTGCCCGCGGCGATGCCAACGAGCAGGACTATCAGGAAGTTCTGAATCGTCACGCCACCGAGCAAGAGCAGGGCAAGCACCGTCAGGACCACCGTGATCGAGGTATTCAGGGAGCGTG
>JAGQGZ010000070.1 GCA_020432105.1 Dehalococcoidia bacterium | reverse complement strand
GGATGCCGTCTACCGGGCGATGAACCGGATCACGGGTATCTCCCCGGAGCTGACGGAGTTCAGTGTTACGAGCGTGACCGAAGGTATCGACGCACAGGGCGAAGTGACGATCCGGATCGAGGACGAGAACAAGCGAACGTACACCGGACGTTCTGCGGATACAGACATCATCGTTGCCAGTGCCCGTGCCTATATGAACGCGCTGAACCGGATGATTATCGTCAACCGGCGCACTTCGGAAGGCCAGAAAGCGCATAGCTAAGCAAGGGACCATCTCGAGCTCAATCGGCAGGGCCGCAGTGATCGCTGCGGCCCTGCTGGCCCTCCTGCTGGCGGCGTGTGAAAAGCCCGATGCTTCGTACGTCACCTCGCCGTCGGTCCTTTCCATCCTGGGAACCACCGACGGGACCGTGACATACCATCCCGAAGAGCCTCCCCCTGCTCCTGTGAACGATCCTCCGGGCTGGAAGTTCGACCTTGGCAACGCACGCTACGAGAAACTGGAGAACTTCACGGCATCGATCCAGGTGGTGGCACTGCTGGTGTCGGAAGAATCGGCATCGATGCAGATGTGGATTCACGACGGCGAATCCGTGGTGTGGCACTGGGAAGCGGGCGAGGCAGGCTCCTATAGCGGCACACTCTGCTTCCAGATCGCGCTGGAGGACGAAGACCAGACCGACGCGGTCCCGCTCCTGGCGGGAGTGAAGTACACGCTGACGATGGCGTTTTTGGACGCAGCCGGGTCGCCAGTTGCGGTGCAGTCCGTGGCGATTGCGGGTGAGACACCCAGGAACCTGGACGGTCGCGCCTTGCCAGGGCCGGAGTCACGGACGGGCCGATCGATGTTGGCCTGCCCGCGCGCACCTTTATAGAGATTCACCGCATGCCCCGGAAGGAAGGCCCGGCGTAAGCTACCGAAAGATCTCACGCTTCCTGGAGTTTCGCAATGCGCTGGTTGGCCCTCCTGCTCGCAGTACCTCTGCTCTTCGCGACTGTCATAGCCTGCGGTGGTGGTGGTGACGACGATGATGACGACGACGTCACGCCCACACAGAGTGCCGGCGATGATGACGATCGCGACGACGGTGATGCTGTCGACAAGCTTGAGGACGTGGATGAGGCGACCATCCGGATCGTCGCTTCCGGCACCTTCGTAGATTTCGAGTTCGGCCAGCAGAACAATGTCGCAGGCTCCGGCTCGGGCTTCTTCATCACCGAAGATGGGATTGCCGTCACCAACAACCATGTGGTGACCGGTGCTGCCTTCCTCGAGGTTTACGTTCACGGCGATGACGAACCACGGAATGCACGCGTGCTCGGTGTATCGGAATGCTCGGACCTCGCCGTGATTGACGTGGACGGGGATGGTTACCGGTATCTCCGGTGGTACGACGGGGATGTGGAGTCGGGGATCGATATCTACGCGGCAGGGTTCCCGCTTGGGGTAGAGGAGTTCACGCTCCTGGACGGCATCGTTTCGCGGCCCGACGCAGGGGGGGAGACGACGTGGTCGTCTGTGGAATCAGTGATTGAGCACACGGCAGATACGCTCCCGGGCTCGTCGGGAGGGCCAATTGTCACAGCGGACGGTGAAGTCCTCGCCGTCAACTATGCGGGGGACCAGCAAGGCCGTGCATTCGCGATTGGGCGCGACGAGGCACTGGCGGTAATCGACAAGTTGTGGGAGGGCGAGGATATCACCTCGATCGGCGTGAACGGTGCTGCCACCGGTGGGGCCGACTGGAGCGGCGTGTGGGTAGCCTCGGTCGAGTCCGGTTCGCCGGCATACGATGCCGGGATCCGTGGCGGCGACATTATCACCCGTATGGAAGGGCTCGTACTCGCGGCTGACGGAACCATGGAGGACTACTGCGACATCCTGCGGAGCCACATTCCCACGGACCCCCTTGCGGTAGAAGTCTTTCGGACCGGCACCTCAGAGATCCTTGAAGGGACGCTGAACGGCAACCCGCTTGAGCTTTCGACTTCGTTCGCGCAGAACGTCAACGACGACGTGCAGGACGCGCCATCCACTACCACCGGTTACGACGAGTACTTCGAGGTGACCGACGATTCCGGGCAGCTTGTTATGTCTATCCCTGAAGCATGGGGCGACGTGAGCGGGTTGCAGTGGGAGTTCGATGACAGGCTTATCGGCTATTCGATCCTGGCGGCGACGGATATCGATGCGTGGTACGACTGGGACTCGCCCGGGGTGTTCTTCGGGGCCTCAGCGGAGCTACGGAGTACGTATTCGCCGGTGCAACTGCTGGACCTCGACCGCAACGACTTCGGCGGCAGTTGCGAGTACGACGGCCGGTACGACTACTCGGACCCGCTCTACACGGGGGTCTACGACGTCTGGATCAATTGCTCGACCACGGGAGGAACATTCATTGTCCTGACGGCAGAACCGGATGACGGATCGTTCATCATTCTGCTCCAGGCGCTGGCGTTGTACGACGATGACCTGGATGCCATCGATACGGTCCTGGATACATTCCTGGCCGACTTCTAGGCAGGGCTAGTTGATGAGTCGCCGGCGCATACTCCAGGTGGCGAGGAGGAAGAACACGACGGTGACCGCCATGAGCCAGACGAGGCTGACGAGCATGCTCCATTCGAGGTTGCCTGCGAAAAGGCCGCGGTAGATGTCGACCACGTGCTTGAGCGGAATGAACCAGCCGAGAACCTGGGCCCATTGCGGTAGTTCGTCGAAGGGGAAAAATGCGCCAGCGAACCAGAACATGGGAATGACGACGAGATTGAAGAAGTAGCTGAACTGGCTCATTGCCCGGGCCACACTGGCGAACGAGATGGAAATCGCGCTGAAGAGGATGCCGGGGATGATGGCCACGGGCAGGCAGAGCAGGGCCATCGGCGAATCGACCATATCTAACCAGGGCGTGAGCACGAGCAAGACGGCCATGATGTAGACGGCGTTGATCATTGAGCGGGTGGTGCCCCACAAGATCTCGCCGGCGATCACATCGTCGACGGAGACAGGTGTCGCGATGATGGCGTTATAGGTGCCCTGCATTTCGAGGCGGACGTAGCTGCCCCAGGCGCATTCGAAAACAGCGGCAAACATCGGGAACAGGGCGAGCAGCCCGGGCGCAAGGAAGGTGACGTAGTCCTCACCGCTGGCCAGCTCGACGAACTGCCCGAGGCCGAGTCCCATCGCGAGGATGACGATCCACGGTTCGACGGCGATGCCGAGGAAGTCGGTCTTCCAGAGCTGGAGGAAGACGTCGCGATTTCGCTGCCAGACGCGGAAGGCACCTATGGAGATATCGGGGGTTGTGGCGAAGGCGGTCAATCGAGCAACCCTCGTCCAGTCAGGCGCAAGAAGACGTCTTCAAGAGTGCCAGGCCTGAGCGCCGCAAGGCGAGCATCACCCACCCGTTCAACGATACGTCGCGCTGCCTGGCGGGCGCCGAAGACGTAGACGATATCTTCAACCTCTTCTACGGCAACGCCCTCAATGCCGGAAACCTCGGCGAGGAGCGGCGCGCGATCCTGAGGGGCAGTACGCAATTCCAGTACCTCGGCGCCAGCATGCTGCTCGATGAGTTCTTTGGGTGTGCCTTCTTCGAGGATTTTCCCCCTGTGCATGATGACGAGGCGATCGCAGAGGTGGGCCGCTTCTTCCATGTAGTGAGTAGTCAGGAGCATGGTGACGCCCCGGCTCCTGAGAAGCCGCAACTGCTGCCAGACGAGATGGCGGGCCTGGGGATCCAGCCCCGTTGTGGGTTCATCGAGGACCAGCAGCTGAGGGTTGTTGACGAGGGCACGGGCGATTACGAGCCGGCGCTTCATCCCGCCGGAAAGGTCATCCACCTTCGAAGATGCCTTCTCTTCGAGCTGAAACAGCCGGAGGCTCTCTTCAATGCGGGGCGAGGCGACCTCCTGGGGAATGCCGAAGTAGCGAGCGTAGATTTCGAGGTTCCGCCGTACCGGGAGATCCGGATCGAGGTTGTCCTCCTGCGGTACAAGGCCAAGGACCGACTTGATTTCGCGAGCCTGGGTGCGCACATCATTTCCCCGCACAACCAGCTCGCCTTCGGTGACCGGGGAAAAGCAGGTGATCATCTTGATCGTCGTGCTCTTACCAGCGCCATTGGGACCGAGCATGCCGAAGCATTCACCCTCGCGGATGTCGAACGAGACTCCGTCGACGGCGGTGAATGAGCCGTAACGCTTCACGAGGTTGCGCGCGGTTACGGGTAGAGCGGGCATCGCACCTCCTCGCGGCGGGGGAATCGTTTCGGCGATGAGACCGGTTTCGAGAGAGGACGCGTAGACGAAGGAGCTAGTCGAAGCTCTCATCTTCCGGTTCGATGGTGGTGACCCGGGCAACCGGCTCGCCATCGTCGTCTTCTTCGCTCCAGCCATCGGCTTCGTCTGTGTCGTCGCCGAGATCGTCGCCATCATCGCCAAAGGCCAACTCGTCATCTTCGCGTAGCAGGCCGCGCCGCGTGTAGCCGCGAACACCGGTGGCCGCGGCCGCCCTGGGGAAGCTGACCTTCCCTGCCTGCGATGGATGCTGATAGGTCTCACGGACCATGAGGCGGATGTCACCATCGGCGGTGATAAGCGCAGCGGAATACTTGTTGCCGGCAGCGATGAGGCGTCCAAGCCGAAGTCCCAGGCGGGGGTCGATCATGCCGATGTAGCCACCGCTAAGGGTGTGGACGTTGACGGCATTCCCCTCAACACGCAGCTCGACGACGTCGCCAGCATCAAGGTCGCGGACGATTTCGGAGTCCACAGCCTGAAGCATCGTCGTCGTTGACTTCCCGGTGTCTTCGACGAACATGCGGGTATCGATCTGGCTGGGGGTGCCGCCACTGCCAGCGCCAATTGCCAGCTTGTCGAGGTTGCGCTTGGCGATCGTATTGCTCGGATCGAGTTCGAGGGAGCGTGCATAGGCCGCGCGGGCTTCTTCGGGTTTGCCGAGCTCCGACATGGCCTTGCCCAGCCGGTTGTAGCTATCGGCCTGTTCGCCGAGCAGGGCGAGAATGTCACGATTGAGGTTGGCCGCTTCCTCCCAGTTGCCGTTGATGGCAAGCTTCACCGCCTGGTCAACCATTTGCCGGCGAACCCGGGAGATCTCCTCGGGCGACATCGGTTGCGTGCGCGGGGCGGCTTCGGCTGTCAGGGGTACTTCAGAGTTCGTCAAAGTGGTTTGGCCTGTGTTGTGGGGTGGGGAGATGCGCGGAGGGGCGCATTCAATCTCCCAATTTGGCACGAGTTTGCGTTGCTGTCGATCCCATCACGTTGATTTGGCCGGTAGACTTCGGGAATGGCCATCGAAGTAGCGGTTTCGGGTTCGGGCAAAATGGGGCGCGAGGTCGCTGCCGCCGTAGCCGGGGCGCCAGATATGGAGTTCCGGGGGTTTATCGATGCCCTCGCTCCGTACGACGAGGTGGATGACGCGCCAGTGTACCGGTCGCCGGGTGAGTGCTTCGAGGCGCAGTCGTGCGATGTGGTTGTCGACTTTACGAATGCCACATTCACGCCAAAGCTTGTAGAGGCCGCGCTAGCAGCCGGGGTGCGCCCAGTGATTGGCACATCCGGTCTTCCATCTGAATGGGTGGAGCAGCTCCGGCAAACCTGTGCGAAGCAGAAAACCGGCGCCGTGCTGGCAGCCAACTTCGCCATCGGCGCGGTACTCATGATGCAGTTCGCGAAACAGGCGGCCCCGTTCTTCGACAACGTGGAGATTATCGAGCTACACCACGATCAGAAGGTTGATGCTCCAAGCGGCACGGCAATGATGACAGCCGAGATGATGCGCGCCGCTCGCAGCTCTCGATTCACCCACCCGGATACCGAGCGCTATACCCTCGAAGGATCGCGCGGGGCGGAGTATGAGGGAATCGCCATTCATTCCGTACGGTTGCGAGGACTGGTAGCCCACCAGGAGGTGCTGATGGGCGCCGTGGGCCAGACTCTGACGATCCGGCACGACTCGACTGGCCGTGATTCGTTCATGCCGGGTGTGCTGCTGGCGGTCCGGGAAGTGATGCACCGCGACTCCCTGACGGTCGGGCTCGAATCACTTCTTGGGATCGGCTAATCGCCTGCGAGGAAGTATCCCTTTTCCGGGGGCAGAGCAACGGTTGTAGTAGTGGGGGACCCGCGACGCGGGGACAGGCGACGAGACGGAGGCACTGTTCGAGCAGCAGGTGCCGGATTGCGCCATAGAGGAAGAGCCCGACCAAAGTGGCCGGGCTCTTCTCGTGGTAGCGAGCGAGACGGTACTACTCGTCCTCGTCGTCCCCCTCGGGGGATTCCTCAACGCCGTCGTCGGGGCTGGAATCATCCTCCGGGAGCTCCGCGCTAGAACCATTCGAAGGCGAGGTACCGTTACCACTGGTGCCCAATGCCAGGGCAGCTGCTGAGAGTGCGAGCTGGCGGTCCTGGCCGGCAGCGTTCGAGAGCGTGATGGCAGCGATCGCGGCCACCTTGTCGCCTTCGCCGATGCGCATGACGGTTACACCCTGGGTGACACGACCGAGGAGGCTGATCTTGTCGACGCTGGTCCGGATCATGACCCCGTCTACCGAGACGATCATGAGTTCCTGGTCCTCGCGGACGATTCGGCAGGCAGCCACATCGCCGGTCTTGTCGGTGATGTTCAACGTCTTGACACCCTGGCCGCCGCGGCGGTGGACCGGGTACTCGCTGATGAGCGTGCGCTTGCCGTAGCCCTTATCGGTAATGATGAGCAGGGCATCGCCGTCGTCGACCGTCTCCACGCCGACCACATAGCCTGCGCTCGGCAGCTTCATTCCCCTGACGCCACCGCTGGTGCGACTGGCGGCCCGGAGGTCGTCGATAGTGAAACGGGAAGCCTGGCCCTTGTTGGAAACAAGGAGGACGTTTGAGGCGTCGGTGGCGAGCCGGGCAGCGATCAGGTCGTCACCGTCGTCCAGTCGCATGGCAATCTTGCCATTGCGGCGGACTTCCTCGAACTCGGGCAGCGGGGTCTTCTTGATGATGCCGTTGCGTGTCGCCAGCAGAAGATAGTCCCGCTCATAGTCGCGGACGGTGAGGATCGTGGTGACGTGCTCATCGGATGCCATTTCGATGAGGTTGGTGATGTAGGTGCCCTTGGCCTGTCTCCGGGAGTCGGGCACATCAAAGCCCTTGAGGTGGTAGACCTTCCCACGATTGGTGAAGATGAGAAGGTTGTCGTGTGTATCACAAACGGCGAGCTTGATGATGGCGTCTTCATCGCGGACCTGGGCGCCCTTGGCCCCCTGGCCGCCGCGGCGCTGCGCCCGGAACTCTTCCAGGGGCGTCCGCTTGATGTAGCCCCGGCGGGTGAGCGTGAACACGCTCTCCTGGTGGGCAACGAGGTCCTCTTCGCGGAACTCGGAAGCGTCGGCCTCGACGATTTCCGTGCGGCGCTCGTCTCCGTACTTGTCTGAGAGCTCCTGGATGTCGTCGCGGATGAGGAAGTCGATCTTGCGGGGGTTGGCAAGGAGGTCTTCGAGATAGGCGATCCGTTCGATGACTTCCTGGTATTCGTCCTGGAGGTTCTGGCGTTCAAGCGCAGCGAGCCGCCGTAGCTGCATGTCGAGGATGGCGCGAGCCTGCACTTCGCTGAATGAGAAGGGGTTGTTGATAGCACCCTGCTCCACGAGGTCGTCGAGGCTGAGGTCGCGGTCTTCGATCAATGCGAGGACGCGTTCGGGCAATTCGACGGCACCCTGGAGGAGGGTGAGTGCGTGGTTCGCCGAGTCGGCCCCCCGGATCGCGGCGATAACAAAGTCGAGGAGGTCGATCGCGCGCAGGAGGCCAACGAGGATGTGCTCGCGGTCGCGCGCCTTCTCCAGCTGGAATTCGCTGCGGCGAGTAATGACCACGCGCCGGTGGTCGATCCAGAGTTCGAGGGCGCGCTTGAGGCCGATCCGCCGTGGCTGGCCGTCGACGATAGCCATCATGTTGATGGCGAAGGTCGAACGCATGGCCGTGAACTTGTAGAGGAGATTCTTGATCTGAGCGGTCTGGCCCTCGCGCTTGAGTTCGATGACAACGCGCATGCCACTGCGGTCAGATTCGTCGCGAAGGTCGGCGATGCCTTCGATCTTCTTGTCGCGGACGAGGTCGGCGATCTTCTCGATGAGGGCCGCCTTGTTGACCTGGTAGGGGAGCTCGGTGACGACGATCATGGTGCGCCCGGCACGAGTGGACTCTTCGACGACCGTCCGGGCGTGCATGATTACGCGGCCATGACCCTCGCCGTAGGCATGACGAAGCTGTTCGCCTTCCTTGCCTACGAGGGCGATGCCGGCGGTCGGGAAATCGGGGCCCTTGACGTGCTGGAGGAGGTCATCGAGCGTGGATTCCGGTGATTCGATGAGCAGCTTCACCGCCGCTGCAATCTCCCGGAGATTGTGGGGCGGGATGTTGGTGGCCATGCCAACAGCAATACCGCTGGAACCGTTGAGGAGCAGATTGGGTATCCGCGAAGGGAGGACAACGGGCTGTTCGTAGCGGCCGTCGTAGTTCTCTTCGAAGTCGACCGTATTCTGGTCGATGTCGGCGACGAGCTCTTCGGCAATCGGCGCCATCCGCACTTCGGTGTAGCGCATGGCAGCGGGAGGATCGCCATCGACGGAGCCGAAGTTGCCCTGACCGTCGACGAGCGGGTAGCGCATGGTGAAGGTCTGGGCGAGCCGAACCATTGCGTCATAGACGGCAACGTCGTTGTGGGGGTGGTAGCGGCCGAGTACGTCTCCGACGATGCCAGCGCTCTTGCGGTAGCCGGTGTTTGCCCGGGCGCCGGCGTCGAACATGCCCCAGACGATGCGCCGCTGAACGGGCTTGAGGCCGTCCTCGACCCGTGGGAGCGCGCGCGCCACGATCACGCTCATGGCGTAGTCGAGATAGCTCTCGCGCATCTCGATTTCGATGCCACGTGGGCGAATCGAGGAAGTCGGCTCCATGGTCATGGGGATGCTCCGGCGTGGGGAAATGGCTCATGAGATTGTACCAATTCCCTGATTACGTGCCGAGCGACGTTATGGCATGGAGGAGTTCCATCGAAGATTCCCGGCGGAGGCCCGGCCGCCGTTGTTAGGATCTACCGCATGCAACTGGAAGCGAGGCGCAAGGCAAGGGTGAGAGGCGACGGATTGTCCCTTGCCTACCGCCAGTGGGGCATCGGCTCGGCGGGACTGCCGGTGCTCCTGTTGCATGGGATCACCGGCTCCAGTGGAGACTGGGAAGGAACCGCAGCACATCTGCCAGGTCGGCACATCATCGCCCTGGACGCACGCGGCCACGGCGACAGCGACTGGTCGACCGGCGGAGCCTATGCCGGTGACCAGCATTACGCCGACCTGTCGCTTGCCCTGGACGATCTGGCAGTCGAGCGCTGCATCCTGACCGGGTATTCGATGGGCGGTGGTATCGCCATGATTGCTGCTGCTGCGATGCCGGAGCGTATTGCGGGCGTCGTGGTTGTGGACGCCTACCCCGACCCAACAATGTCCACGGGATCGCGGCGCATCGCCCGATGGATAACTGGGCTGGCTCGAACACACACCTCGTTCGATCCGGCCATTGCCGAGCACTTTCGCGAGCAGCTGGCAGCGGGCACAGCGAACCGGTTGGACCTCTGGCCGATGTGGGAGGCGATAGAGTGCCCGGCCGTCATTGTCCGTGGTGAGGAGAGCGACGTACTACCGGCCAGTACGGCACGCCGGATGCTCGCCCGGCAGCCGCGAGCAAACCTCGTGGAAATACCAGGCGTGGCGCACGGAATACCGTATTCGCGGCCCGGAGAACTCGCGGTGGTGATCGAGGAATTGGCCAAGGCGGTGGCGGAGTGACCCTTTACCACTTCTCCGAGGAACCCGGAATCGAGGCATTCGTGCCGCGAACGCCCGTCCACCGCACCGATGTGGAACCGCTCGTCTGGGCCATCGACGACTGGCATGCGCCGATGTATTACTTCCCGCGCGACTGCCCTCGCATCCTTGTTTGGCCATTGCCGGAGACAACCGGCGGAGACATGGAGCGGTGGTTCGGAACAACCCCTGCCCGAATCCTGGCATTCATGGAGTACGCATGGCTGGAGCGGATGAGTTCGACACCCATCTATCGCTACGAGATGCCGTACGAGGGCTTCTTTTCCCTTGATGACGCCGGGATGTTCGTATCGCGGGAGACGATCACGCCTGTTTCGGTCGAACCGGTGGGAGACCTTGTGGCGGCATTGCGAAGCGCGAAGGTGGAACTGCGGTTGTCGGAAACGCTGACCCATCTCCGGGGGCTATGGAATACGACCTTCCATGCATCGGGCATTCGACTGCGAAACGCGCAGGGCTGGGATTACGTGCAAACCCCGGCGCCGGAGCCGATTCGGAGGAAAGGGAGTTAGCGGCCGAAGAGGCCGCCAAGCTTCTTTCCTACGTCGTCGAGATCGAGGTCGGACTTGCCCAGCAACTGCGTGAGCTGATCCGGGTTGTCCTTGAGGAAATCCATGACGGCGTCGACAACCTTGTCGACCTGGGCCCGGGGGAGACCGGTCTGCTTTACCACTGCATCAACAATCTTATCCATGCAGGAGATCGTACCGGGGCTCCTGGCTACGGAGGACCCCCGGTCTGTCGCGGAGCTTGCGAACCACCCTGCCCAGCCGGGCGGCTGCGGCGGGCAGATCCACATCACGGATATCCGCCCGGCCAAGGACCTCGCGCATAGCTTCCGGGTGCTCCTTGAGCCAGTCGACGATACCGTCGGCAACCTGCTCGACGACGTTCACAGGCAGCCCCGTGCGGGCGGCGACTGCACGCACAAGGAGCTGATTCATCGGCTACGCGTACCCACTGCCCGGACCATCGCCGGTGGCGAGTGGCCGCTCGTGGGGTGCGCTGTCGTAACGGCCGCGGAAGTCACGGAAGGGTCCGTCGCGCCATTCGAGGGCGGCCTTGAGGCCGTCTTCGCGCGATCGGCGCCCGAACTCACCGCCCGCAGGGCGATAGCTGCTGAGGCCCTGGATCTCGGTGCCGCTCCAGAGGCCGGTGCGGATGCCCATAACCTCGTACTGGCGATTCACGGCGCGCTTGCTATACATCAGCATGTCGTTGTCGATGTGGGCCATGCGGGTAGCGAACGTCTTCGTGAAGCTGGCGAGATCATCCTGCGGGACTGCATAGTTCGCCCAGCCCAGCTGAGCCATCTGCATGCCACTGAAGCTGTCGCCGACGTAGGCAAATTCGCGTGCCTTGGCCATTGGCAGGTGCCAGGGCGACCACATCATGTCCATGGTCGTCATGGCTCGGACGGGGGGGTAGCCGATCTGGGCATCTTCAGCGACGATCCGGAAGTCGCAGATGGTCGCCAGTTCGGTGCCGCCGGCCAGGCAATAGCCGTGCACCTGGGCGATCACCGGCTTCGCCAGCTCCCAGATTGTCCAGTTGGTGGCGACCACGTGCCGCGACCATTCCATCGGCCCGGGGTGGGTGGAACCGGTGTCCGGCAATCCGCTGCGGGGGTGTACGTAGGGGCTGTCATCGCCGGCGGCGCGTGCGGGTGAGAGGTCATAGCCGGCGGAAAACGCGCGCCCTTCGGCCTTGAGGATGATGACACCGACGTCGCGGTTCGCCTCTGCCTCCTTCATCGCGTGCATTACTTCGCCGCGAAGGTTGTTGCTCAGGGCGTTGAGTTTTTCTGGACGGTTCAGAGTCACGAAGGCGAGGCGGTCCTCGACTTCGAAGGTAATGTCGTCGTAGGCCATAGCGGTCTACCTCCCGTGGTATTGCCAGATAGACGCCATTCTAGACACCTTGTTCGCCCGGTGCGGAGTATCGCGGCGGCGACCCCGGGAATGACGTACGCTCGAGAGAGGCGCACGAGTGCGCCGTGAAGGAGGCCACCTACGTGGCAGCGACATTCGAAGTGTACGAAGACCAGTCCGGCACCTGGCGGTGGAAGCTCTTCGCCGGCAACAAGTCCGAGATGGCGATATCGAGCGAAGCTCACGCTACCCGGGCAGCGGCTGAGAGCAGCGTCAAGGCCGTGAAGCGCGATGCAAGCAATGCTGCGGTGACCGTCTCCGACTAACCGGTCAGTTCTCGCAACCCAGGCCGTTTCCATCGGAATCAAAGTTGTGCGGATCGGGTGCATTCACGGCGAACCCGCGGAAGTCGATATCGGCGCAGTCGAGATCGGGCGGGCGCGGCGGGATGCACACGTCCGGATAGGCCTCATCGCACTCGCCGGGGGAGTGAGCAGACCAGATCCCGAGGCCTGCCGCACGAGCGGTGTCCTGTGCCGGTAAGTAGCGGTCGTCGAGATGGCGAACGTCCGGCGGGAAGGTGCTGACCTGGGCCAGGCCCCGGGCAACGAGCAACTCGTAACGAGCAACTCGTTTAGAAGGCGAGTATCCGCGAGCCAACCGTAGCGGAGCAGCCGTCCGAAGCTGTCGCGGTTGGTTATGTCGGATTCCAGACAAATCCAGGAATCGAGGGTGTCCTCGACGAACTCGGCTGCTTCACGACCGAAAGGCTCTTCGCCGCGATCCGGGTGGTTCACCTCGGGTGTATCTACCCCGATGAGGCGGACGCTCTCGCGGTTACCCCGGTAGCTGACGCGAATGGTGTCGCCGTCGATCACTTCGAGAACGGCCGCCCATTCGCATACCAGTCCCGGCTCTGAAGGCACGATGAGCGGGCCGGGTGGACCGGTTGCAGCGGAGTCGGGGGACTCATCACCGGCGCAGGCGGCGAGCACGAATGCCGCCACGATTGTCATGACGGTAGCCCCGAGCCGGGCGCTCCCGGCTCTCACTCCACTGAGAGGTAGTCAGCGGCTGCCCAGCCGGTGCCCTGGGGTGTCTCGATCTGCCACCAGGTCAATTGGTCTGCCTCGGCCGGTCCACCGAGCAGGGTAACGGAGGTTCCATCGGGGATGCAGGCGATGGCGTCATTCCCCAGCCCGGCGGCTGTTCGCACGTTCAGACACTCCCCTGTTCCTGCGACAACTGCCTTTGTCCCGGCGCTGAGCGAACCGGGTGCCGGGGGCGTTGCGTCCTGGCCAGCAGGCGTTGCGACAATCGTCACCTGGGCCGGCGCCGTGGTGGTGGCTTTCGCCGGGGTGGTTTCGCCAGCAGCAGCGTCAGTGATGGTTGCCGTGGGAGCCTCGTCACCTGCAGCGGACGCCTTCTCGCTATCGCCCGAGAAAATACGGTCGGCAGCGACGATGACACCGAGAGCGATAAACACCGCGAGGGCAGCTGCGATGGGCAGGTACCAGAAGCGGAGGTAGCGGTGCCCGGGGTAGATGCTGGGCATGGGCGCTGACTTCGTTGACCCGGAAAGGTCGGGGTAGCGCCCGGCGCGGGCACGTGAGCGGTTGGCAGCCGCTGGAGCGGCCGGGACGTCAACGGTTGGTGATGGACGTGCAGGCGCCGTCCGGCCGATGACCAATTCCTCGTGGAGTGGCGGCGTTGATGACCTTCGCGGGGACGGCACCGGGGCAGGGAGGGGCTCCCTGGCGGGGCAATTGGCGGGAACTTCGGCCTGGGCCGGCACGGGCAGTGGGGCAATGCCGTACGCCTCCGGCCGGGGGCTGGCATTATGCGGACCATCCGTGGCACAACCGTTGTTGCGGACCCAGCAGGCGG
>JAGQGZ010000006.1 GCA_020432105.1 Dehalococcoidia bacterium | reverse complement strand
CCGGGTCGGTGAGGAGCAGGCTGCGCCACCTTTCTCCGCGGGACACCGCATAAGTACATGCAACAAAACAAGCCCATTGTGGGGCCAAAACATCGACCACGTCCGAGTCGATGGCCGACATCACGGCGTCAATGTCGAGGAGAAGATCGTCGACGGAAGCTGGCAGCTGTCGCGCCGATTGGCCCGCACCGCGCCAGTCGAACCAGATCATGGGACGGTCGCCCCCGAATGGCCTGACGTCTTCCAACGTCGCACTGAGTGCCATCGGCATGGCGCCAAGATTCCGAATACGCAGGAACGGCACGCCCTCGCCCGGCCAGACCATGTAAGCGATGGAGACGCCGTCGGCGGTGCGGGTGAATTGAACGGGCGGAGTGGGTTCGTTCATCACACTACCCCGTGCTCCCGCGCCCAGTTCGCCGCCTCCACACGGTTCGCGCTCCCGGTCTTCTCGAAGATGTGGCGGACGTGGGTGGCGACGGTCGCCTCGCTGAGCGTGAGTTCCTCGGCAATCTGACGGTTAGACTTGCCGGCGGCGAGGAGTCCGAGGACCTCGAGCTCACGGGCAGAAAGGCCGTGGGACGGGGCCGCGGCCACCTCTGATGCCGCGGGGAGGCGTTCGTCATCGCCCAGCAGGAAGGTGAGGATCGCCGGGAGCGGGTCGTCCTCGCCGGGCATGAGCCAGGAGGAGCCTTCGACGAGGAACAGCTGAGCACCGGAGATGTGTGCAGCGTAATCGGCGCCGATCTCAGCTCCGCGACCGTTGCCGATGCCGCGACGCTGGATGACAAGAGTGGGGACAGCAATCCGTTCGAGGTAGGGCGTGACGTCCCAGGAGCCAATGCCCGACTGCGCTTGTTTCGCGTATTCCTGGTCGCAGGATGCGAGCACCAGCTCCTCCAGGTCTCGAGTGGTTGGTTCAGGGATGTCACCGGCAATACTTCGGGCGAAGAGCCGTACCCATTTGGGGTCGAGGTTGAGCACCTGCCGGACCTGAGTTCCGGCGCGCACATGTGGATAGCTGAAAGGCCGGCGATTCTGGTCCCAGGTGACGAGGCGACGGACCCGCTCGGACTGCTGGGCCACGTAAAGCACAGACAGGGGATTTCGCGCGATGAGGTTCGCGGGCTCGTCGAAGAGAGAGAACACAGCCGCGACGTCGCACAACCATTCGTCGAGGCCGAAGGGGACGCCGCGGGTAGAGGAGCCGGTATTGCGCCAATCGAACTGGTAGACGGTGAAGTAGGCACTAGGCCGCTCGAGCGGGGCGCGGAGCCCGGGGCTACGCCAGAAGAGTTCGGTGTGGGAGGTAGTGGTCCCCTGGCCGTACACGAGGGGTGGGCCCGACCCGGCGACCGTGTAGGCAATGGAAACGCCATCGGATGTCTTGACGTATCGGATGGGAGGAACTTCCATCAGGCTGCCCCGTGGTCGCGTGCCCAGAGGGCAGCCTCGGTCCTGTTGTGGGCATTGATCTTCTTGAACACGTTCTGAACGTGCCTGTCGATAGTCCGGGGGCTTCGCCCCAGGTGATCGGCGATCTGTGCGTTGGAGAGGCCAGCAGCCAGAAGAACCAGCACTTCGCATTCACGGGCTGAGAGTTGAGACTGTGGCTCCTGCTGTGGTGTCCTCCGCAGGCCCAACTCCTCGGCAAACTGGCGAATCAAGCGCCCAATCGACGGGAAATCGTTGAAATCGGCATGCTCGCGGGTGACGATTCGCCGGGCGCCGGGCATCGAATGCAACTTCTCCGTTGCCCATTCGACCTTTTCCACGGGTCCCTCGTTGTGCAACACCAGGGTGGGCGTATGGACGCTGGGCAAGAACGCGGTAGCGTCGTGCGTCGCAACCCCGTCCAGGTATGCACGGTAGGCTTCCGGCGTGGTCGCCCGGCGGAATACCTCGATCAACGTCTCGGCCCGTTCACCTGCGTTTTGGCCCCGAATGCGGGCGAATGCCTCGATGGCAAAGTCCCAGTCGGACTCGAGGACAGGGCGGAACGAACGGAACCAGCTGGTCGCAACGAAGTCGCGTCCGCGGATCCACCCGGCATTCCCCATTCCGCTCACGCGATCCGGGTAACGGGCTGCATAGACAATACCCAACGGCCCGGCGCCCCCAACACACCAGATGAGCGCCGGTTCGCCGACGGCCCCTCCGACAGCGGCCAATTCGGCCACCATTCCCTCAAGCGAGTAGTCATAGTGCTCTTTGCCAGACAGGCCAGATCCCAGATGGTCGTAGACAACCAACGTGTAGTCGGGCGCCAGGCTCTGGGCTAACTGGCCCACCCACGGAGCGTTCTGGAAGTCGCTCAAGCCGAGCGAACTCGGTGGGCGAATAATCACCGGCCCTCTCCCGATAATTACGAAGGCTATCTGCTCTCCATTGGGCGCTGTGGTGAATCGGATATCCAACTGGCTCATGGTGCTCGAGATTATGCCAGAGTGAGATGCTCCTCACACGTCACGCGGCCCCGTGATCGCGTGCCCAGAGGGCAGCCTGCGTAGGGTGGCGGACGCAGTGCGCAGTCCCGTCCTCGCGGCGACCCATGCCGGGGCGGGATCGACGGAGGCCGCGCACTGCGGCGCAGAGAAGGGGCCCGCCTCCCTGGCGGCAAGCCCCTTCCATCTGTGCCTACCGTTGTTCTAGCCGATGCGGCGCCCCCGCGTGGCAACGAACCAGCCGCCGCCGAAAGTCACTGCCGTGGCAAGCATCGCTACCCACCACCGGGCGATGGGCCCGCCGTCAGCAAGGCCGCTTCCGGTACTGGGTGGCATCGGCGCAGGCGGATTTGCGGTGGGCGACGGTGATGACTGGGTGGCCTGGAAGTGGTTTGCCATCAGATTGTCGACGACGTGGTTGGCGATGCCGGCGCCTGCCACCGTTGAGAACCTGTAGTGCACGCCTCCCCAGATACGACCATTCGCCACGTCATCCAGCGCGTCCTGCACCGTGGGCCAGAAGCGTGGTCCGCGGCCGTCCACCGTCGTCTCCCCGTAGAAGTTGATCTGATCGGTGCCCAGGTAGCGGGCAGTGATCAGGCTCCAGGTTGAGGTGGCGCAGGAGTGAGCCGCCGGGTACTCCGGGTGGTTCGGAGTTCCCGGGATGGCAATGTTCCAGTCCGGATCCGACTGCGTCAGCGGGTTCCCGTCGTCGCCGGGAACCGACTGAATCGGCCGCCAGAACTGGTAGTAATACTTGGCTTCGAAGCAGGCGATGAGCGCGTCGGACATGCCCGAAGAGACCATGGCCAGGTAGCGAGAGGCCTCCACCAGATCGAGGTTTCGCTCGGCGATGAACCGCCGGAACGACTTGTGCGGCTGGTGGGCTGGCTGCTCAGCGTAGTACAGCGCTGTTTCCGTCTGCTCGGGGGTGCGCAGGGTGCTGTCGGCACCGCCGTAATCGCGAACTTCGTTGAATGCCATGACCCACGCCTCGCTATCCAGCGAGGGCGGAGGACCCGGCCGGAACTGCGACGCATTGGGGAACGTCAGCGGTGTGGCGTTTGGCGCCCACGTGGCGATCGGCGGGCTCGGCGACGTAGGTACCCAAACACCCGGGCTGGGATTGTCCGGTGTCCCACCGGGGTCGTTGACCGGCGTGTATGGCCCGCCAGGGACGATCTGGCTCCCGAGCGGCAGCGCGATGATAACCGCCGCAGCAGCTTCGCCGATAGCCACACCGTCGGTCTTCGCCGCACCGTCGGGGATCGCGGACATCTGGGTGGCGTAGAGCGCCTCCGCATCGGCGGCGACGCCGGGCAGCAATTGCACGACGACGCGATGTGCAGCAGTGGCTGCTGCCGCCTCAGCGGAGGCGTTCGGGTTGGTGGGCCCGGTGTAAGCGAACGGTTCGTAGCCGCCCTCCACCGCCATGACCGCGTCGTAGATGGCGAGCTGCATGAGCGCGACATACGACATGGCTTCGATTGGCCCAATGGGTGCGTGGATGGCGAGTTCGTTCCACTGGGTGACGATGCTCGCATCGGAGTTCCGCGCGCGGCTCGCGTCAGTGCCGGCCATCATGGCGACCAGCGCGAGAGCCAGGACGGCCCCCACGCCGATGCGGGTCGAGACTTTCAAGTCCATGGTGCCTTGTACCTCCCTGGGTCTGGGGCCGGGAGAGCAGAGCAACCCAGGGTCTTCCCGGCTACACCCGGCCGGAGAGAGTCTGGCGCGGCGTGGTGCTCGCCCGCTTCCGCAAGACTGCCCATTCTCGGGCTGCTGGATATGGGTAGAAGTACGTAGTCCGAACCTAGGCGAGGTTGTCCCGCGCCCAGTTTGTGGCTGCCACCCGGTTGTGGACGCCGAGCTTGGCGTAGATGTTGGAGAGATGACGGTCGATGGTGCGAGGGCTTAGTCCGAGTGCGGCGGCGATATCAGCGTTACTGCTGCTGGCAGCCAGGTGGGCCAGGACCTCGGATTCGCGGCTGGTCAGCTCGGGATGATGCCCGTTGTTGATGGGTGCTGCACGGGAAGAGGTTCCATCCTCAAGCCGGAAGCCGAGATAGCGGTCCCAGTCATCGCGCGTCCAATCGCCAAGCGGATTGTTCATCGCAGTGTTTGGCCAGGTAGAGAGCACCGCGTCAGGCAACGCGGCTGCCACCTCGGCGGCGTCGGCGAGGTGTCCATCGCGGCCGGCGGTCACCCATACCGGTGTCTGAATCTCTGCAGCCAACGTGCGCCATTCGGCTCGCTTCGCGACCTCGAGATATGCGGCGAAGCTGTGCTGCGGGACGGCTCGTATCCACGAATCGGCGACCCGTTGCGCCCGCGAGTGCGCCATGCCCAGCGACATGCAGAGGAGTCGCATGTGCTCGCGGTAGTCGCGATCCCACCCGGGCCGATTCAATGGCTCTCGTGCCGGATTGTAGTCGAAGAACGGCGAACGCATCCAGAGACTCATGTATAGGTCGGGGCGTCTCGCCACATGGTATGCAGTGGGTGGGACACTGCGCCCGACCGCCCACCCGTGGAACGGTCCGCCATTCGCCTGTGCTACCGCATCGACGTCCAGCGCGAGGTGCTCCACGTTCAATGGTTCGCGAATGCCGCCGGACGAGCCAGTGCCGCGCCAGTCGAACCAGATCCAGGACTGGCCCCGGGCGAACGCTTCGAACCACGCGGCGTAGCCCGGGCTGGACGCTTTATGGGTAATCGGGGGCGTTCCCGGGGTGTAGGTCGCCAAGAACGCCGGCGATGTTCCCGGGTACCGCATGTAGGCGATGCGGACGCCATCACCCGTGGTTGCGTACTGGATGGGTGGAACATCCATGGCCGGACGATTATGCCAGAACTGAATTTCGAATTACATGCCGTTGTTCATTTGCCGCGCATGTCCACAGCGTAAGGTTCGGGGCAGCTCTTCAAACCAATCCACGCCAGCCGCCTCGTGCTGAGATGCCTGGAATGCGACCATTTCTTTTTCGCTAGCTATCACGGCAGCTTCGATGCCTGCTCGACCGGCTAGCCCGGGTAACTCCTTCGTCAGGCGGCGAAGGAGCACGGTGTCTTCTTCGCCGTACACAAGGCGAGCGGCAGCGTACAAGCCTGCCTCCCAACTCACGCGCAGCATGTCGTGCAGCCCGGGGACGCCTATTCCGGACAGGGACGGGTGATGCAACGCCAGGGCGACGACACGGGGATCATCGATGGCGACAGTCAGCGCCGGGCCGGCACCATCGATTCCGTGCGCAGTAAGCACGACCGGGCGATCAATATCGGCTACAACCGCCGCAAGGTCGTCGGCCATTTGCTCTCCTGAGCAGGTACCCGGCGCCGCACCGGACAAGCCGGTACCCCGCCAATCGAGAATCGCCGACGCATTCTGCCGACGGAACGCATCGCGGAACTGACGCCACGCGGGCACATGCTCGACTATTGAAAATTGATGTCCGGCAACTGGTGCAAAGAGGAGCACTGGATCTGCGCCTTCGATGTAGCCATAGGCAATCCGGGTGCCATCTTTCGAATTCACCTGTCTCATCGCTAGCGTTGTCATGGCAGCGATTATGCCAAAACTCCATGCCTCCGATTGCTAGCGGCCCGTGGCACGTAATTGTTGGCTTGTTTCGGGGCACTGCACGCCAGGTATCCTCGCTCAAGCGGCGGCGTGGTCAGTCGGACCCGGCCTAGATTCACTTCGGCTTACCGATCCAGGCTGGGAATCACCGCAGCCCGTGTTCCCGTGTCCAGTTCGCCGCCTCAACGCGGTTGTGGACACCAATCTTGGCGTAGATGTTCGCGATGTGGTTCTCAACGGTGCGAGTGCTAATGGTGAGGATTTCAGCAATGTCCGGGTTGCGTTTGCCGGTAGCAATGAGTAGCAAGACCTCGCTCTCGCGGTCCGTGAGCGCCACTGAAGGCTGCCCGGAGGGTGCCGGTGCGCTGTTGCCGGGGAGCCGCCGTCCGAGGTGCGCCTCCCAGTCATCTCGCGTGAATTCCGTGATGACGCCACCCCGCTCACCGGTAGCCAGCGTGGCATTCGGGAGGAGCGCTGCAACTTCGGCAGCTGGTCCGCTCTCTTCTCCAGTGCGAACTGTTACCCATGTTGGAATCTCAACTCTCGGGAGAACGGGGTGCAGGTCTACCTGTGCGGCAGCTCGAAGGTATGCCGCCAACGACTCCTTAGGCACCGCCTCCTCCCAGATACGGGCGGTTCGCTCTGACTCTGCGGGTGTGGCCCCAAATCCCAGCCAGAGATGGCGCAGGTGTTCTCGATAATTCGCTTCCCAGCCGGGGCGCAGCCTGATGTCAAGCGATGCGTCGTAGCGCACGCCATGAGGGACCACCCAGAGACTTCGAAACAGCTCCGGCCGACGGCTGGCAAGCGTGAAGAGTGGGATGCAGGCTCTCCCAACTGCAGCTACATCGACCGGCCCCGTTATCGCTTCAACAACGGCTTCGATATCCCACTCAAGGTGGTCGTTCGCTAGCTCGCCGGTAATCGGGCTCGATGCGGCCGTTCCACGCCAATCAAACATCGCCCACGAGCGACCCATCGCAAATCGCTTCCACCAGCGCGCGTATCCGGGGCCTTTGGCTTTGTACGCAAGGGGAGGAGAGCCAGCGGTGTACAACGCCAGAAATGGCGGCGATTCACCCGGCCACTGCATATAGGCGATACGCGCCTGATCTTGGGCCGTGGCGTATCGAACGGGCGGCATCGGCTCCATAGCCCATCGATTATGCCAAAAGCAGATTCCCCATTCCTGTGGACTAGGTGATTTCCACGGTGATGTCCCCTGAAAAATAGGTAGTGCGGCTCATGTGCCCGCGGTGCCGGCGACGCAGCATGGGGTCGATGCAGACAGCTGTCGTACCGAACAATCGGCCTCCATCGACCCTCCGAACGGTGCTCGGCGAGGCCGTACTGCTTCTGCTTGCACTGTCGACCATGCTGGCCGGCGTAATCGTCTTCATCAAGAACGATGCCCCGCTGCAGACCGTGGCGGCCCCGAACTCTCCCAGGTCGTCGGACAATGTGGGAGTCCCGGACCCCGCGCGGACTGCGACGGGGCGGATCGAGGTCATCCTCTTTGTGGATGAGGATGAGGAAGCATCGAAACGCACCGTGTCCGCCATTCTCGGGGCCCGTGGAGCCTTCAAGGTCAGCTTCGTCGTTGCCGCCTCGCCGTGGACAGAGCAGGTGGTTCGTCAGATGGTCCTCGGCAACGAGGCGATGTGTCCCGCTGGCTCCTGTGGCCGGGTCGTCCTCATCGACCTCCGAAAAGGCTCCTAGCCCCTCGCACCCACCCTGCCTCCCGCGTAGCATCCAAGCCAACACAGGAGGTTCACACAGAATGACCGTTTCCTACGAAGGACAGGTAGCCATCGTCAGCGGCGCCGGCCGCGGGCTTGGCCGTAGCTACGCCATGGAGATCGCAAAGCTCGGCGGCAAGGTTGTCGTCAACGACCTCGGTGGCTCCGTCACCGGTGAAGCCAGCGACGCCCGGCCGGCCGAAGAAGTTGTCGCTGAGATCAAGGCTGCCGGCGGTGAGGCCGTTGCCAACTTCGACAGCGTTTCGAGCTACGAAGGCGGCTACAACATGATCAAGCAAGCGATGGATACGTGGGGCCGCCTCGACACCATCGTCTGCAACGCGGGTATCCTTCGCGACCGCGCCATCCACAACATGAGCGAAGACGAGTGGGACCAGGTCCTCGCAGTCCACCTCAAGGGTTGCTACACGCTCGTCCGCCACGCCTGGCCGGTCTTCCGCCAGCAGAGCTACGGGCGTGTGGTTTTCGCCACCTCGGGTTCCGGCCTCTGGGGCAACTTTGGGCAGGCGAACTATGCGGCGGCCAAGATGGGCATGGTCGGCTTCATGAACACGCTGAAGCTGGAGGGCGAGAAGTACAACATCAACGTGCACTGCCTGGGCCCGGCGGCAGCCACACGCATGACCGAGAATCTCATGCCCCAGGAACGCCTCGACCAGATGTCGCCCGACCATGTGGCACCCGTTGTCGCCTTCCTCGGCTCAAGCAGCTGCACGGAAAGCGGCCTCGTGATCGAAGCCGCGGGCGGCCACTACAACCGTGCGCAGATGGTGAAGGGTCCCGGCGTCGACTTCGATACGAACGACTTCAAGTCGGTCGATTGGGTTGAGGAGAACTGGGGCAAGATCACCAGCCTCGAAGGTGCCCAGGCCATGTGGGGCATGGGCCAGACGCGCGAAGAGCACTACGCCGCGAAGGGATAGCCCGCGGCGCGTTTGAACAACCGAAGCCCCTCACCTGTACACCAGGGAGGGGCTTTCGTATTGCCTGCTATGCACCCCTACGAGAGTGGCGCGGTCCAAACGTGTCCCGCAAGGCCCATCCGGCATAGCCCACGGTGACAACGGAAAGCGCGAGGAACAACACCACCTGCCCATCCGATGCGTACGGGTCGTCGTTCACCACCATCGTGAGTGCCATGGCCCAAACCGCTACGGTGACGAGGGTGAACCAGACGGTGATCGAGAGCGCCGCCGCTGCGGCCCAACGCGCCTGCCGAAGCACGCCAACCCCAGTGGCGATTGCCGCGGGCACAAAGATGCCGAGGTCCATCAGCACGATCGTCCAGAAAAACGCCGGTGCGGTCGTGTACTCCTCGGGCAGCGGGTCCTCACCAGCCGCACCGATGAGCGTCGGCAGGTACCGCAGTACGACGAACGCGGCGACGCCAAACATGACACCGGCAGTCAGCCTTCGGCGATGGGTCCACGGTGGCCCAGCCGAGAGCACCTGCCAGGCCAACGTGGCTGTCGCGAGCGAGGCGACGAACGTCACCAGCTGAAATGGGTAGATGCGCGCCGCGTAGGTGTAGTTGGGCCCCACCAGGTACTGGACCAGCATGTAGGCGGTGTATGCAGCCACTGCCAGGGCAACGAGTGGCCCGAGCGACCACCGTTTGCTCGTCGCCCACGCCGAGAGCAGCCCCAATGGGGCAACCAGCAGCAGCGACACGGCATCAAGGCCGATGCCCTGGTTCGCCACAGACTCGGGGAACCCGTACGCAACTACGTCGAAAACGAAAGGCCCCAGCACGCTGTTGATGGCCAGCATCGCCGACATAGCGATCGTGAGCGCCACCAGCCATCGATTCATGGACGAATCGTATACACAGCGCGAGTTGGAGGCGCGAGGCAGGAAGAACTGGCCTGCTACCCAACCTGCGACAACACGAGCGGCCGCGTTACCTGTAAATGGAACCGGCCCCGCGCCGTCTTCTCGATCCGCAGGTAGTCACAGCGTTCTTCCAGCCGCCTGCGAAGGAGGATGAGCCGCGCCTCGAGGTTGTCCTTGATGTCGGGCAACTGTAGCGACGGGTCGAGGCGCACTTCCTTATTGCTGAAGTCGCGGCGTCCCTCGGCCTGGTATACCTGCAGAAGCCGCCAGAGGATGGCCCCGGCAACCCCCTTGATCAGGTACTCGTTGTCGAGGAACACGCTGTCATCTTCGAGGTAGTACTTCACCTGCACCGGTGGCGCCTCGCCAGCCGGCTCTTCGACATCGGCGACCTCAACGGGCATAGAGGTGAGAGCCATCGCCACCTGGTTCGCGAGGATCGCGACAATGCATTCGTCATCAGACTGGAAGCGCCCCGACTGCTCGCTCTGGAGGCAGATCATCCCCACGAGGCTATGGGCAGCCAGCATCGGCGTGGCAAGCTGGCTCTGGATCGCAGGCAGGCTCGGCAGAGGGATGTCGTCCTCGTCGACTCCAATCCGATCGTCGACCCTGGTGGCCCTGGAATAGGAGAGTTCGCGTCCCATGTTCGTTACGCGAACCGATTGACGGCGTTCGGCGGCCAGGCCTACCAGTCCCACACCGAGGCGCACTTCGCTCCCCATGCCCGAATCGGCGTAGCCTGTGCTGGCCACGGTGTAGAGCGATTCCCCAGATTCGTCCAGGAGCATGATGAAGACGTGGGGGTTGCCAAGTAGCTCCGCGCAGGCAGCCATTGCCGTGTCCAGCACTTCCTCCATGTCGCCGGCATCGGCGAGTTTCGTCGAGTACGCCATGACCCGCTCGAGCTGAACGTTGTGTTTCCGGCCGGCATCGATTTCCAACGGAGGGTTTGGACGGCAGGCCTCAACCCTGCAGATATCGACGCCCGACAGAACGAAGATGTTGGTCATGCCTTCGGCTGCCGCCACTGCATCCAGCCGTGTCCGCATCCGTTCGAAGAACGGACCGTTGCGCTCCGTACGTTCGTACACGAGGTCGAGCAGGTAAGTGCCACCTGACGCTGGCTCTATCAGGTTGACCTGGGCCCTTGGATTCACCACGGTGTTCGAATCCGTCTTGTTGAAAAACTGCCGTGAGAGCGCCACGTGCGCGTCGTCGATCCGGTGAACCACCGACAGGAAGGTGACATTCGGCATGCCTTCGGCATCGACCGTCGCTATCGCGGCCGGCACGACTCCTTCAAACGCCAGTGGGATTGACGACAGCGGCACCTCCAAGAGGGCGTCCGTGGTCACAGTGGCCTTCCTGCTTCGGGCCCGGGGGTCTGGTCGAAGGCGAACTCGACGGAGAAGGTCAGCCGCACCACGTCGTCGTACCAGAGATTGCGGATAGCCACCGGATCGTCGCCGATGAGCGACGTGCGCACGAGGAAGCCCTCCCGCCCATTTCGCACCCACGCCTGGTCATCGGCGCAATCCAGTTCAATGCCGACAACGGTGCCCTTGAGCTGAATTGACCGGTAGGAGATCGGATCCGCAACCGTCATGGCGATCTTCTTGTTCGTCTTCAGGTCGGCCAGCGGTGTCGCCGACCGGACTTTATCGATGAACACTTCAACGGTCCGGCCGTCTGTGGGTACGCGCGGCGACCACCCATAGGTTACGTGCGGACTACCGTTGTTCGAGGCCGTCGCTATCTGCACAGCCAGTCCCAATTCGATGAATTCCCGAAGTGATTCATCAATGCGAAAAGGGGTCGTCTGAGTCACCAAAGTCGTGTCCCAAGGCCCACTTAGGGTTGATTAGCGATCATAGCGCCTTCGTTTAGGATCCCGGTAGGGTCTCTTAGGGCCGGTTTAGGAACGCGTTCCCAGATCTTTGGCGATGCTCCCTGTGACAAAACTCCAGGAGCACAGCAATGACCTTCGCAAAACCTTTCGCCTCAACCCTCACCGCCACGAGCAACCTTGAAGCGGGCCTTACGGACCTCGCGGCCAACCTTGTTGGTCGCCTGGTCACCCCCGCCGACACCGACTACGACGAGTTGCGGGCCATTCCCAACCTTGGGTATGACCGGCGGCCGGCGGCGATCGTCCGCGTCGAAGCCACCAGGGACATCTCCGAGGCGGTGAATTTCGCCCGCACCTACGGCATAGGCCTCGGCGTGCGCGGCGGCGGCCACAGCATCGCCGGCTTCAGCGCCGTCGAAGGTGGCATCATCGTTGATATGCGCACCTTCAAGGGCGTCATCATCGACCCGATTGCCCGAGTTGGCCGCGTCCAGGGCGGGGCCACAACGGCCGATATCATGATTCCTGCCCATGAGGTCGGCCTCGCCCTCTCAACCGGTGATACCAAGACCGTGGGGGTTGGCGGCCTCACGAACGGTGGCGGCATCGGCTGGATGGTCCGTAAGCACGGCCTCGCCATTGATAACCTTCTCAAGGCGACCGTTGTCCTCGCCGACGGTTCGGTCGTGACCGCCAGCCCGACCGAAAACAGCGACCTGTTCTGGGGCATCCGTGGTGGCAGCGGCAACCTCGGGATCGTCGCCGAATTCGAGTTCCAGCTCGCTGCGGTCAGGGAGATCTATGGCGGTGGCCTGGTACTCCCTGCCACGGCCGAAGTGCTACGCGGCATCGTCGACCAGATCAGCGATGCACCTGAGGATCTCACGGTCATCGCATTCGTGATGCAGGGCCCCCCGGCGCCATTCATCCCGGAGAGCTGGCTTGGCAGGCCAGTAGCGATGCTGGGTATCTGCTGGACCGGTGAACAGGCCGAGGGTGAACGGATTGTCGGGCAGCTCAGGGATCTCGCAGAGCCGATAGCCGACCTGACCGGCGTGATGCCCTATCCGGCCCTCTACCAGCTCACCGAGCCGGCGGAGGTGCCCCATCTCAACGTCGTTCGCCAGTTCTTCTCTGACGAACTGAGCGATGAAGCACTGGAGGCGGTTGTCGAAGCCATTGCCAATGCAACCGGACCGATGAGCATGGTCCAGATTCGCAATTATGGTGGTGCCGTGGCCCGCGTCCCAGGAGATGAGACAGCCTTCGCGAACCGCGACGCGAAGCTCTTCGTTTCGCAACTGGCGCTCTGGCTGGACCCCACTGATGACGTCGAGAAGCACCGCGACTGGGCCACGCGCCTCTACAACGCGATGCGGCCGGCGGAGACGAAAGGCGCCTACAGCAACTTCGTCGCCGCCGACGAACAGCGGATCAGTGAGATCTGGCCGGGCGAGACCTACGACCGGCTTGTTGCCCTCAAGCGCAGGTACGACCCAACGAACCTCTTCCGGTTCAACCAAAACATCAAGCCATAGGCTTGTGGGCTCTTGCGGGGAGGGGTGGTGCGATGCACCACCCCTTTTCGTTCGCCCACGATCGCCCTAACCGTTCGCGCCGCGCTACGCTTTCCGCCATGCAGTACCCGCGGATCGTCGCAAAAGTCGGTACGAGCCTGCTCACGGCGAACTCCGACCGCCTTGACCTCGAGGCGATGTCGCGCATTGTGGGGCAGGTGGTACGGCTGCGGGCCGCCGGGCACCAGGTTGCGGTCGTCAGCAGCGGGGCGCAGGCAGCGGGCAAGCATCGCCTCAGCCGCTTCCTTGGCGACTTCACCCCCAGCCGCCAGGCCTTTGCATCTGTCGGCCAGAGCCACCTGATGCAAAGCTGGGACGAGCTGTTCGACTGGCACGACGTGGTGGTCGCCCAGGTCCTCCTCACCCGCCGCGACCTTTCCGACCGGCTCGGCTATCTCAACGCCCGCAACACCCTGCGCGACCTCCTCGAAGCCGGCACGGTCCCGATCGTCAACGAAAACGACGCCGTCGCGCTCGACCAGGTGCTCGCCACTCGCATCGGCGAAAACGACACGCTGAGCGCCCATGTCGCCAACCTGGTTGACGCCGACCTCCTCGTCCTGCTCACCGATGTCGAAGGCCTCTACGATTCGGACCCGCGCCGCAACCCGGGGGCGAAGCTCCTCGCCCGTATCGACCGCGTCGACACGACCATTGAAGCCATGGCCGACGGTGCCCACGGGCCCGGCCGCGGCGGCATGATCACCAAGCTGACTGCCGCCCGCATCGCCACGCAGGCGGGGGTTGAGGTGATCATCGCCAACGGCCAGATCCCCGATACGCTCATTGCCGCGGCCGAGGGGCGGGCCCCGGGCACCCACTTCCCCGCTGCGAGCGACCGCATCGAGAGCCGTAAGCGCTGGATTCTCGGGAGCATCAGTCCCGGTGGCTACATCGTTATCGACGCCGGCGCCGTCGCAGCTCTGCGCGAAAGGGGCCGGAGCCTCCTCCCTGCCGGGGTTGCCGAAGCAAGGGGCGAGTTTGCACGCGGTGAGAGCGTCGAGGTGCGAGCTCCCGACGGTACTCGCGTTGCGGCGGGGGTCACCAATTACGCCAGCGCCGAACTCCAGCAGATCCGCGGCCTCCGAAGCGACAGGATCGCTGAGACCCTGGGCTATGCGTACGGGGACGAAGTGGTGCACCGGGACAACCTGGTGCTGCTGTAGCTTCCGCCGGGCGTGACCGGGACTGGCCCGACTCAACAGGGGGCGACAATGCCCGGATGGAGAACGCAGCGCCCCCCGAAACTGCTACCCTCGACCCACATCCGCATTTGTTGGATGCAACGGCGGGATGGAGGCAATCCTGATGACCTTTCCCGGCCGCGGCCCCCACGACACCTCCGGCCTGGAGGCAGCGGGCCATGCCAAGCAGGAGGAAATGCAGCGTGCGGCTGCCCGCGGCGAGCAGAACATCCGCCATGGCGCCGGCTCTCACCGGCTCCCTCTCTGGGAGCGCATGCTCGGCTGGCTGCTGATCGTCGCCTTCGTCATCTTCATCGCCTGGTTCGCCATCTTCGGCTACAAGGCCATCACCGGCGATGGAGACGGGGTGCAGGACGAACAACCGGGCGTCACCGGGCAACCCTAGAAAGGCGATGGTCGGCGCCCACCTCGAACGGGCGGGACGCCAACGGCCCTACCCCTCCCTGGCCAGGGCTCCGAGCAGTTCGATGGTCCGATCCTTCGCCGCCCGATCGTTCGCCAGCAGCACCGGGTCCGCGATGATTTCGCCAACGCCGAACGAGGGCAGCGCCCGCACCTGGCGGGCGACGTCGTCCTCACTGCCGGAGACGACGATCCCCTTCGCGAGGGCCGGGGTGAAGTCCGGGCCGGCGGCCTCGGCGAAACCGGCCTCCACCATCATCGCGCTATAGAAGGGAAGGCGTTGGTAGAAGCCGAACTGCTGTTTGGCTGCTTCAAACACCGCCTGGCCGTCGGTGCTCACGACGATCGGCAGGTGCATCACGGCTGGCGGCGCCGTGGCCCGGCCCGCGACCCTGGCGCCTTCCGCAAGGGCAGGGACCGCGACGTCGCGGATGTGTTCCTTCGGCGTCACCCAGCTGATCCCGCCCTCGGCCAGTTCACCGGCCAGCTTGAAGGCGTTGTGGCGGAGGGCCGAGATCATCACCTTCACGTCCACCGGCCCGGTCGACTCGGCCTCGGCGTGGAGCCGCTTCCCGTGGAAGCTGACCTTGCCATCGCGGAACAGTGCGCCAAGGATCGTGATGTACTCGCGCAGGTGCTCCAGCGGCCGGACAAAGTCGAAGTTGTAGGTTCGTTCGACGGCAGGTTTGTGGCTGGGGCCGACACCGAGCCGCAGCCGCCCCGGGGCCAGGTTGTCCAGTGCGATCGCCTCCTGGGCCAGCGCGAGCGGATGGCGCGGAAACGTCGGCACGATCGATGTCCCGAAGCCGATTTTCGCCGTGCTCCCGGCGGCAGCGGCGAAGGCTACCAGGGGGTCCGCCTGCAGGCCTCCGCTCGTGCTCCAGGCTACCTCGATGCCTGCCTTCTCGGCGGCAATCGTCGCATCACGGATACCTGCTGCATCGCGACTTGCGGCGCGGAGTCCAATTACCAGGTCTTTCATACTTCCACCACCATCGGGAGAGATTCATCGGCCGCCCACTCGCTGAGCGAAGCGTCGTAGAGCGCGACGTCACCGTATCCGGCCATCACTGCTGCGAAGGCCGTGCTGCTGGCCGCGATACCGCCACCACAATAGGTGATCATCCGCTCACCCGGTTTGGCGCCGGCTGCCTCGAACTGGGCCCGGATGTCTGCCAGGTCGCGGTACGTCTGCGTGGCCGGGTCTACCACACCGCTGCTGCCCATCGCAGGGACGTTCACGCTCCCCGTGATGTGCCCCGGCCGCGCATACGACTGCGTCTGTCCCCGGTGCTGCGCCGCGTTCAGCGCGTTAACGATGCAGGCCTGCCCGCTCTCGATGGCCTGCAACACCTCGTCCTTTCCCGCGATCAGTTCGGGCCGCAGTCGCGCGGTGAACCGGGCTGCCGGCACGGGGCCTGGCTTCCCTTGCTCCACGGGGAGTCCCTCTGCGGTCCACTTCGTCCAGCCGCCATCGAGCACGCGAGCGTTGTCGAACCCGAACGCCCGCAGCATCCACCAGATCCGGGTGGCCCACATGTTCCCGCCCCGGTCGTAGAGGATCACCTCGCTGCCGTCGCCGACGCCATAGCGCGACATCGCCTCCGCGAACTGTTCCGCCGGCGGCATCATGAATCGCAGCTTGCTCTCCGGGTCGCTCAGGTCGTTGTGGGGGTCGGCGAACCCGGACCCGGCAATGTGCGCGGCCTCGAAGTCCTCGATCGCCGGCACGACCCGGAAGCCCCGCTGCCCTTCGGCAGGCCGGAGAAGGTGAACGGTGCACTCCAACACGCGGACCTTCGGATTGGCGAGGTTGGCGGCGAGCCATTCGGTGGTTGCGAGGAACCGATCACGTTCGGGCATCAGGCACTCCCTGGAGGTTTGTGGCCCCATCGTGGGCGAGGGCGACACGGGTTTCAACCGGGGGAGCGATGTCGGACCATCCGATCTATGCCCGGGGCTTGCCGGCTTGCTCGCCGCAGATGCTTCCCCCATCTGTAGACTTGGGACAGACGCCCCCGGGAGGTAGCAGCATGGCTGTCATCGAAGATGGAAACCTGAAGATCGTAACCGCGGGGCCTGCGGGGTTCGGCAACAACATCTACGTGGTGATAGATAAGGAGACGAACGAGGCCGCCTTCATCGACGCCCCGGGAGAGCCGGAACAGTCGATCGCCGCGGCCGATGGTGCGGGAGTCCGGCCGTCGAAGATCATCCTCACCCATGGGCACGGGGACCACACGGCCAGTATCGACATCCTCAAGGAGCACTACGGCTGCAAGCTGGTCGCCCCCGAATCTGAGGTTGGCCTTAAGCCCGGCCAGATGGACAAGAGCGTGAAGCATGGCGATGTCGTCGAGGTCGGCAACCTCAGCTTCCAGGTGATCCATGTCCCCGGTCACACTCCCGGCAGCACCACCTACTTGCACGGGAAGAGTGCCTTCGTCGGCGATACGCTGTTCCCCGGCGGACCCGGACATTCGCGTTCGAACGACCTGCTCAAGCAAGAGATCGCCTCGATCACCACGCACCTCTACGCGCTCCCCGACGACACCGTCGTCTATCCCGGGCACGGGGAGACCACCACCATTGCCGCCAGCAAGGCCGAGTACGAGGTCTTTGCCGGCAAGGATCACCCGGCCGACCTGCACGGGGATGTGAGCTGGATCGAATCCTAGGAAAGCACCTTCGCAAACGAATATCTTTGACGAGGATTCGACTGGCTGTAGAATCCCGTCACCATGACAACATTGATTGCGGGCTCATCCACCACGAGGCTCGAACGGCGTAAGGCGCGCACCCGGGCTTCGATCCTTTCCGCTGCCGAACAGCTTTTTGGCAGCCGCGGCTACGACGACACCTCAATTGCCCAGATAGCGGAAACTGCCGATACGGGTGTTGGCACCGTTTACGGCTATTTCGCTTCCAAGGCGGAGATACTCCAGGCCGTCCTCCGCGATCACTCGCGGGCCGCCAACGCCCAGTACGTGCGGTCCATCGATGAATCCACCCCCTACCCAGACCGGATGGTTACCGCCCTCGCCGCCTACTCCCGCTATCTCCGGGAAAACCGGACCCTTCTTCGCGCTGCCTTTAGCGCCTCCGTGATCAGTGGGGACCACCACGAGGTCAATGGGGGCCGCCTCGTCGAGGCCTTCGAACAGATAATGCGCGAGGGCATTGCCGCCGGCCAGCTCCGCGATCTGCCGATCAATTCCACCGTGTTCGTCCTCCTTAACACCTACCTCATGGCCTCCCTGGGCATTGGTGGCTGGGCCCCCAGGCGCGACGATCCGAGGCTGCTCGACGAGCTGGAGGCGATAGCCAGGGCAACGGTGACGCCGACGTAGAGGGCGGGCCTGGCGGTGTAGACTCCTGCCTACGTCCAAGGAGGCCCGTAAATGACTTCACCAGCAGCGATCGACCCGGCGGCGGCCATCCCCCGGTTTGATGGTGCCATCACCGTTCCCGGCCTCAGTGCCGCTGTTGTTATCTACCGGGATGCCTACGGCATCGCCCACGTTCGTGCGGCGAACGAAGAGGACGCCTGGTTCGGCCAGGGCTACGCCTCCGCCCAGGACCGCCTCTGGCAGATGGAGATGGACCGCCGCCGCGCCGCCGGCCGCTGGGCGGAAGTGGCCGGGCCCGGTGCGCGTTATGCCGGCACTCCGGCGCTCAAGGCCGACATTCTCGCCCGCCGCCTGCGACTGCATGATGCGGCGAAGGCCGATGTTGCCAACATGACCGCCGCCACCCGCGCGATGTTCGAAGCCTATGCTCGCGGGGTCAACGCCTTCCTGAGTTCGGGAGAGCCCCTGCCCATCGAGTACGAACTCACCGGCAGTCAACCCGAACCCTGGGAACCCTGGCACTCGGCCGCGATTTTCAAGGTTCGCCATGTCCTCATGGGGCCCTGGCAGCAAAAAGTCGCGGCCGGTGCGCTCCTCGCCAAGGCCGGGCCGGCGGCGTTCCCGAAGCTCGATCACCGCTCCCCGCTGGAAAGCGCCGTCATCATCCCACCCGGCGGCAAGGTGTCTCAGCTCTTCGTGCAGGCCGAAGACGAGATCCGCGAGGCCGCGGAAGCCCTTGGATTCATGAGCGATATCGATGCAGGATCGAACTCCTGGGCCGTGCACGGCAGCCGCACGACGACGGGTAAACCGGTCCTCTGCAACGACAGCCACCGTGCCCTCGATGTGCCGAACGCCTACTGGCAGATCAACATCGCCTGCCCGGGGTTCAACGTCGTCGGAGCTACCTTCGCCGGTGTTCCCGGATTTCCCCACTTCGGCAACAACGGCAACGTCGCCTGGAACATCACCCACACGAGCGCCGACTACCAGGACCTCTACATCGAGGAGTTCGACGGTGAGGTTCGACACCGGACACCGTCGGGCTGGAAGGATACCGAACGCAGGGAAGAGACGATCAGCGTCCGCGGTGGCGAGCCGGTGAAGACTGAAACATTCGTGACGCGTCACGGGCCCGTCGTCCATGGCGATCCCCGGAGCGGCCACGCGCTGGCCATGCGCTACACAGCTACCGACCAGCCCTGCGAGGCTTTCGAGGTCCTCCGCCCGATGCTCGATAGCAAGACTGTTGACGAGCTCTTCGACAGCCAGGAACGGTGGGTCGACCCCGTGAATAACATGCTCGCGGCCGACACGTCGGGGAACATCGGCTACCTCACACGCGGGCGCATCCCCATCCGCAAGACGGCTGCAGCCCGCAGCATCCCGGCGCCGGGCTGGGTCGACGACCACGAATGGCAGGGCGACGTACCCTTCGCCGACCTGCCTCGCAGCGTGAATCCGCCTGAAGGCTACATCTCGACGGCGAACCAGCGGGTTATCGACGGCGACGAACCGTATATCGGCAACCACTTCGCCACGCCGAGCCGGGCTAATCGCCTGGTTGAATTGCTCGGCAACGGCGATGCGCTCTCGCCGGAACAGATCATCGGCTACCAGGGCGATACGACCTCCGTGTACGCGAAGGCGTGGGTACGGCTGCTGCAACGCCAGGGCGAGTTCACCGGCGATGCCGAAAAGGCGCGGGCCATGCTCGCAGGGTGGGACGGCAACCTCCTGCCGGGCAGTGCACCCGCATTGCTCTATGCCTATTTCCGGCGCCACGTCACTCGAGCCGTCTTCGAGCCCGTGGTGGGACGCGAGACCTACGAGGAGATGACCTCGGGCACGTCGCCAGCACTGGCGCGGCTGCTCTCGACCTATGCGGGCACGTTGGCGGCCCAGCTCGGAACGGCATTCGCAGAGCGCGACCCCAACGGCATGCCCTGGACGGAAACACTCCCGGCGATTTGTGCCGAGGCCTGGGGTTCGGCCAGCGAACGCTACGGAGACGACTCATCGAGGTGGCGGTGGGATGCCGACCACGGCACCGGATCCAAGCACCCCCTCTCCTGGGAGTTTCCCGAACAGGCGGCGCTCCTCGACCCTCCGCGGGCTATGGTCGGCGGCGACGGTGACTGCCTTCAGTGCGCCGGATACGCGTGGTCGGGCGCCAGCGATTTCGTTATCACCGGGCTCTCGGTGTATCGCCAGGCGGTCGACTACACGGCCCCGGAACGCGGCACCTACATCGTCCCGGCAGGGGTGAGCGGCCTCCCCGGCACGCCGCACTACAGCGACCAGCTCGAACACTGGCGCGTCCACGAACGCGTCCCGGCCTGGATGACCGAAGCAGATGTGAAGGCCAACGCCGCTCACACGCTGGAGTTGAAGCCGGGGTAACCGCTAGCGCCGCGACATCTCGCGGGCCACACGGTTCGGGTTCACGATGAGCCCCAGCAGCCAGCCGACGATGGCGATGATGAGGGCGCCCCAGAAAGCATCCCAAAAGCCATCGATGGCGAAGTGAATGCTATCGAACTTGCCCGCGATCCAGGCGGCCAGCCCGAGGATCGCGGTGTTCAGGATGAGGAGAAAGAGCCCGAGGGAGAGTATGAGGAGGGGAATGGAGATAAGTACGAGCAACGGCCGGAGAAGTGCGTTCAGCAGACCAAGGATGAGCCCCACAAGCAGCGTGCTCTGCCAGCCATCAAGGTGGATGCCGCCCACAATCCAGGCGGCCACCCAAACGGCGGCACTGAGAATGAGCCAGCGGACGATGAATGCCACGCCCTTCTCGGTGCGTGTGGCCGGGCGCCGGCCTGGTCCCGTGCCACCGCTGACGTAGACGAACGTCCCTCGCATGCGCCCATTGTATGGGGAGAACGTCAAGGATCCTTGCACGGCCGCCGGCCCCTGCCGGATTCGTCCCCGGAACCATCAGCCGAATCGGACCGAAGAGACCTCGCATCGCATTCGCTGACGCCACGAGAGAAGCCCTGCTGCCTGCCAATGCCGGGTAGTATCGCCGCGATGGGGCGCTCAAATGCAGCCTGGCCGGCAGACCTTCGCCTACCGCTCCACGGCATCCGAAATGAGGAAATCCGTCTCCTCGGAAGCGGGTGGAATGCCGATGCCTGGCTGGTGCCGGCGGCAGACGGCGAGTGGGTCGCAAGGCTGCCGAAGAACGAGTGGGCCCGGGGCGAGACCGAACGCCAGGCATGCCTTGCCCCAAAGCTTGCCGCACACGGCATTCCTGTCCCCCGAGACTGGTCCGTCGTCCACGACGAGCAGGGCAACCTGGTGGCCGGGCTCTACCGCTACGTCGAAGGTGAACCGGCGCCCGGCCGGGGCCACGCCCTGCGGTCGCTGGTCCCGGTGGTCGCGGAGCTTCTCGAAGCTGTCCACAGCGTTCCTACAGAGGAGGCATTCAGTTGTGGAGCCGAACACACCGACCCCTGGGAGGGCCGCTGGTGGCCGATCATCGAACGGCACGGGAAGAGCCTGCCGCCGAAGTCACGTGCCTGGGTGCGCGAGGCCGGTGGGCGCCTGGAGATGTTGTGTAGGAGCCGGAGGGCACCAGTCCTCATCCACGGGGACTTGCAGCCCGGTCACCTGCTGCTCAACGAGAGGCGAGACATCGTCGCTGTCCTCGACTTTTCCGGCCCAACGGTGAGCGATGCGGCAATCGACTTCGGCAGGTTGATCCAGTTCTGGAACCACAGCTTCGCCGAACGTGTCCTCGCCGCCTACACGTTGCCAATCGATCCGGGCTTCCGGGAGCGAGCGCGGCTGTACGCAGCGCTGGAACCACTGCGAACGATCGCTTTCGAGGCCGAGCTTGGGCAGAACGAGTGGACTGCGTGGGCGAGACGCAAGCTTGCTGCCGCGGCGAGGACGGCGGCAACGGCCGACGAGAACACCTCGGGATAATTCCTGAGTTAGTTCATCAAGATCCTGTCCAATTAATCCGCTAGGCTAGATTGCATAGCCCGTGTCCGTGCTGCCCCTATGGGCAGATCAGGGCACACTGTTCGTAAGGAGCATAGTCAATGTCTGCAATCGCTGAACGGGGCTACGCAAAGCCCGATGTCCTGGTCGACACCCAGTGGGTGGCCGACCACCTGAACGACCCTAACGTCCGCCTCATCGAATCGAACGAGGACCAGCTCCTCTACCCTTCCGGGCATATTCCCGGTGCGGTACAGGTTGACTGGGCCCGCGATCTGAACGACCAGGTGCGCCGGGACTATGTCGACCAGAAGAACTTCGAAGCCCTGATGGCGCGCATCGGAGTCACCCGGGACACGACCGTCGTCTTCTACGGCGACAAGAACAACTGGTGGGCGACCTACGCCTTCTGGGTGTTCCAGCTCTTCGGCCATACCAACGCGAAGGTGATGGACGGTGGCCGCCTGAAGTGGGAGAAGGAAGGTCGTGAGATGACCCGCGACGTCCCTTCGTACACGCCGACGAAGTACGAGGCGCCCGCGCGCGACGACAAGACGATCCGAGCCTTCAAGGAAGAGGTGCTGAAGCATTCGGCCGCGGGCAAGCCGCTGGTGGATGTTCGCAGCCCCGAAGAGTTCCGGGGAGAACGCACCCACATGCCAGACTATCCCCAGGAGGGCGTGCTCCGGGGCGGTCACATCCCGGGCGCGAAGAGCGTGCCCTGGGCACGAGCGGCGAACCCGGAGGACGGCACCTTCAAGACTGCTGCCGAGCTGAAGGAGATCTACGAGGAAGAACAGGGCCTGAAGGCGAGCGACGATGTCATTTCCTATTGCCGGATAGGCGAGCGCTCCAGCCACACCTGGTTCGCCCTGACCTACCTGCTCGGCTATCCGACCGTCCGGAATTACGACGGCAGCTGGACCGAATACGGCAACTCCGTCGGCGTGCCGGTGGAGAAGTAGCGGCTACACTGAAACCGTGTCTGAAGTGAACGCGCCAGCACCCCTGCGCCGGCTCGTCGAGGACTTCGAGTTCGTCGACCGGGCCGAGCGCATGGAGTTGCTGGTGGAATACGCCGACAAGTTCGAGGAGGTGCCGGAGCGGATTGCGCACCGGCCCTTCCCCAGGGAAAACCACGTGGTCCGCTGCGAATCGGACGCCTACGTCTGGGTCGAAGACCGGGAGGATGGTACCCAGAAGTACTACTTTGCCGTGGAGAACCCCCAGGGGGTGAGCGCCAGGGCCTGGGCTGCAGTGATGGACGAGACGCTGAGCGGCCAGCCACTGGAAGAGGTCGCGAAGACCGACCCCGAGGTTATCTTCCGCCTCTTCGGCAAAGAGCTTTCGATGGGCAAGGGACAGGGATTGATGGGCATGCTGGACCATGTGACCAGCGCGGCGAGACGGAAACTGCACGCCGCCCACGAGGGCTGACGGGGCCTATTTCTCGGCCCGCGCTGTCCAACCGCCAGGGTGGAATTGGTAATGAAGCCGGGAGGGTTGTCTTGAGGCTTTGGGCCAAGAGGACGACGATAGGGCCATGAACGTACTTGTGGCCCTTGGCCTGCCGCTGGTGTTGCTGGTCGGTGGAATCGCCGCCTGGCGGATCTCGCGCAAGGAAGGTTCTTTTGAGGCGCCGGAGAAACCTGCCTGGCGGGATGACTCACTGGATGACTGGCGGCGCGAACGCGATGCCCAGCTGGAGCAGGAACGCCTTCAGCGGCTGGAAGCGACTAACGAACGCCTGCGGACCGGCCAGGAAGAAGAGCAGGACACGCAGAGGACTACGCACACGCGCCTCGGCGGATAGCAGAGTCGGAAACAGGCTGCCGTCGATCCTGGCGCAGATGAGCCTATCCAGAGCCGCACATCTGGCCACGTCCGCTATCGGTCACACGCCCTCGGCGTAGGCGACTATCTCACATCGGACTCCGGGCGCTCGAGCCAGTCGCTGGTCGAGCGTGATCAGCGGCGCCTCAAGGAGTTCGGCGAGGGCGACGTAGGACGCGTCGTATGTCGTCAGGTTGGGTGCGAGCTCCCAGGTTCTTGTCGCGAGCGCCGGGAAAGGAAACGTTGCGATCTGTGCTCCCACCAGTTCGCGTTGCATGGCGCGAGCTTGCTCCCATGTGACAACGTCCCTCAACGCCAGGCTCCGAAGAGCATTGGAAGTCTCGTACAAAACGAGATCGGGAGCGGCAGGGAATCGCGCGACCAGTTGCCTTCGCGCCCATATCCCGATGTCGCCGACATCCGACAGCCAGGCGACCGCCGTCGACGCGTCGAGCACGCACCACGGTTTGAGCGGCTGCACTTATTTTCGGTCGGCGTGGACAGCTGACAGGATCTCCTGGACTGTCAGCGTGGTCTTCGCCCGGGCGAGCCGCCGTTCGGCGTCGGCGATGGCGAGGGGCATCGGTCGCAATGAAGCAATCCTATCGAGTTCGTGGAGCAGATACGCCTGTAGCGAGACTCCCAGTTCGTCCGCATGTGCGGTGAGCCTCTGATGCACAGAGTCCGGCACGTGGCGAATCGTTATGGAGACCATGGGTCAATAATAATCCATGCACATGCATAATGCATGCACTACTCTGCATGCTCACGTTTGCCCCGGAAGAGCCAGGCGAGCACCACCCCAAGGGCGAGAACAGCGGCGCCGCCGAGTATCGAGCTCGTGCCAAGGCTGAAGAGCAGTACCCCAAGGGACGCGATGGCGAGCAACGGGAACACTGGGAAGCGGTGGCCCCGGACGGGAACTACACCAGGAGAACGGAAGGGCCGGGCGAGCCCGGGCTCCCGGACGCGTAGCGAGATGACGGCCGCATTGACGACACCGAAGGCACAGAAGAGCACGAAGTTCGTGGTATCGGCTACGGCGCCGATGTCGCCCCAGAGCGCCATCAAGGCGGCGGGCACCGCCACGGCGACCAACCCGCGGAAGGGCACACCGGAAACACCATGCACCTTCCCGAGGAATGGTGGCAGCGTGCCGCTGCGGGCCATGCTGTAGACCATCCGGCCGGCAGCCATGAGGAGGATGATCGTGGTGTTGGCAGTGGCGGCGAGGGCGATCCAGGCGAGGACGTCGCCCGCGTTCTCGTGGAGTGCGAGTTCCGCGACGGTGGCCAACGGGGCATCCGAGGCGGCAAGGGCGTCGGCACCGATGGCACCGAGCGAGGCTACGGCCACGACTACGTAGAGGAGTGTCGTGATGGCGAGTGCGGCGAGGATGGCACGAGGCATCGTCCGCTCCGGGTCGCGGGCTTCTTCGGAAAAGGTAGCCATGTCCTCGAAGCCGATGTAGGCGAAGAACACCAGCGCTGCACCGCCAAAGATCGCACCGGCGGGGCTGCCACCGGCCAGGTGGCCGGCATCGAAGTCACCGAACCCAATGACGACGACGAGAAGGAGGCCACCCGCTTCGACTGCGGTGAGTATCGAAACAATGGAGACGGAGCCGAGCACTCCACTGCCGGCGATGAGTACACCGGCAGCGAGAAGAAGGATCGCACCAACAACGGGGTCAGGCCCGCCGAGAACCCGCAGGTAGCTGCCGAATCCGAGCGCAACCGCGGCGGCCGCGATAATGCTCCCGGTTATCGTTAGCCAGCCGGTGACAAAGGCAACATCGTCGCCGAAGGCACGAAGAGCGTAGGCATAACCGGCGCCGGCATTGGGGAACATGGCGGCCAGTTCGGCATAGCTCAATCCGGTGAAAGCGGCGACAACCGCGGCAACGACGAAGGAGAGCCAGGTGTATTCGCCTCCCTGCGCCGCAGCTTCGCCAATGAGGGCATAGATGCCAGCACCAAGGATCGTGCCAACGCCTGCGACGGTGAGCTGGCGAGCATTGAGGTGCCGGCGGAGACCGGGAGCAGATTCAGTCACAGTCCTCACCGGGAGACTCTAGCGGGCGGAGTACCCGCGTACCCATCTCAGGTTGGCCGAACGGGGCCGGGATCGTGCGCCCTGCAGCCCTTGCGCAAACGCCGGCCGCTGCTGGTAAGGTTGCGGCGCAATGGTCACCGAGCAACCCGACACAGCCTATCGAACGTATGTCAGCTATATCGACAAGTCGCGTGAGTTCTACGCGGCCCACGGCTACGAGCGGCCCTACCGCTGGGCGCGATTCGACGATGTGCCGTTTACTCCACTGCCCCGGCCACTGAGCGAGCTGCGAGTGGGGCTGGTTACGACGTCAACGCTTCCCGGCGAGTCACCGGATGCCGGGCCCGACGATCGCCCGCCAAAGGCCGCCTACGCGGCGCCGATGGAGCCCATTCCCGACCGGCTCTACACGATGGACCTTTCCTGGGACAAGGAGGCGACCCATACGAACGATGTCGCCTCGTTCCTGCCCGCGCGCGAACTGCAGGCGGCGAAAGCGTCGAAACTGATCGGGAGTACGTCGGCCCGGTTCTACGGCGTCCCCACCGAGTACAGCCAGCGGGCCACGAAGGAGCACGACGCCCCGGCGGTGCTCGATTTCATGAAGGAAGATGGTGTCGAGGCAGCGATTCTCGTCCCTCTCTGACCGGTTTGCCACCAGTCCGTGAGTCTCACGGCAAGGCATCTCGAAGCGAACGGCATCCCGACGGTCATCATCGGCTCCGCTCGTGACATCGTTGAGGAATGCGGCGTCCCTCGATTCCTCTTCAGCGATCTGCCGCTCGGGAATCCCTGTGGGGTGCCCTACGACACCGGGATGCAGTCGGCGATCCTGCGCCAGGCACTCGACCTGCTGGAGCAGGCACGCTATCCGCGTACGACGGTACAGACCCCCTTCAGGTGGTCCAGTGACAGCTGGCGGGCGAACTATATGCGCGTTGACGATTCGAACCGGGCTACGCTGGCGAAGCTCGGGGACGAACGTCGCCAACAGCAGGCCGCCCGAAAAGCAACGCACGTACGAACCGTCTGATCCGGCGCCTCTATCGCGCGACCCACTCGCAAAGACGGTCGACGGCGGTCAGTGGACCTTCGCAATAGCGCTTGAGGAAGGCGAGGTCGATCTCGGCGTCGGCAGGCTGCTGCTCGGCTGCCGCAAGGGCAGTGGCGCCATCGAAGTTCACGTAGGCAAGGCGGGCGGTGAGTTCTTCCCGAGGCCGGCCGAAGTGGGTCCCGGGGAGGAACGCCACTCCCGCTTCCTCGAGGGCCCGGTTGGCCAGCTTCTCCGAAGTGGTGATGCCCCTGGCGGCGAGCTTTTCGCGGAGGGGTGAGAAGTCCGGGAACAGGTAGAAGCCACCGACCGGTTCGATGACCTCGACCCCGACCGCGCGTAGACGGCGTGCGAGTTCCGGACCGAGGGCCCGAAGGATATGGCGCGTCCGCCAGAGGTAGCGCTCGATCTCGATGTTCGGCTCGAATGCTGCGACCGCGGCGTACTGGATGGGGGCGCTGGTGGACGTGAAGGTTTCGCTGGCGACGGCGGACATCGCCTCGAGCAGCCAGTGGAGTTGCCTGGGGAAGGCGAAGGTCCCGAGGCGCCAGCCGCCGGCGCCGCACCACTTGCTAAGTCCGCTGGCGACGATGGTGCCCTCGGGGTAGAAGCGCTCGATCGAGACGTGTTCGCCCTTGAAGTTCAGTTCTCCGTAGATCTCGTCGCTGAGGACGATGACACCGTGCCGGCGCGCGACCTGGGCGAGTGCTGCAAGCTCCTCGCCTTCGTAGGTCCCCCCGGTCGGGTTGCTGGGATAGTTGAGGACTACAATGCGTGGCCGACCGGTGTCCTCGTGACAGAGTTCATCCAGCTGATCGGGCGTGAGGAGCCAATCGTTTTCAGCACGAGTGGGAAGCATGCGCACCTGGCGGCCGATGATCTGGGCCTGCGGCGCGTAGCTCACCCAGGATGGAGTCGGGATAACGAGGTCGCCGTAGTAGACGAGCTGGAGGAGGAACATCAGTTCCTTGGACCCGGGCCCAATGAGGACGTCATCGGCGCTCACGTTCACGCCGTGCTTGCGCTGATGGTAGCCGGCCACAGCTTCGCGCAGCTGAAGAAGACCCTGGACGGCGAGGTAATCCTTCTGGTGGGCGTTCTCCTTCAGAGCATTGACCACGGCCCGGGGAACCGGGAACGGCGACTGGCCGAGGCCCAGTTTCCAGACCTCCCGCCCTTCCGCTCGCAGGCGATCGGAGTGCTCGTTAATCGCGACCGTGGGGGACTTGCCGAGGCCTCGAACCCTCAGGTTGAGGTTGACGCCGGGACCGTTCAGGGACTCTTCGGACATGATGGGAATCTCTCCAGCTTCGTACGCAGAGCCTAACGGACGGACCATGGCCCTCGCCATCGCTGCGCAATCCGTGGTTGACGTTCCCGTGTTCGCTCACCATGCTCACGGAGATGACGAGCCAATCCTGGGGTATGGCACCGTCGACGCACACACCACTTGGGCAGCCACTCGAGTGGGATACGCCGATGTACAAGTTAGCGGTGGGGCAGCTGGATGCGGCAGCCCAGGTCATGAACCTGCAACCGAACATCTGGCACCGGATGAGGACACCGCAGCGGGCACTCCTGGTCTCGTTCCCTTTTCGACGTGACGACTACGACACCGTGGAGACGGTGTTTGGTTACCGGGTGATGCACATGAACACCATGGGCCCGGGCAAGGGAGGCATCCGCTACGCGGCCAACGTCGATCTGGGCGAAGTGACGGCCCTGGCGATGTGGATGACCTGGAAGTGCGCCGTGATGAAACTTCCTTTCAGTGGCGCCAAGGGCGGCCTCCGCATTGACCCCACACACCTGTCGGCTGCCGAACTACAGCGCCTGACGCGCCGGTTTACGGCAGAGATTATCGACGTGATTGGCCCCGAGATGGACATCCCGGCACCCGACCTGGGCACGAATGAGCAGGTCATGGCCTGGATCATGGACACTTACTCAGCGCAGAAGGGCCATGCCGTGCCCGGTGTGGTCACAGGGAAACCGATCGAGATCGGTGGCAGCCTGGGCCGCAAAGAAGCGACCGGCCGTGGAGTGGTGACCTGCATGCTCGAGGCCCTCCGCATGATCGACCTCGACGTTGCGGGGACCACCGTCGCTGTCCAGGGGTTCGGCAATGTCGGCAGCGTCTCGGCGCGGCTGGCGGCACGAGCCGGGGCGAAGGTCGTGGCTGTCTCGGATGTCCACTCGGGGATCTACAACCCCGGGGGACTCTCCCTCCCTGACGTTGAGGCCTGGGTAGCGGAGCACCGATGGCTGGAAGGCTATCCCCACGCGGATCCGATCAGCAACACGGAGATCCTCGAATTGTTAGTCGACGTCCTTATTCCTGCGGCGGTCGAAAACCAGATCACGGCGGAGAACGCACCGCACGTGAAGGCACGGCTGATCGTCGAGGGTGCAAACGGTCCGACGACGATGGAAGCGGACGAAATCCTCGCCTCAAACGACGTCCTGGTCGTGCCCGACGTGGTCGCCAATGCCGGTGGCGTCACCGTGTCCTACTTCGAATGGCTGCAGTCCCGGCAACAGTTCATGTGGTCTGAGGACGAAGTGAACAGCCAATTGGAACGGCTGATGAAAGAGGCCTTCGCGTCAGTGGCGGCGACATCGAAAGAACGCGGGGTGAGCCTTCGCATGGCGGCACTGATCCTGGGCATAACCAGGGTGGCAGAAGCGAAGCGACGTCGCGGCGTATTTCCTTAAGGGGACGCGCCGGCCACGGTTCGGAGGGCTACGATGGGCCGACTCGATCGAGGTGCCACTCATGTCCAGCCGCCTTACCCCTCTGCCTGTTAGCGAACTCACCCCGGAGCAACAAGAGGCACACGCGCGCATCGCCCGCTTCCGGGAAGTGAAGCCCGATGGCCAGATCGGCGGCCCCTTCGACCCCTGGATCCGGAGCCCCGAACTGGCCCGGCGCATGGTCAGCTTCGGCAACTTCATCTGGGAACGGACGACGCTCGATCGCCGGGTTGTCGAACTCTCGATCTGCATGACCGCGCGCTTCTGGCGCAGCAACGTCGAATGGGTCGCGCATGCCCGCACCGCGAAGCAGTTTGGTGTGAGCGACCAGACCCTGGATGATGTGCTGCACCTTCGAGTCCCTGCGAAAGCGCCAGCAGACGAGCAGCTGGCCGTCGAAGTGAGCCGGGCTATTCACGAGACCCATGAGCTGCCAAAACCGCTGTACGACCGTGCCGTCACGACCTTTGGGGAGCGGGGATTGGCCGAGCTCATCGCCACGATCGGCTACTACACGACCGTCTCGATGACGCTGAACGTCTTCGCTGTCCCGGTTGCGGAGGGCGAGGAGACGCCGTTCCCGCGGTAGCTCAGCTCGGCAAGGGCAACGGGTCGGCGTGCTGCTTGACGGAGGTCCGCGCTACGAGCACACCGGCAATAGAGAGCACCGGCATCGCCGCCATGAGACCGATGCCGAGATCGTAGGAGCCGGTCGCGCCTTCAAGGGCGGCAAGGGGAAGCGGCCCGAGTGCCGACATGGTGATCATGATGGAGGTAGCGCTCCCCTGGATGCGTCCGAGGCCCTGGCGCCCGTAGTAGTGGGCCCAGATGACGCTGCTGACGATGCGCTGGAGACCGCCGGCCGTCCCGAGCATGCTGGCGTAGACCACCGCGCTGGGTTCGCCGTTGATCAGTCGCGAAAGGCCGAGGGCGACGAGCAGGAGCAGCATGGCGCCGACGAATACGGGCTTGGGGCCGGTCCGGTCGACGACTACACCGGAGGCCGCGGAAGAGAGCGCGTTGGCTATCGCATAGGGAACGAACACCGCTGCCGCCACCCCTGCGCCGACACCGCGTTCGTCGAAGATGCCTGTCTGGTGGAAGACAAGTGCGGTGACGACAAATGGCGAAGTGGTGAGCGAGAGAGCGAGTGCCCAGAAGGTCCACGAGGTGAGGACACCGCGATTCGGGGCGCCACTGCCAGCAGCGCCCGGGGCCGGTTCGTTCAACGGTGGATGCTCGTAGCCGTCGGGATGGAGCCCCATCTCCTCAGGGGTGTCGCGGGCGAAGAAGAACGAGGACGGGATGACAAGGACGAGGACCAGGACACCGAGCAAGGCATAGGCCTCCCGCCAGCCAACCGTGTCGATGAGGAGGCGGCTGATCGGTGGCAACAGGGCAAGGGAAGCGGCAAACCCCATTCCCATCACGGCCATCGCCCGCCCGCGCTTGGCAACGAACCACTGGGCGGTCATCAGCGTGGCATTGATCGGTGTGGAGCCCTGGCCCAACGCTCGTAGCGCGGCGAACGCGAGGAAGAAGGCGACGAACCCGGAGGCGACAGCCATGCCGAAGCAGGCACCGGCCATGGCGGCAGCAACGAAGATGACGACCTTGCGGGGGCCGAAGCGGTCGGCCATGCGGCTAACGATGGCGACCATCACGGCGCTTACGCCGGTTCCCACCGCATAGAGCGCCGAGACGGCGGTCCGGGAGAGGCCGGTGTCATCGATGATGGAGTCGAGGAAGACGGAGAAGACGTAGGACTGGCCGGGCCCGGAGCTAAAGGCGATGAGGAAGCCTACGCCAACGACCACCCAGCCGTAGAAGATCCCGTGGGCGGCAAGGAACTGCTGGAGAACGCGAATAGTTCACTCCCACGACTAGCGTCGAGCCGCAGCCACCGATGCTAACGGCAGGCCCGGGTGGGAGCCATGTGCCAGAACCTCCTCTAAGACCGGTGGCCAGTACCAGGGCAAGAAGGAGCCGTACCCGCCGCGGTGACGTCGATCGGCCCCCGATTGGCAGCCAACCTTCCCGGCCTATACTGGCGCGATGCCGGAGATACCGGAGCTTGAGGCGATCAAGGGGTTCTTCAACGAACACCTGCAGGGCCGCACCGTGTCGGAAGTCGAGACGCGCATCCCGCCCGTGTTTCGCAGCCCGGCGAAGGAGTTCCGCGAGACGCTGCCCGGCGACAGCTTCGGCGAGGTGCACCGTCACGGGAAGTTCCTCCTCTTCACGCTCGCCAGCGGGCGTGTGCTGGCGATGAACCCGATGCTCACCGGGCGCTTCCAGTTCGTGGACCCGAAGACGAAGGTGCACGGCAAGACCTGCCTGCGAATCGCCCTGGTGGATTCGCACCGGGAGTTCCGGTACCACGACCAGCGGCTGATGGGGAAGCTCTACCTGGTGGGGACGGACCAGCTTCGGCTGGTCCCCAACTGGGAGAGCAACGGCCCCGACCTGCTGGACCCGCAGCTGGACGAGGATGCCTGGCTATTGCGGCTGAAGAAGTACCGGGGGGTGATCAAGAACATCTTCACGAACGCGGAGTTCGTCCAGGGGATCGGCAACGCCTACGCGGACGAGATCCTCTGGGAGGCGAAGATCAACCCGTATAAGAAGAAGACCGAGCTGGACGAGACCGACCTTCGCCGCCTCTACACGAGCGCTCACGCCGTGATGGACTGGGCGACGCCACTCGTGCGCGAGGCGATGGTGAAGGGCGACATCCTCGACTACGAGGAGCGCCGCGACTTCATGCGCGTCCACCGGCTAGGTGGGAAGGAATGCCCGCGGTGTGGCACGAAGATCAGCGAGATCACGGCGAACCAGCGGATCACGAGTTTTTGCAGGACGTGCCAGCCGGGCGGGGCGCAGCGGTAGCTATGGCGTCGGAATCCGCCCTGCCTGGGCAGTTGCCGTAGCCTGCTCCCGCGCCTGGGCTATCGCGGCCCAGCGCTCTTCGGCGGGGACGCCAACGAGACTGGCCAGGAGTGGATCCGGCTTGAGTGCCGCGAGTTGCTCGGCCACATCCGCTATGGCAAGCCCATCAAGATCGGCATACGCCTCTCGGGCAGCCGGAAAGCCTGACTCAACGCTCCCGCCAGATACGGGAATCGAGCTGAGTACGAGGGGCGTCCATCCATCCTGCGTGCGCATGAACGGCACCAGGTAGGTGCGACCAACCTCGTACCTGCCCCGGCCCGCGGGCCTGAGCTCGCCATCATCCAGCGTCCAGCCCCAGGTCCCGATTGTCACTTCCGTCGGTGGATACACGTCGGCCTTGCCCTGCCAGATGGTCTGTTCGATGCGCAAAGTTACGTGGCGCCCGACGCTCGACGGTTGGTCACTGCCCTCCGGTGTTGGCAGCGTCGTGAGTTGCTGTTCGGAAATCACGGTCACCACCGAGACCTGCACCGCGTGGTCGACCCAATCCTGCAAACTCTCGCCCGGGAGGTAGCCGTCGATTCCCGCACCAAAGTACCGGCTCTCCTCGCGCGCCCGCTCGTCCTCGTCACCGCCGCCGCACGAGATCAATGACAGCGCGAACACCAGGACAGCGCAAACCAACACCGACCGGCCCATAGGCTCAGCGTAGTTCACCTATCGCCAATCTGTTCTTTACCAGGGTACGTGCAGGCGAACAGCTTCGGTTGCGGCGGGTCCTGCAGTCCTACGAACCAGATCTCGTCAGTGTCACATGAAATGTCTGGCCTATGTGCCCACCGGATGTCAGGATATTGGGCCAGCGGGCCCCCGCTTCCAAGCAGATGGACCTCCTCTCCCACCCTCGTGCCCTGGCCCTCGACGGTAAGCACGTTGGTCTCCTGGTTGAACTCAGCGCTGCGCGTTGGAAAGACGGGGAACGTTCGCGAGCCATCTACTAATTCCAGGTAGACGCACTCCCCCTCCCGAACGAGTGTGGCGCGAATTGAGTGATCGTCAGCGTTCGCCTCGCCCTCGTAGCGAGAAAGGAAATCCGATTCACCTCCGCGTGCGATGACCGCGGCTGCGAGAGTCGCAAACGTGAATCCTGCCGCCGCCTTATTGAGTGAGAACATAAACACCCATCGGCGAGATGAAATCGATTGCCATGTAGATGCAGGAACTCCCAGGGCTCCCTTTGTGCACTCCGTAAGCCGTCGTCGCCAAGAACCAGTGGTGGTCCGACAACTCAGTCGTCGAACAGTCCGACGAACCAGAGATTGGTGGAATCACACGATTCGTCCGGTTGCCTGGCCCAGTCCACATCCTCGTAGACCGCGCTCTCCAAGCCGCTCCCGCCCAGGAATAGATATTCGCCTACGTGGGTCTGCTGACGATCTATCGTGAGCGCGTTGTCGTCGGAAGAGAACCACACACGGTGAGTCGGAAACACGGGCAGCCACCGAAAGTTGCTAGGCTCCACTTCGATATAAAGACACAGCCCATCGCGGCGCAATACGCCCTCCACACTGCCATCGTCGCCGTTCACTTCGCCCGCGTAGCGGGGGAGCCAATCAGTGTCGCTGGAACTCTCACAGCCGGAGACTACAGATCCCAGCAACACCAGGCAGAGCACCATTGACGTCTTCATTGGGTCAGCACATACACTCCCATCGGCGAGATGAAATCGATTGCCATGTAGACGCAGGAACTGCCAAGTATGGCCAACTCCGTTGGGGTCAGTCCCCATGCTTCCGCGTCGTATCGTTCGGCGGGCATGTCTCCAGTCTAGGACCGGTAGTCAATCCTTCCTTAACCATTGGCCAGGCGTGGGGCGGCGTACGCGGGCCTCTCTGACATGACTATCGCCGGTTCAGCCAGGCCCGGGCGATGCGCAGCTCCTCGAACCCCACATCCTCCGCCAACGCCTCCCGCAGCGGGCCGAGCGCACTGATCCGGCCTTCGCCGGCGGCCTGCTGGATACGGCGCAACGTCGCCGTGTCTACCCAGGGGGTGATGTCGTCGATGGCGCCACGGGTGACGAGCGTCTCGATATGGCCGGCGATAGTGGAGGTAGCAAGGCCGCGCGCCTTGCCGATCATGGCAATGGACATGCCCTGGCGGACGAATGCCAGCGTCTGATCGAGCGTGGAAGCCGGGCTGTCGCGGTTGGCGACGGGTGCAGGTGCTTCGCGCACGGGTTCTGCTCCTGCCGCCTCACGAACGATGGAGAGAAACTGCATGCCGTAGCGCTCCCACTTCACCTGGCCGACGCCGCTCACGGCGAGCATTTCGACGCGGTTTCGGGGGCGTTGGGCTGCCATTTCGCGCAGGGTCGCGTCGCTGAATACGACATATGGTGGGACACCGGCTTCGTCGGCAATGGTGCGACGCAACTCGCGCAGTTTCTGGAACAGGTCTTCCGATTCGGCGTCGGCTGCCTGCTGCAACTGTTCCTGCGGCCCCGCTGCACAGGGTCCGCAATTGCCACACGGCTCCCAGTCGCCGGGTTCGAAGTACTGGAGAATGCGCACTCGCAGGCAGCTCATCGATTCGGCGTAAGCCTGCATCTGGTCGAGCTTCTTCAGTGCGTGGGCGCGGTGGGCTTCCAACCCGGCCAGGTCGATCTCCGACTCGGCCCCCTGGCGGGCGAGTTTTACGTTGTAGCCGCGGCGCTCGGCCAGGCCGCTTTCGACCAGGGCGGCAACGGCAGCATTGATTCCCGGCTCGTCGTCGGTCGACATCAGCTCGCGGATATGGACGGCGCCGTTCGTCCGTTCGAGGGCCCGGTAGACGTCGACCACCGTGTCCGGGTCGGGGTGCGAGAGGTCGATGAAGAACTCGCGGAGGGAACGGTCGCGGGCGCTGTAGAAAAGGACGCAGGTGGCAGGAAGGCCATCGCGGCCGGCCCGGCCGGCCTCCTGGTAGTAGGCCTCCAGCGACTCGGGCAGGTCGTGATGGAGGACGAGCCGCACATCCGGCTTGTCGATGCCGAGGCCGAAGGCGTTGGTGGCAACGATCACCCGGAGCGAGTCCCGCTGGAACGCCTCCTGGATACGGCGGCGGTCGTCGGCGTCCATGCCGGCGTGGTAGCGAGCATTGCGGATACCCGCCCGGTGGAGGGACTCCGAGAGGTTTTCGACCCGCTTGCGGGTTCCGCAGTAGATGATGGCCGATTGGTCGCCGAGGCCCCGGAGCTGTTCGGCGATAAGCTCGGCCTTCTGCTTCAGAGAACCGGCGCGGACGACGGCAAGATGGAGGTTGGGGCGGTCGAAGCCGGCGACGTGGACGGCGGGGCTGCGCAGGCCGAGCTGGCTGATGATGTCGTCGCGGACGAGCGGGTCGGCTGTGGCGGTCAGGGCGACCATCGGCGGGTTGCCAAGGCGTTCGCGCACACGGGCAAGGTCGCGGTAGCTGGGGCGGAAGTCGTGGCCCCACTGGCTCACGCAGTGGGCTTCGTCGATCGCGAGGACGGAGACGCTGGCACGCTGTCGCAGCCCTTCGGTGAAGCCATAGGCGCCAAAGCGTTCGGGGGCGACATAGAGGAGGCGGATATCGCCGCGAGCGACGCCATCGAGGGTGGCCGCCTGCTCATCCTTCGAGACGGTGGAGTTAATAGCAGCCGCGGCAACACCAGCCGCGCGGAGGGCGTCCACCTGGTCCTTCATCAGGGCCAGCAGCGGCGAAACTACGACGGTGACACCGCTATCGAAGAGCAAGGCCGGCACCTGGTAGCAGAGGCTCTTGCCGCCCCCGGTGGGCATTACGGCGAGCGTGTCGGCACCGGCGAGCACGCTGGCGATGACCTCCTGCTGGCCTTCACGGAAAGAGTGATAGCCGAAGACCTCGGCAAGTGCCGAGCGGGCGCCATCGAGGGAAAGCTGCCAGCGAGAAGGTTGAAGGGCCGCCTGGGTCATGGAAGGTGCAGTTTAGAACATTTGAGCGAACGGGGGAACGCCGCCAGCAGCCGCTCACCTTCCCCGCAAGACGAACCCGCTTCCGACGGTGGGCTCCATTGTCTGGCAGACTGCAATGTTCACGAATCCCTGGAGCAAGCGGGCAGGGACATTCGTCGACCCGGATAGAACGCAATGTCTGTGCGCGAGTTGTGCCGCTGACGAGCGTCAGAGCTGTACGTCGTACTCCGCGAGTTCCGGGCCCATCGCCTCGATGACGAAATCGACGAAGGCAGCGGGGGCATCCAGATAGAACTCACGCTCGGAATAGGCACCGACATTGGCGGCGACCCCGCGCTCGTTGAACCAGGCGGCGAGCTTCTCAAGCTCCTCGCGTGGGGTCGGGCTGATAAACGAAATCTGCGAGCGCTGTTTGTCATGATCGCGATGGGTCGTGGTGCTGGCGGTGAGCTGCAAATCGACAGTTGCACCGGGCTGGCGCAGCCAGATCGCGTGCGGTATACGGCGCAGTTCGACGAAGCCCAGCTGCGACTTCAGCATCTCCACCACCAAGTCGAAATGTACCGTATCGAGCCGATGGGCCACGTGATTGAATTCCATCTGTTCCCCTCGCTGTGAACATCGAACCACCAACTGATGGCCTTCGCCATGCTACAGCTCGGCCTGTGGCGCCGAATGCACGGTTCCGGGGTGGGACACTCATCACACAGGCCAAGAGTACGGTGGCGCCGACACACAGATACCTGGAACGCGGGTACCGAACAGGTGCTCAGGTAAGGCTGACGTCGCAAAGCCGGACGATTTCGTCGAGGCCCTGTAGCGCATGCTCACCGGCGTCGTGGAAGAAGAATCCTTTTCCGGCAACGAGTTCGCGTACAACGTTCGCCACCAGCATCTGGCCACCTGCCGCCTTGCTGGCAATATGGGCGGCTGCAATGACACTGGTGCCAAAGAGATCGTCTTCATCCACTACGGGCTCACCGGCATTCATACCAATTCGTACCTTCAGTGGTTCTCCCCGCACTGGTTCGCGCCGAACGCGTTGACATCCGGTGCCGGCGGCACCTAATCTGCACTAGACCATTCGGTCTAGTCTATGAAATCAGGAGTTTAGCCATGCACGTAGCCAAGGACGATGTCGAAATCCGAATGCAGATCCCGGGGGCCACAATTCGCCAGCGATTCGATATGGGGGACATTGGCGGGAGTGAGCTTAGCGCCGAGTACTTCTCGCTGGCGGCGGGGGTGGACACCACCCCGTTATTCATCGGTCTCGAAGAGAACCTCTGCCAGGTGCCCCACTGGGGATTCGTACTCCAGGGGCAACTGACTACCACCGATGGCGGTGGGGCCGAGGAAACTGTGGCCGCGAACGAACTCTTCTACTGGCCCGCCGGGCACAATGTTCGCGTCGAAAAGGATGCCGAGATCGTGATGTTCAGCCCCCAGCATGCCCACAAGCAAGTCATCGAGCATATGATCGCGAAGACGGGCGGCTAACACCGGAAACCCACCTGAGGATGGCCTTCGCGGCCAAGTAATGACGAAGACGAGAAAGCACGAAACCAAGCAGCGCCTGATTGATGCCGGCTGGGTCATGCTCCTGGAGCATGGCTACCACGCCCTTGGGATCCAGGCGCTGCTTGATGCCACGAACACGCCGAAGGGGTCCTTCTACCACCACTTCAAAGACAAGGAAGACTTCGCCCTCCAGGTCGTCGACGAATACATGGGAGCAGTCCACGCCGGGTTGCAGGCGTGCCTCGGCGACCAGGGCATGCCTCCGCTCACCCGGATTCGGAACTTCTTTGAAGCGACCCTCGAGTCCTACCAGTCCGAGGGTTACCTGGGATGTCTGCTTGGCGGTCTCGGGCAGGAACTTTCGGCTGCGAGCGACGTGTTCCGGGCGAAGATCTCGTGGTGCTTCGCCGAAATCGGGCGGCAGATTTCGGTTTGCCTGCAGGAGGCCCGGGCTCGTGGAGATATTCCCGCGTCCATCGACCCCGAGCGGGCCGCGGAGCTGCTGGTCGACTGCTGGGAAGGCGCAGCACTCCGTAGCCGGTTGCGAGCGAGTCCCGCCCCCCTCACCGCCATGCTCGACTTCTACTTCCAGTCGGTGCTCAGACCCGACAGCCCCGTCTCGGTTGGTGCCTGAACTCCACCCATCACCGGTACTCGCGCACACCATCATGGATCGCCAGTCGGTTCGATCGCGGCGCGGAGGAAGTTACGGCGAAGGTCTCGGGTGCCGGAAGCCCATGTAGTAATACGGCGTTGGCTGGGGGAGTCCTTGCTTGACCGGCCGCCAGCGCCAGACTCGGCTCACTCCTGTGGCTGAATGGAATTCGGTCGATGATCTGTGCAGTCGACCATGCAGTTTCGTCGTACCGCCTCCGGACTCATAGCACCTGCCTTCCAACACATTCGCTGGAAGATCGTGGGGCCGTACCTGCTGCTGACACTGGTTGGGGCATTCGTTGGTACGTACATCGTGACCGAATTGGTGACCGGTTCGCTCGACGACCGGTTTACGAACCAGCTGGCTGAGGCAGCGCGTGTGACCGAGGATTCGGCTGTACGACAGGAACAGAAACACCTGGAGACCTTGCGAGCGATAGCCTTCACTGAGGGATTGCAGGAGGCGACGGCCGCGGGTGATGCGTCATCCGTCGCCGACATTATTCTCCCGATTGCCGCGAACGATGGCGCGGCGCGTGTCGAAGTGCTGGATTCGGCCGGGACTGTCCTCGCGGGCTACGTCAACCACGGCGACCGTGAGTTGGAGTACGAACCCGTCACCGCGGGCCTCGATCGGTCGGGCCTGGGTCCGGTCAGCGCGGTGCTGACAGGTTCGGCGGATGAGGGCGGGGACAAGTTCGCCGGATTCGTGGAGCAGGATGGCACAACCATGTTCCTGACCGCGGGCCCGATCCTTGAGAACGACCGTATTGCCGGAGTCGTGGTCGTCAGCACCCCCCTCGTGCAGTACCTCAAGGCCATCCAGTCTGAGGCGCTGGCCCAGGTCACGCTATACGACCCCACCGGGGCTGCAATCGGATCGACATTCGCGGCGGACAACGCTGAGCTGGCATTCAACGGAGGCGAGCCCGGTACGCGGGAGACGATCACCCTGTTCGGCCGCGAATACGAGCTGTGCTATGGCCAGCTCAAGATCCGCGGAGAGGAACTGGGATGGTACTCGGTTGGGCTGCCCACCTCGTTCATCACCAGCGCCCAGGGCACTACGCGGGCACGCCTTGGCACGATGTTTGCGGTTGGTGCCTTGCTCATCCTCGGTATCGGCATCTACATGGCTCGGGCAATCACGCAACCACTACTCCGGCTGGTGCGCTCGGCAGTGCAGCTCGGGGGTGGAGACCTTACCGCCCGGGCTGATGTCCATTCGCGCGATGAGGTAGGCGTCCTTGCCAGGACATTCAACGAGATGGCGGGGAGGCTTGAGCGTCAGCACCTCGCGACACTTGGCGCGCTCGTTTCCGCCATCGATGCCCGAGACCCGTACACACGCGGGCATTCGGTGCGCGTGGGTCACCTCTCCATGGACCTGGGCAGGGAAATGGGCATGGATCGCGGCCAGTTGCACTATCTGCAAGTCGGTGGATACCTCCACGACATCGGCAAGATCGGCATTCGCGATGCTGTCCTGCTGAAGCCGGGAACACTCACGCCGGAAGAGCGGGAGATTGTCGAACAGCATCCCCTGATTGGCCTGGACATCCTCTCCCACATCGAACTCCCGCCCGAGGTTCGGGCGATCGTGGGGCAGCACCACGAGAAGCTCGACGGGTCCGGATATCCATTCGGCATCGGCGACGCCGAGCTCACGGCCTATCCGCGGATCGCTGCGGTTGCGGACATTTACGACGCGTTGAGCACGTCCAGGCCGTACCGCTCGGCGATGTCGATTGAGGAGGCGCTGGCAATCCTTCAAAAGGAAGCGATGAGTGGTCTGCTCGACTCCGACGTTGTCGCCAACATGTCGCGGATAGTGGAAGCGTGGGAGGCGAGGCGGCAAAAGGAACCGGCGTTGAATGCGATGCCAATACTCATGCAGCCAACTGGAAGGAACGTGGGCCGGGCCAGGGGACAGCGATCTGCATGAGACGGGAACTGTTGACGACGGTCGCCGCCGTCTCCTTCGTCGGCCTTTGCACCTTTGGGGCCAGTTTCGGCGGGGCAGGATTGGCACTGGACCGCGACCCCGATCGGCTCGATATCGACACGACCTCGGCCCTGGTGGCCGACTACTCGGCGGATACGGGTGTGATTCGCATCCGACCGCTCTTGCCCGAAGTAATCGAAGCTGCCCGTAAGGACGAAAAGGATCTTCGTGAGCAGGACGAGTCCGACCCCGGCAGCGGTTCGGCGACACCGACGCCGACCAACGATGGGACCGGTTCTCTTCGCACCACACCCACCGTCGCGCACACGGTTATCCCTCCTCCGCCGCCAGCGGATGAACGCATTCCGGGAACGCCCGCAAGCACGCCGACACCGACGATCCCAGCCGTGCCAACGACGAGAATCCCGACC
>JAGQGZ010000069.1 GCA_020432105.1 Dehalococcoidia bacterium | reverse complement strand
AGCGTCACCATCAGTCCGATCGTCACGAAGTCCTGCGGCTGCACCTCGACAGTACCCATGCTCACGGCAAAGGTCGTATCACCATCCCCGGACGTGTGGGCCGGCAGGATCGTTCGCGCGATCCCGTTGTGGGCCTGGTAAGCCAATCGCTGCATCTGCCCGTGTCCAAGCGATGCGTTCGTGGCCACCACCACCAGCGTCGTGTTCTCCATCTTCGATGCGATGAATGCTGCCCGCGCTCGCAGTGATTCCTCCAGCCCCAGGAACCGCCCGGGCTTTCCCCGGGCCCCCGCGACTACCTCGCCGGTCGTTGGTTCCGTGATAACGCCTATCGCATTCACCACCGCCAGCGCGCCAACCACAACGCCCTCAGGGGTGCTCACACTCGCGGTGCCCACGCCGCCCTTCACGATGTTCTCAGGCCCGGCAACTTTGGCCACAGTTGCTCCCGTCCCCGCGCCGACGCTGCCCTCTGCTACCCGGCCGCCCTTCGCCGTCGTGGCCGCTCTGTAGCCTTCGTCCGGGCCCGGTCGAACCGTCGCCTTGCCAAGGCCAAGGTCGTAGATCACGGCGCCGGGCACGATAGGCACCGGTCCCGTTGCCGTCGTAAATCCCACTCCCCGTTCCTCCAGCGCTCGCATGACGCCATCGGCAGCACTCAATCCAAACGCACTCCCGCCCGAGAGGAGAATCGCATGGCAGGTCTGTTCAACGTTCGCCGGGTCCAATGTCGCCAGCTCTCTGGTTCCGGGAGCTCCTCCGCGGGCATCCGCAGCCGCGAACGTACTTCCCTCACAGAGAACGACCGTGCAACCCGTACCTGCTCGCCGGTTCGTCCAGTGGCCCACCCGGATGCCCTGTACGTCGGTGATGGCGTCGCGAGGCCCTTGCGGAAGTGATTTCAGTCGCACGCTATGGCACGCGGCCCGCGTGGAGTCGCGCCCCGACGTACGCATCCAAGAACCCCCGAGCGATTCCTGAGAACTCGGCCGTGGTATCGGCCAGTGTTGCCGCATCCTCCTCGCGTACATCCAGTACCGGAGTTGCCACGCCCGGCAACGCGAATCGCGCCCGGACCATACCCCGCTCTTGCACACCTTCAGCCAGCAGGCCTCCGCTGGTCGTGACCGTGATCAACGGTCCAACCCAGCCGAAATCGCCCATCGCCCGCAGCCGCTCCGCAGGGTCCAGTCCATCCTCCCCCAGGGACAGATCCCGAATTGTGGCACTCGGCTCTGCCGTCATCGCAATCTGTGCGAAGGCATCCCAGGCTTCCCGGCTCGGCAATGGCTCCAGTAACTGCCGCCCTACCGGATGCGTCCGGTCGGCCAACGCCCCGTAAACGGCAACCAGGCGGAGTGCCGATTCCACAACGTAGTCGCCAATGACCCCAAGTAGGGCGAGCCGGTCGTCGGCCGCCGCCGTCACCATCGTCCGCAATGCCGCGTCGGCCCCCACCTGGGGTTTCCGCAGCGTTGCCTTCCGGTACATGTCGACAAACGCAATCTCCGACATTCGTAACGGATAGCCAGCACTCGCGCCGTTCACAACGGGCAATCCTACGCCGGTTTCGACCGCCGTCTCGGGAACCGCTGACATCGCGGGCAATAGTGCGTGGCCCGTCCACCGACTACCGTTCGTTGGATCTCCGAACCGCAGGTGTAGCACGGCTTGCCGGTCCTGCGAAACACCTTCACGTACATGTGCTGCCGGCCTTCGTTCCCCTGGCCATCCACGTAGTCGCGAAAGCTCGCCCCCCGGTGCTCTATCCCCCGCAATAACACCTCGCGTGTCGTCACTGCAAGGCGCTTCACGGCAGCGTCGCCAAGTGCCCCTGCCCGCGATTCTGGCCGCACACCAGCTTCAAACAGCGCCTCATCGACATAAATGTTTCCGAGCCCCGCCACCTTCTCCTGGTCCAATAGCACAGATTTCACCGCCGCCTCGCGCCCCTTGAATGCTTGCCTCAGGTAGCGCGCCGAGTAGTCGTCATCGATGGGCTCGGGGCCCAGCTTCTCGAAGAGTGGCGTGACGTTGTCCATGACCCGCCACGTACCAAATTTGCGCAGGTCCGACCAGCGCAGGTCGTGGCCATCGTCCAGCACGATCCGGCCCCGTTCATAGGCTTCCGGAGGTGCCTCCGAGTCGCGCCAGAGCAGTCGCCCGGTCATCCGCAGGTGGGCAACAAAGGTCCGGCCGTCGTCCAGTCCGAACAACAGGTATTTCCCGCGACGTCCCAGGCCGGTGATCGTTCGTCCGGCCAGCGAGGCGCGCAGCATCTCGATCGGAGTGGTTGCCCCCGCCAGCAACGGCAGTGTCGCTTCGTCAATCTCGACAGCTACAATCCGCCGCCCCGAAACCAGCGGCTCCAGGTCTCGGCGGATCGTCTCAACCTCTGGGAGTTCGGGCATGCGAGCCGAGCGTAGCGCGCCCGGCTCCGTTTCGCATCGCTACCTGGTGATCACCCAGTACGCTTCGCCCGGCTTCAGCTTCTTCAGCGAGTTGACGTACCACGGCAGCCCCGGCCCGTACCGCTCCCACTCGCCGGTCACCGCATTCCACCGGAACACGATCTCGATGCTCTTCGCGATGGGTGCCAGGGCTGTTTCCGGGTCTCCCTCAGCGCCCGGCCACCCAACCAGGTTCGAAGAACCAGGCACCAGTGGCAGCGAGCCGGCAGGAGTCGTGGCCGTTGGCGTGGCCGGGCTCGTCGACGTCTTGGTTGGCGTTGGCGAACTGGTGACTGTCGGGGTCGCAGTGCTGCCACTCCCCGAGGGGGTGCGTGTTGGTGTTGCCGTCGGCGGCGGTGGTGGAGTCGGCGGCGTTGGTGTGTTGCCGCCTCCCCCGCTTCCCGGCGTGTTTGTGGGTGTGGCCGTTGGCGGTACCGGTGTATTGGTCGGCGTGGCTGTTGGTGACCCACCCTGCTGAACCGGCGTGTTCGTGGGTGTGGCCGTCGGGGGTAGTGGCGTGTTTGTTGCTGTCGGCGGCGCCTGAGTGTTCGTTGGCGTCGGGGTATTCGTGGGCTGTCCACCGCCCCCGCCCGTGCCATCATTCGTCGCCCCGAAATTCGTCACCCAGTACCACGTGTATTGCGATCCCGAGACGTTCACCCGGGCGATCCCGATTTGCTGGTAGTACGAGCCAAGCATGTTGGCGTTGTGTCCGGGAGAGTTCTGCCAGGCATTGAACGCCGACTGTGCCGAGCTCCAGGCCGTACCGGCGGCGAGGTTCTCACCCGCGCCCTGCGGGTACCCGCAATCGATAGCCCGGGTGTACGGCGAACGGCCCAGCGAGTCCGTATGGCTGAAATAGCCGTTCGAGCCGAGATCATTCCCCATCCAGTGAGCAGCCCGGTTCAGGTTCGTGGATAAGCTCAGCGCTCCCAGCCCGTTGTCCGCGCGATACTGGTTGATGAGCCCCAGGAATGCCTGCTCTTCGCTATCAAGCGAATAGTCGCTCACGTTGCAGTTCGTCAGGGCCCGGGCAGCACCGCCCTCGCTCGCCAGGGCAAGTGATGCAGCGAGCATCAACATCGTCGCCGCTGCTACACCCAGGATTGCCTGTGTCCATCGCGTCGATGCCATCCACTTCTCCCACGGCGCCGGGCTGGCGTCCTTCTAGAACTGTCGACACCGCAAGCCCGTTGGCCCGGTGGACAGGTCGTGAATACCGGGGAGTCAGTCAGTGATTCGTGGCCGCTATCCTGCCTTCTAAGGGAAACTCCTTAGGTCCATGCCCCACTACTTCGCCTACGGCTCCAACCTTTCGTCGCGGCAGATGCTCCTCCGCTGTCCCGGAGCCAGCGCCATTGGCCCTGCTCGCCTTACGGACTACGAACTGGCTTTCACCCGCCCAAGCCGCCGCTGGGGCGGATACGCTGCCGACGTCGTCCCGGCTGTCGGCGCGCTGGTTTGGGGTGTGGCCTGGGAGGTGACGCCCATGCACCTCCAGCAACTTGACCGCTACGAGGGCGTTGCTATCGCCGCCTACCGCCGCCGGAACGTCCACGTAACACTCCCGGACGGCGGTACTCTCAACGCGATCACCTACGCCGTCGTCGATCCGCAGGACGGTGGTCGTCCTTCGCCGCGCTATCTCCACACCATCCTCGAAGGTGCCCGCGAACACCGCCTTCCCGGCGATTGGATTCGCCACCTGGCAGCCCTGGCGCCGTAGCCCGGTTCTGGGTGTCGCCGTACTCTGCAGGTTCCATGGCCAACAATCTGCCGCCTGCCTCCAGGCAAGACATTGCCCGTTACAAGCGCAACTATCGCGACGAGGTTGATGGCGTTCGCCTCTATCAACTCCTCGCCGATGCCGAGGATGATCCGCACCTCCGGGACCTCTACAACCGGCTGTCTGAGACAGAAGTCCGGCATCGCGACCTCTGGGCGCGCAAACTCCGTGAAGCCGGCGTTGAGCCTCCCTCCGACCGTGCCAGCCTCCGCGTGCGCATGCTCGGGTTCCTCGCCCGCCGTTTCGGCACGGCCTTCGTCAGTCCCATCGTCACCCGCATGGAACAGTCCGCCACAACCATGTACGACGACCAGCCTGAGGCCGTGGACGCACACCTTCCGGCCGACGAGCGCTCGCATGCTCGTCTCTTCCGCCAGATCTCATCGGGGAGCAGGCGCCACAGGTCCGGCGTCGATATCGCCCGTATCGAGGGCCGCCATCGAGGTGCGAGCGGCAATGCCATCCGTGCTGCCGTCCTCGGCGCCAACGACGGCCTGGTCTCGAATCTCAGCCTCGTGGCCGGTGTTGCCGGCGCCGATCCCGATAGGGGAATCGTCATCCTCGCCGGTGTCGCCGGGCTACTCGCAGGCTCGCTCAGCATGGCCCTCGGCGAGTGGGTGAGCGTCCGGAGCAGTGCCGAATACTTCGAAAACCAACTCGCCATTGAGCGCGATGAGCTGGCGGAGATCCCCGAAGAAGAGGAAGAAGAGCTCGTCCTTATCTACCAGGCCCAGGGTATGGACCTGGAGCAGGCTCGGGCCACCGCCGCCCGCGTCATGAGCGACCCCGAACTCGCCCTCCAGACGCTCGCCCGCGAAGAACTCGGGATGTCTGAAGACGCAGACGCGAACCCCTGGGTCGCTGGCGGCGTTTCTTTCGTCATGTTTGCCATAGGTGCCGTACTCCCGGTCCTGCCATGGCTCGTCACCGAGGGTGTCACCGCCACGCTCGCCAGCGTCATCCTCAGCGGAATAGGGCTGTTCCTGCTCGGTGCCCTCATAACCTTCTTCACCGGGCGGGGTGCACTGTTCTCGGGCACGCGGATGCTCGTCCTGGGACTCGCGGCCGCCGCTATCACGTACGGGATCGGGGCAGCAATCGGCGTCGGCATCTGAGTCCGGCTAGATCACGATGTCCAGTGTCAGCTTCCCGTTGCGCGTGGTGATTGCCACCAGGCGGTAGGGCAGACCTCCCGCCAGTGCATCCAGCTGGGTGTACAGCGGCCCCATCAGGAATGCCACCGTTTGTGCCTCCTGGGGCAAACCTTCGAGGTCGGACTCCACCACCGTGAACAGCAGCGAGCCTTCCACCACGTCGGGGTCCAGCACCAGCCGGCTTGCCGCGCCAACGCCGGGCTCGCCGACCAGTACCGCTATCTCGAAGCGTCCCGAATCAAGAATCGAGACCGTGGCGGCAACCGCCTCCTCCGTTACCAACTGCCCCAGGCGGCTGGTGATCAGCGTTGCAAGAGCATCGTCGTGGATCTCCACCCGGGCGTTGCCGCCGCCGGAGTCGTCCGGACCATCAGTGTCGAAGGTCCCGGTGAGCGTGAAGAGCAGGACCGCGCCTACCACGCCTGACGCCACACCCAGCACGAGTATCAGGGCGCTTCGCATTCCAGCACGATGCGCCCGCGGACGCCAAGTGGCAATCACCGGCTGACGCTTGATCGAAACCGAATCGATCCGCCATACTCAAGTCTCTGGTGGCTAGAGCGAGGTGGCCCCACCCGTTCTCATCCCGAACACGGAAGTGAAACGCCTCAGCGCTGACGATACTGCCTGGGCAACTGGGTGGGAAAATAGGCCGCCGCCGGTTCCTTCCCAGGGAGCCAGGTCACACAACCTCACTGGGTGTTGACCAATAGAGCAGCGTTATGTGCGAACCCGTACGGGCCGCCGTCTCGCTTTCACACAGCTTTCACCCGCTGCTACAATCCTCATACGAACGGCCCATTGCGCGCCGTTCATTCCACGAGCCATAGCCGCCCATTCGGAGTCCGTTTTGTCCGCAGACACAGTCGACACATCATCCTCTCAACCCGCCCCCCAGGAAGCTGAAGCTGAAATGGATATGGGCGCCCTCCTCGAATCAGAGGCAGCCCAGCCATCCCAGCTCCGCCGCGGAGAGATCGTCGAGGGTGTCGTTATGGGCGCCTCCGCCGACGGGATGATTGTCGATGTCGGCATCAAGACCGAAGCCGTCATCCCCCAGGGCGAAATGCTCTCCCTCGGCGTCGACGGCAGCAACAAGCTCGTCTCCGGCGACACCGTGAAGGTCATGGTCCTTCAGCCTTCCAGCGCTGAAGGCCACGCCATCGTCTCCCTCGACCGTGCCCGCGGCGAAGAAGGATGGGACGTCCTCGCCGAACGCTTCGAGTCCGGTGAAGTCTTCGATGCCCAGGTTACCGGGCACAATCGCGGCGGCATCCTCGTCAACGTCGAAGGTGTTAATGCCTTCGTGCCCCTCTCCCAGATCGACAGTATCCGTCGTGATGACCCCGATGCTGCCAACGCGCTCGCAAACCTCGCCGGCCAGGACATTCGCCTCAAGGTCCTCGAACTCAACCGCAAGCGGAACCGGGTCATCCTCTCCGAGCGCGCGGCAATGGCCGAATGGCGCAAGGAGCAGAAGGACCGGATCATCGACGAGCTCCAGGAAGGTGAGATTCGAGACGGCAAGGTGTCGTCCATCACCGACTTTGGCATCTTCATCGACCTCGGCGGCGCCGATGGTCTTGCTCACATGACCGAACTCACCTGGGAACGTGGCAAGAAGCCGAAGGACCTCTACGCCATCGGCGATACGGTTCAGGCCTACATCCTCAAGGTCGATCGGGAAGCCAAGAAGATCTCGCTTTCGCTGAAGCGGGCCCAGCCCGAACAGTGGGACGATACGGTCGACCGTTACGTCATCGGCCAGATCCTCATCGGGCGCGTCACCAAGATCATGGCCTTCGGCGCCTTTGTTCGCCTCGAGGGACCCGTTGAGGGACTCATCCACATCTCTGAACTCTCCAACCGCCGCATCCAGACGCCCAAGGATGTCGTCAAGGAAGGCGATGTGGTCCCCGTCAAGCTGGTCCGCATCGAGAAGGATCGCCACCGGCTCGGCCTCTCCTTGCGACAGGCTCGCAACGACGCCGAAGCGATGGGCTTCGCCTTCGACCACGACGGCCGCGTCATCGACTACCCGGATGACGTCCGCGCCGAGTACGACCTGCCCGCTCCGACTGAAGAACAGGTGGCCCGTCAGCAGCAGCAACCCCGCAATGCCTCCGAGGCCATTGAGCAGGCCGTCGCTCGTGACCACGAACCCGTGAGCGCCATGGCCCACGCCTTCGCCCAGGCCTTCGAAATCGCCGGCGACAGCCCCACCGAAGAGACGCCTGAAGCACCGGCCGCCGTTGAAGAACCAGCCGAACAGGCAGTAGCCGAAGTGGAAATCGCCACCGAACCTGTAGCTGAGACGCTCTCCGAAGAGGCCGCCGCTGAAACGGAAGACAGCGTTCCCGAGACTGAGAATAAGGTGGATGCCGGGGAGACCCCTGCACCGGCCACCGAAGACACTACTGAAGCGGATGGTGCTGACAACGCCGATCCCGTGGGGGAAGACAAACCTGATGACGCGTAGCGGCGCGTTCACCTAACCTGAGGCCGGAGGGCTGGTATGGCGGATCGATTCGACAAGTTCACTGAGCGCGCGCGGCGCGTCCTCACCCTCGCCCAGGAAGAGGCCCACCGCTTCAACCACAACTACATCGGCACGGAGCACATCCTGCTCGGCCTCGTCCGTGAAGGCGACGGCGTCGCCGCCAAAGTACTTGCCAATCTCGGCGTCGAACTGAACAAGGTTCGCTCAGCCGTCGAATTCATCATCGGTCGTGGCGACCGCACGGTCCTCGGTGAAATCGGCCTTACACCCCGCGCCAAGAAAGTTATCGAGCTTGCCGTCGACGAGGCTCGTCGCCTCAACCACAGCTACATCGGCACCGAACACCTGCTTCTCGGTCTCGTCCGTGAAGGCGAGGGTATCGCTGCTGGCGTCCTCGAAAGCCTCGGTGTCAACCTCGAGCGTGTCCGTGCCGAGACCACGCGCATCCTCAGCCAGTCCGCTCCCCAGGCTGCAGCGGCTGGTGGTGCCCGCCAGGCATCTCGCACTCCCACCGTCGACCAACTCGGGATCGACCTTACGTCGGCTGCCCGGGCTGGCCAGCTGGACCCCGTCATCGGTCGCTCGAACGAACTCGAGCGTGTCGTTCAGATCCTCTCGCGCCGCACTAAGAACAACCCGGTGCTCATCGGCGAGCCCGGTGTCGGCAAGACGGCTATCGCCGAACTCCTCGCCCAGCGCATCGTCGGTGGTGATGTCCCCGAGACGCTCCAGGGCAAGCGACTCCTGACCCTTGATATTGGCTCACTCGTCGCCGGCACCAAGTACCGCGGTGAATTCGAAGAGCGCCTGAAGAAGGTCATCGAAGAGATCAAAGCTGCTGGCAACTGCATCCTCTTCGTCGACGAATTGCACATGCTCGTGGGCGCCGGCGCCGCCGAAGGTGCTGTCGATGCCGCCAACATCCTCAAGCCGTCCCTCGCGCGCGGCGAGCTCCAGTGCATCGGCGCCACCACACTCGACGAATACCGCAAGCACATCGAGCGTGACGCCGCCCTCGAGCGCCGCTTCCAGCCCGTCACCGTCGAGCAGCCATCCGTCGAAGAGACCATCGAGATCCTCAAGGGCATCCGTGCCCGCTACGAGGAGCACCACAAGCTCAAGATTGGCGACGATGCCCTCCAGGCCGCCGCTGAACTCTCTTCGCGTTACGTCATCGATCGTTTCCTCCCTGACAAGGCAATCGACCTCATCGACGAGGCTTCCAGTCGTGTCCGCATTCGGCGCGCGGCCACGCCGCCATCACTCAAGGAAGCCATGCGTGGCCTCGAAAGTCTCCGCAAGGAGAAAGATCAGGCCATCGGCTCCCAGCAGTTTGAATACGCCGCCGAACTCCGCGATCGCGAAGTCAAGCTCCAGGAAAAGATCGATGAGATGGGCGAATGGGGTGACGGTGAGACCGGTATCGCCACGCCCGTCGTCTCCGAAGAAGATATCGCCGAAGTCGTGGCCATGTGGACTGGTATCCCGGTCGCCCGCATCGCCAGCGAAGAAAGCGCCCGCCTCCTCCGGATGGAAGAGAACCTCCGGGCCAGCGTCATCGGCCAGGACGAGGCCATCGAGTCCATCGCCCGTGCCGTTCGCCGCGCCCGTGCCGGCCTCAAGGACCCCCGCCGCCCGATCGGCGTCTTCCTTTTTGTCGGCCCAACCGGCTCCGGCAAGACGCATCTCGCTCGCCAGTTGGCAGAGTTCATGTTCGATTCCGCCGACAACATGATTAAGCTCGACATGAGCGAATTCAGCGAGAAGCACACCGTCTCTCGCCTTGTCGGTGCCCCTCCCGGCTACGTCGGCTACGACGATGGTGGGCAGCTCACCGATACGGTCCGCCGCAAGTCCTACTGCCTCATCCTCCTCGACGAGATCGAGAAGGCCCACCCCGAGGTGTTCAACATCCTCCTCCAGATCTTCGACGAAGGCCGCCTGGCCGACGCCAAGGGTCGCAAGGTCGACTTCCGGAACACCATCATCATCATGACCTCGAACGTCGCCTCCGACCTCATCAAGAAGGACTCGGGTCTCGGCTTCCAGCGCACCGGTGATGAAGCGCAATCCATTGAAGACAAGTACCAGCGCATGAAGGACAAGGTCCTCACGGAGCTGAAGGTCGTCTTCCGCCCCGAGTTCCTCAACCGGATCGACAGCACGGTCGTCTTCCGCCCGCTTAGCGAAGAAAGCATCCGCAAGGTTGTCGACCTCGAACTGTTGGGTGTCACCAGGCAACTCGTCGCCAAGGGCATCACCCTTGAGGTGACCACTGCCGCGAAGGATTGGCTCGGCAAGAAAGGCTACGACCAGGCATTCGGTGCCCGGCCGCTCAAGCGCCTTATCTCCGACAGCATCGAAGACGTGCTCTCCGAGATGCTCCTCGGCGGCAAGTTCGATGCCGGCGACACCGTGATCGTCGATATCGGTGAGGACGACACGCTCAAGATTGAGAACGCCAGGGAGGCCGCACCGGTCGGGTAACGCCGCCGGTCTCCCTCGTTCTCGGCCCCCGTTTGACGGCTCCGCTCCCCTTGCGTTAGCCTTGTATTCGGCAAGGTGTCCCCACCGCACCCCCTCGCGCACAATTGATTAGTTTTTTCACGTCCCATCGAAACCCCCACTCACAGTCCTGAAGGAGTCGCCGCAGGATGACTGCTACGCGTGATCTCGTTCAGGGGTCTTTTGTTGCCCCTGGCAAAATCAAATCGTACGGACGCATTCCCAGCGTTCTCGATATCCCCAACCTCATTCAAATCCAGCTCGATTCCTTCGACTGGTTCATTCGCGTCGGCCTGCGCGAACTCCTCGACGAGATCTCGCCGATCCAGGACTTCACCGGGTCCAAGATGGACCTCATTTTTGGCGACTACGAACTGCGGCCCCCGAAATACACCGAAGAAGAGTGCCGCGAGCGTGACCTCACGTTCTCCAAGCCGCTCTTCGTTGATGTCGAACTCCGCATCAAGGAGTCCGGCGAAATCAAGGAACAACGCCTCTTCTTCGGCGACTTCCCCATCATGTCCGAGCGGGGCACCTTCATCGTCAACGGCGCCGAACGCGTCGTCATCAGCCAGCTCGTCCGCTCTCCGGGCGTCTACTACACCATCGACAACGATGCCCAGACCGGCCGTCGCCTTACTTCTGCGAAGCTCATTCCCAGCCGGGGCGCCTGGCTTGAGTTCGAAACCTCCAACCGGAACATCCTTTCCGTAAAGGTCGACCGCAAGCGCAAGATCCCTATTTCCACCCTCGTCCGTGCGATCGATGTCCCTGGACTCCTTCCCGGCGACCGCGACAATCCTGAATTCGCCAAGTACTGGGCCGCCCACGATGCTCTGGCGGAATCGCCCAACGACAGCGACCTCGAAAAGGCTCGCGACGCGGCAGAGCGTGGCCTCGAAGAAGTCCTCGGCTCTGACGAGCGCGTGCTCGCCATGTTCGCCGACGTCGACAACAGCGACGTCTCGGAATTCATGCCTGCCACCATCAGCCGTGAGCCGAGCAAGACCAAGCACGAGGCACTACTCGAGTTCTACCGGCGTATTCGCCCTGGCGACCCGCCCACGCTCGAAAATGCCCGCAATCTGGTCAAATCGCTCTTCTTTAACGCTCGCCGCTATGACCTCGGCCGCGTCGGACGCTACAAGCTCGACCGTCGTCTTCGCCTCGAAGAGACAACCCAGCGCTGGCTCCGCCCGTCCGACCTCCTGGCCATCATGAAAGAGCTCATCACCATCAACAACGGCCGCGGATTCGGTGATGACATCGATCACCTCGGCAACCGCCGAGTGCGTGCCGTCGGCGAGCTCATCCAGCAGCAATTCCGCGTCGGCCTGCTCCGGATGGAGCGCGTCGTCCGCGAACGCATGACTATCACCGATCCCGAAGAGGCGACGCCCAGCGCCCTCATCAATATCCGGCCGGTCGTCGCTTCCATGAAGGAGTTCTTCGGCGGTAGCCAGCTCTCACAGTTCATGGACCAGACGAACCCCCTCACCGAGCTCACCCACAAGCGCCGCCTCAGCGCCATGGGCCCCGGTGGCCTTTCCCGTGACCGCGCCGGGTTCGACGTCCGCGACGTTCACCACAGCCACTACGGCCGCATCTGCCCTATCGAGACCCCCGAAGGCCCAAACATCGGCCTCATCGGCTCACTCGCCAACTACGGCCGCCTCAACGACTTCGGGTTCATTGAGACACCCTATCGCCGCGTCATCAGCACCCTCACCGCAGACGATCCGCTCCTCGTCGGTCAGTTCCTTCGTGAAGACCTGCTGGACGATAGTGGCAAAGCAATCGCGAAGGCTGGCGACGAGATCACCAGCGCAATCGCCGACCAGGCGAAGAAGGCCGGGCGCAGCGTTGCCGTTCGCCCCCGTGTCACCGACGACGTCGTCTACCTCACCGCAGACGAGGAAGACCGCTTTGCAGTCGCCCAGGCCAATACGGTCATCGACGCTGACGGCTTCCTTGTCGATGACCGCATCGAAACCCGTATTCGCGACGGTTTCCTCTACAGGGCGCCACACGATGTCGACTTCCTCGACGTCTCACCCAAGCAGATGGTCTCGGTAGCCACGGCGCTCATCCCCTTCCTCGAGCACGACGACGCAAACCGCGCCCTGATGGGCTCGAACATGCAGCGCCAGGCCGTCCCCCTCGTCAAGCCCGAGGTGCCGCTCGTCGGTACCGGCATGGAGGGTCGCGTTGCCATCGATAGCGGTCACGTAATCGTGGCCGAAGGCGATGGCGAAGTCCTTGAGTCCACAGGCACGGTCATCCGTATCAAGTACGACGACTCGAACCTCGGCGAAAAGGCCTATGGCCTCACGAAGTTCACTCGCTCCAACCAGGGTACCTGCCTCAACCAGCGCGCCATCGTCCTTCGCGGACAGCGCGTCCAACAGGGCCAGCCCCTTGTTGATAGCTCCAGCACCGAAGACGGGGAGCTGGCCCTCGGCCAGAACGTCCTTTGCGCCTTCATGAGCTGGGAGGGCTACAACTTCGAGGACGCCATCATCGTCTCCCAGAACATGATCCGCGAGGACAAGTTCACCTCGATTCACATCGAGAAGTACGAAGTCGAGGCTCGCGACACCAAGCTCGGCGCCGAGGAGATCACTCGCGACATACCCAACGTTGGCGAAGAGAGCCTCAGTGATCTCGACGATGAAGGCATCATCCGGATTGGCGCCGAGGTCCGCGAAGGCGACATCCTCGTCGGCAAGATCACCCCGAAAGGTGAGACCGAACTCACCGCTGAGGAGAAGCTCCTGCGCGCCATCTTTGGCGAAAAAGCACGTGAGGTGAAGGACACCAGCCTTCGCGTACCACACGGCCAGAGCGGCAAGGTCATCGATGTCAAGGTCTTCGATCGCGAAGAGCACGAAGCGATGGCTGCCGGTGTAAACCGGCTCGTCCGCGTGAGCATCGCACAGCGCCGCAAGATCTCCGAAGGCGACAAGATGGCCGGCCGTCACGGCAACAAGGGCGTTATTAGCCGGATCCTGCCGATCGAGGATATGCCATATCTGCCGGATGGCACGCCGGTTGACATCATTCTGAATCCGATTGGTGTGCCGTCGCGCATGAATCTCGGTCAGGTGCTGGAAACGCATCTCGGCTGGGCGGCGCAGCGACTGGGCTTCCGCGTGGCGACGCCGGTTTTCGACGGCGCCAAGGAAGAAGAGATCCGGGACGCACTGAACGAAGCTGGGTTGCCCGAGGACGGCAAGGTCGATCTCTACGACGGGCGATCTGGCGAGAAGTTCGATCGTCCGGTCACGGTTGGCATCATCTATATGTTGAAGCTGGCTCACCTGGTGGAGGACAAGATCCACGCCCGGTCGACCGGGCCGTACTCACTGGTTACCCAGCAACCGTTGGGTGGCAAGGCGCAGTTCGGCGGACAGCGATTTGGAGAAATGGAAGTGTGGGCCCTCGAAGCGTACGGCGCGGCCTACACGCTTCAGGAAATGCTCACCGTCAAGTCGGACGATGTGGTGGGTCGTGTCAAGACCTACGAAGCCATCGTCAAGGGAGACGAGATTGGCGAAGCCGGTGTGCCGGAGTCGTTCAAGGTTCTGGTCAAGGAGCTTCGCAGCCTTGGTCTCTCG
>JAGQGZ010000068.1 GCA_020432105.1 Dehalococcoidia bacterium | reverse complement strand
CAACCCGACACCCGCAAGCTCAGCTTCGGCCACCGCATCCACTTCTGCCTCGCTGTGCCCCCAGGGGTGCTTCCTAGTGCACCACGAACTCGGTGACCATCCCCTTCTCAATATGACTCGTGAACTCCGGGTCATTGACATCCGGGAAGAAGCAGACCAGTACATAGCTCCCCGCTTCTAGCGGCGTGTCGAACGCCATGTCTACGGTCTGACCAGGCTGAATGAACACCTTGAAGCCCACCGGTGGCGCTTCTTCCTCGGCTACAGCTCCCACCGCCTCCTCGGCGCTGCTTCCCTCGGGCACCCTCACTACCACGACCTCATGCGCCTGTTTGCCTGCGTTGTGCGCCCGGAACGCGAAATTGCCTCCCGCCGGTATCGACTCCCGGTCCAGTCCGAAGCTAAATTCATTCAACGCCAGCTCAATCGTCGCCGCCCCTTCGGGTACGTCATCGCTCGCTGCACCCCCGGTGTCCAATAGCCATGCCCCATCCTCCTTTACCAGTCCAATCTCGAGCGTGCCGAAGTCTAATGTGGCTACCGTTGTCGCTGTGTCCCCATTGACCTCCGTGTCCGCAAAGCTCTCCACCACCGCGGGCTCGCCGAGACATTCGTCGGGAATGGCCATGCATTCGTCTCGCGAGGCGAAGTACAGCGCCTCCAGGAATCGGTCAGTTACGTGCGCAAAGACGTACTCAGCATTCGAGGCGTCTGACTCTGCCACCTCCTTCACCACCGCTTCAACCGCCGCTATCTCGTCTTCGTCGGAGTCGTCATCGCCGCCGCAGCCATATGCTGCGAACGCTGCCACGATTGAGAGTCCGACAATCGCTATTTGCCAGATTTGGTTCTGGTACATGATGCCTCCTCGTGCAAAGCGTCGGCGCGTCGCGACGGCGGACGGCACCATCGTGCGATTGCCGCCCCGCCCGCCGATAGGGGGATTCCACTCAATTTCGCTCGGTCAGCTCGCCGACCGCCCCGCCAGCCCGTGCTCCACCGCATACGCCGCGATCTGCGTCCGCGACCGCAGGTCCAGCTTCACCAGGATCCGCCCCACATGGTTCTCCACCGTTTTCTCCGCCAGTACCAGCTCCGCCGCGATCTCGCGATTGGTTAGGCCCCGCGCTACCAGGGCCACGACCTCCCGCTCCCGTGCCGTCAGTGCATCCGTCTTCATGTTCAACAGGCGCAGAGCCCGTCCCTTCGGCCGCGACTGCGCCGGGTCCGGCTCGATCCCCAGGAACGCCTGGCCCCTCCGGAACACCGCCCGCCAATCGCCAACCGTCGGCGAACTTGCGCTCCCTTCAAGCAGCGACAGACGGGCGTCGGGGATCAGCGCCGCCGCCCGCTCAGCCATCCCCTCCGGCAACATGCGCGAGTCTGGCCGGTACATCAGCAACGTCGGACACGCGATCTGAGGTAGCAGGTCCCATACATCGAACTCGTGAAGCTGCAGCACCATCGGCAGCAGCGTTTCCTGGTTGATCCCGGCCCGAATGAGCCTCGCGTACTTCCGCGCCGCCTCGGGCTCGTCCCAGCCCATCAACCCGTGCGCCACCGTCTCCGAAAACGTCTCCCAGTCTGTCTCCACTATCCGGCGTGCCGACTCCAGTCTCGGGTTCGCCTTGTTCGCTGTCCCATCAATCAGTGGTGTCCAGAGAAGCAGGTGAGAGATCCGCTCCGGGTGGCGCACAGCGTACGTGATCGCCACCGGCACGGTATTGTGGATGCCAACGAGGCTGACCGGCTCCTCCCCGAGCTCCCCCATGACGGCGTCCAGGTCCGCCAGCAGTGCCTCCATCGAGAAGTCGTCCACGTCGCGCTCCGAGAGCCCCGTCCCCCGGCCGTCGTAGCGGACCACCGTCACCGATGAGGCGATAAGTTCCCACCCCCGCCGCATCTCCGGCCATTCCCATTCCATCGCAATGTGGCTATGCGGCAGCGCTGGCATATGGACCTGGTACGGCCCACGCCCCAACTTCCAGTAGGCAATGCTCACCCCGTCTTCCGTCTTCACATACCGGATGAGCGGCGCATCCATGGCTCGGCAAGTCTAGCCGATTCAGTTACCCTCATGCCCGGTCGGATGACGCCCAGCCGAACCCCGAGGACCCGTCGACTCGGTTCCCGGTCCGCCAACAGGCACACACGCCTTTCGTGCTCGACCGGGCCCGCTTGGTCGGAGCCCACTCCACTCCGGCCTGCTCAATCCCCTAAGAACGTCTCCCGGTACGTCGTCGCATCCATCAACGAATCCATCTCCCCCTCGTCCCCAACCGACACCCGCAAGAGCCATCCTTCCCCATACGGCGATTGGCCAACTACCTCGGGAGCACCCACCGCTGCATCGTTGCGTTCGACCACCAGGCCCGATACCGGTGCGAACAGGTCACTGACCGATTTCACCGACTCGATCACCCCGAACGGTTCATCCTGGTGCAACACGGTTCCTGCCTCTGGCAGCTCCACGTACACGATCTCCCCGAGCTGGTCGCAGGCGAACGCGGTCACCCCGAGCAGCGCCTCACCTCCGTCGCGGCGCACCCAGAGGTGGTCGTTGCTGTAGGCCAGGTCGTGCGGGGTTTGGGTCGGCTCCTCTTCTCCCATCAGGCCTCGTGAATATTGGCCGACCAGGTGACCTCGATCGCATCCTTCACGCTCTCGTGCGCTGGACATCCCGCCGGGTGCACTTCCAGCGCCCGTTCTGCCGTCGTGCGCTGCGCCGTCGGTACCGAAAGCTCGTAGGTCACATGGATCGCCGTAATCCGGATCGTCTTGTTCGTCGGCCCCGTTATCGTGCCCTCGACGTTGGCTGTGAATGTTGAACGGTCGAACTCGACCTTTCGCGCGGCCAGTGCCCCGGCCAGCGTCCCGTACATTCACCCCCCAACGGCGGCAACGATGTGGTCCAACGTCGCCGCGACCGGCGGCCCCTCCTTCGCCCCGTAGTATTCACGGAGCCCTCCCTGCACCCCGTACACCACCGGCTCCGGCACATCGCCCAGGAACGCATTCCGCATCCCACCGCGAAACTCCAACCGGCTCTTCGATATGTAGGTGAAATCTGCCATCACTACACCTCCACCCGGGAGACTACGCTTCCAGCAACCGCCTTGCGGACTCGCCAAGTAATGGGGCCGCCGTCGAACACACGATCGCGGTCCCCTCGCCATCGCCCACTCCAAACAAATCCCCAACACCCATGACGACGGCGCAGCGATTCCGGCGTCCCGCTCTCGTAATCGCGCAGGGAGCGCGCCGAGCTTTTCCGGCCCATTGCACCTGACCGTGTATGTCCCCGCCGTCCCCCATCATTCCCTCCACAGGTCCCTATACGTCCCCGGTTGATGGTGGATGTTGAGGTGGCCGGAACCGGCGGGGAAGGAACGGAATTCGCCATGGCCACCCGGGGAAGCAGTCCATAGGAAGTTCGGCCATAATCGAACCTTATGGCTGCTTCCCCGGGTGGGGCCCAACCTGCCAATCCGCTGATCGAAGCCAGGTTCTTCATTCCACAGCCACGCGCGGGATCCGTCCCACGCCGTCGCCTGGCGCAGAAGCTATCTGCCGGCACTGGTACACGATTGACCCTGCTCTCTGCGCCGGCAGGATTCGGAAAGTCCAGTCTTCTCGCACAGTGGCTCGAAGGAGAGCCAGATGTTGCATGGTTGGCACTCACACCCGCAGAATCCGAGCCCTCGCAGTTCTGGCGCTACTTCCTTGCCGCGGTAGCTCGCATTCGCCCTTCGGCAACCGAGGCCGCCGCCTCCCAACTTGAGGCAACGCCGGCTCCCGATTGCATCGCCATCTCTCGGACCTTCGTGAACGCGCTCGCCGTCGAGTCGCGACCTTTCACGCTCGTGCTCGACGACTATCACGAAGTAGATGGCCTGGAGATAGGCGAAGGCATCGCTTTCCTTGTCGACAACCTCCCACCGGTAATGCGACTCGTGATCGCCACGCGTTCCGATCCGCCGGTCGCCCTCAGCCGCCTCCGCGCCCGAGGGGATATCTGTGAGATTCGCGTCGACGATCTTCGGTTCACCCGGGAAGAGGTGGGGGCGTTCCTTAGCGCCACGATGCGGCTCGAGGTCAACGACAACGGCGTCGCCAGCTTGGAGAGCCGCACCGAGGGTTGGCCCGCGGGCCTGCAACTGGCCGGTCTGTCGCTGCAGGGCCGCGATGACTTAGGGGCGGTCATCGACTCGTTCGGTGGCGACGACCGCTACATCTTCGACTACCTGCTCGACGAGGTGCTCGCACATCAGCCCCCCGACGTCCGCCAGTTCTTGCTCTACACCTCGGTCCTTGGGCGCCTCAACGCCGGGCTCTGCGAAGCCGTCTCGGGATGCTCCGGCGGTCAGGCCACCCTCGAACGGTTGGAGCGAGACAACCTCTTTGTCATACCTCTCGATCAGAAGCGGGAGTGGTACCGCTACCACCACCTCTTCGCTGAAGTTCTCCAGGCCGCAATCGGGACGGCAGAGCCGGGCCGCCTGTCCGAATTGCATGGGCGGGCCAGCGCCTGGTACGCCGCCCACGGGCATACCGGCGAGGCCATACACCATGCGCTCGCTGCTGGGGATATCGCGAATGCAGCTGACCTCATTGAGACCTCATGGCGGGCAATGGACACCAGTCGCCACCCGGCGACGTGGCTTAGCTGGGCCCGGCAGCTGCCAGCCACCGAGCTTGCCGCCCGTCCTGTGCTGAATGCGGGGATGGCGTGGGCGCTGCTCTCCGTTGGGGACCTTGAGCAGGCATCTATGTACCTCGATGCCGCAGACGCCGCTGCGGCCGAACCCGCACCGGTCGTCGCCGACCATACCGAGTTCAATGTACTCGCCGGCGTCGTAGCGAGTGCGAGGGCATATCTCGCCCAGGCCAATGGCGATGCCCGGGCAACCATAGTGCACGCCCGGCGAGCACTCGATGTCCTGCCGGCCACAGACCGTCTGCGGCGGGGTTCCCCCTCCGCACTTCTTGGCATAGCTGCGTGGGCGGTCGGCGATTTGGAGGCTGCGGAAGCCGCCCTTGCTGATGGGGTGGCTGCCCGCAGCGACGATAGTCGCTACGCACTCCCCGCGTCGTACGTGCTTGGCCTGATCCAGGTGGGCCGGGGCGAACTGGACCGGGCGCAACGCACGTACCAGCGAGCCATCGATGTACACGGAGAAGCCACGGGACAGCAATTGCCAGGGCTTGCCGACCTCCACATTGGCCTTGCCGACGTGTCGTACGAAAGGAACGAGCTCGACGCGGCAGAGGTTGCGCTTGCAACGAGCAAGGAGTTGGGGAACCCGGCAGCTGGCCCCCACTGGTCCTACCGCTGGCTGACGTTGGCCGCCCGCCTGGCCGCCGCTCGCGGAGACACCGATGGCGCTTTCGCATTGTTTGACCGGGCCGAGGAGCAGTACGTGCGTGGCCCCGTCCCTTCGGTCCGCCCGATTGGGGCATTGCGGGCACGGCTCCAGCTACGCCACGGCAACATCCAGGATGCAGTCGCCTGGGTAGATCGCCAGACCGCTGGCCTCGATCTTCTCCAGCCCATCGAGCGCGAATTCGTGGATATCGTGATGGCTGAAATAGCGGTGCGGAGACCCGGGAGCCGGTCGGGGGTCCCTGCGATCACTGAGAAGCTCGAAGCTATAGTCTCCGCAGCTTCCGCGTCCAGCCGCATCGCCAACCTCATCGAAGCAGGTATCGTGCTTGCGCAGGCGTATGACGTGGCAGGCGATTCCGCCAGGGCGAGGCAGGCTGTCGAGGATGCGCTGACAACCGGTGGGCAGGCCGGCTTCATCATGCCCCTTGTCGACGGCGTCCAGCCGCTCCGCTCGATTATTGCCACTCTCGACCCGGCCAGCCCGGCAGCCGCGTACGCCGCCACCGTGTTGGCCGAATTCGGCCCCGGCCCGTTCGCGCCGGCTGCATCCGGCGCCGGCCTTCCCGAACCGTTGACTCCCCGGGAGATCGAGGTGCTTGGCCTCGTGGCCGGCGGCATGCGCAACCACGAGATAGCCGAACGGCTCGTGATCAGCCTCGCTACCGTGAAGCGCCACATCGCAAATGCCTACGGGAAGCTTGGCGCCAGGAACCGCGTGGAAGCGATCGACGCAGCCCGCAGCCTCGACATCCTCTAAGCCTGCACCCTCACTTTGCACCCCTGAATGCACCTTTCGGTTGAGCCGCGCGGTTTCCTGCTGGCTCATGGTTGTTCCCGGGGGGAGAAACCCCCGGAGGCCACAGATGAGCGAAGAGAAGCACCAGCCGGGACGCTACGAGATCCGCGTTCGCGGCCGGCTCCCGGGACGGTGGGGGGCCTGGTTCGCAGGTATGTCCCTCACCTACGAAACCCACTCAGGCGAGACCGTACTGAGGGGGCCGGTTGCAGACCAGGCGGCGCTACACGGCCTCCTCGCCCGCTTCCGCGACCTTGGTATTCCCATCGTCTCCGTCTTCGAACTCGGCTCTGATTCCGATCCGCCGTAGGCCACCGGATGCCACCAGAGCTCATCAGGCCTCTCCTCCAAGCACACTTTCAAAGGAGTTTCCCGTGTTGAACGTCACAACCACTGCAATGCAAGAGCGTGCTGCCCGGTTCGCCGGTGTCGGCTACCTCGCCATCATCATCTGCGGCATCCTCGCCGAGTTCCTTATCCGCTCCACTCTCATCGAGGCAGGCGACCCTGCTGAAACCGCCCGCAAAATCGCCGAGTCAGAGAGCCTCTTCAGGCTCAGCATCGTAGGTGACGTCGTCATGCTCACCTTCGACGCGCTCGTCGCTGTTGCGCTCTTTGTCGTCTTCCGTACCTTCAGTCCCGCCGTTGCGTTCGTCTCCTCGGCGTTCCGTCTGCTCCACACCGCCATCTATGGTGCGATGCTCATCACCCTCTTCTTCGCGTGGGAGCTAACGACTGGTGCAGACTACCTCCAGGGCCTTGGGGTCGAACAATCGCAGGCGCTCGGCCTGCTCTTCATTGAAGCGCACGCCTACGGCTATGCACTCGCTCTCATGTTCTTCGCCATCCACGTCGTCTTCCTTGGCTACCTCGTCATCCGCTCCGGCTACATGCCCCGTGTACTTGGCTACATGCTCATCGCCGCAGCCATTGGGTACTTCGCCGACGGCTTGGCTCGCACGCTCATGACTAACTACGCGGAGCACGAGGACACCTTCGGTATCGTTGTCTTCGGTCCCGCCTTCATCGCCGAACTCGCCTTTACCGGTTGGCTCCTGTTCAAAGGCATCCGGGTCGGGAGCTCCGACCGTCGAGTGTCCGCCTCCCGACAGGAAGCCGGCCTCCAGCCCGGGGGCTGATCGCTCCGGCCCGAGGGCAGAAACGCCCGCCCAAGTCGGGGCCGGGCGTTTCTGCTTTGGCCTCGCCAGGGCCCACACCAGGTTCGCGGACCGGGTTCGCGCAACACCCATCCGCTTCCCCCGCCTGAGCCCCTCCCATCCCCCATCGACACGCTCTATACTCGTCACCAACCCTTTGCATGGCGCTCACTGGCGCCACACCCCACGGAGGATCCGCCGTGAAGTTCCACTTCTTCCACCTCATGCCCTGGCCCTATCTCCCCGAAGACTTCCGCGAGAAGCACCGTTCTGTCTGGGTCGACCCCGACTACTCTCTCTACGACCCCTTCAAAGGCAACCAGGTCTACGCCGACTACCTCGATGAGCTCGAGTTCGCCGAAAAGCTCGGCTTCGACGGCATCTGCGTCAACGAACACCACTCCAACGCCTACGGCCTCATGCCGAGCCCCAACATCATGGCCGCCACCCTGGCCCGGCGCACCAACCGCGCCTCCATCGTCGTCATGGGCAACTCCATCGCCCTCTATAACCCTCCCCTTCGCGTCGCCGAAGAGTTCGCCATGCTCGATATCATCAGCGGCGGCCGCCTCGTCGCCGGCTTCCCCGTCGGCACCAGCATGGATACGAACTTCGCCTACGGCGTCCCCGGTGCTGAACTGCGCGAACGCTACTACGAGGCCCACGACCTGATCATGCAGGCCTGGAAGGACAAGGGCGTCACCCACTTCAACGGCAAGTACACCCAGCTCCGCTACATGAACCCCTGGCCCCGACCCCTCCAGGACCCCCACCCGCCCATCTGGATCCCCGGCGGCGGCTCCATCGAGACCTGGGAGTGGTGTGCCGACATGGCCTACCTCTACAGCTACCTCTCGTTCAGCGGCTACATGCGAGCCAAGGCCATCATGGATGGCTTCTGGCAGCGAATGGAGGAGCGCGGCAAGGAACAGAACCCCCACCAGGCCGGCTTCTTCCAGGTCATCTGCGTCGGCGAGTCCATGGCCGAAGCCAAGGAGCTTTACGCCGAACACATCGAGTACTTCTACCAGCGCTGCCTCCACATCTTCCCCGGCTTCGCCGATGCCCCCGGTTACCGCACCAACCGCACCGTCAAGGCCGGCATGAAGTCCATGATGGAGATGGCAAAGGCCCGTGCCGGCCAGAAGCTCGACTGGGACTTCCTCGTCGAAAACGGCTACGTCATTGCCGGCAGCCCGAGCGACGTCATTGCCGGCCTCGAAAAGCTCACCGACGACCTCAACGTTGGCCAGATCTTCTGCGGCCTCCAGATGGGCTCCATGCCCCGCGATACTGTCTTCTACAACCAGAAGCTCTTCGCCGAAAAAGTCATGCCGGCCTTGCGCGACAAGTTCTCGAACTTCGAAGACCACTGGGCGCCAAAGCCCATGCCCCTGGACGACCGCGCCGTCCCACGCGTCCCCGAGATCCACGAAGTGCAACGTCCCGGCCGCGTGCCAAGCGGTGCACCCGCCGGAGGCGGCGCAGGCTAACGGTCTCGGAGTCCAGGCATTTAGCCACGGGCGGTTGGACCGCCCGTGGCTTTTCCTCGTTGGCTCAAGCGTGCCGATGCGAAGAGCACTCCTTAACCATTGGGTCATCCGGCACACAGAAACGTGATAGTGATCGCCTTCGCAGCTCGTGGGAACTGTTGGGGCACCGTTCGCCGAGTAATTCCCTCTCATCGGTGTGGCTGCATCGCGGGGTTGACATCTTCTTGTGTTACAGAGTAGAAAGCCGCACAAGGGAAATTAGAGGATAGAGAGAACTAAAAATATGGCTTTCGCGGAAATCAACGGATTCGCAATGCACTATGAAGACACGGGTCAAGGGGATCCGATCATCCTTCAGCCGGGCTGGATTTCCACGGGTGACGCCTGGGCCGGGATCGTCCCCGGGCTGGCGGGCTCATACCGCTGCATCGTCCTCGAGACCCGCGGCACGGGGCAGAGCGAACGAGTGGCCGGCGGCCATACCATCGTTCAGTTCGCAGACGACCTCATCGCCCTAGCCGACCATCTGAGCATCGATCGCTTCACCATCGTCGGCCACAGCATGGGTGGGGTCATCGCAACCGAGGTAGCCGCCAAAGTGCCCCAGCGCGTTGAGCGGCTCGTCTACGTCGCCTCCACGGCGGACGCTTCGTACGTTCCTAACGAGATCTGGAACATGCTGCTTGGTCTCAGCGACGCTATCGCCGATGGCGACAAGGAAGCCGCTAAGGGATTCATGATGGGAATCACCGCCAGGCGCGAAGGCGTGCCCTTCGACCTCATCGCGGAGGCTGCTGTCGCCTGTTCGCCCGAATTCATTCGCGACTCGATCCGCTCTTGTGCGAAATTCAGCCCGTCCCGGCCACCATCAGCTATCGAGACGCCGGCACTGGTCATCGGCGGCTCCGCAGACGCCTTCCTTGGCGCCTCTCTCGCGACCCACGCGGCGCTGCCAAATGCAACGCTTCACGTGTTCAACCGTGCGTCGCACCTGCTCAACGTCGACGTGCCCGTCGAGACGGCGGCTGCCATCGACGACTTCATGCAGAACGGCATCGTCTCTGCCGAAATGCTGATGGCGGGGTGACACGCGCGTAGCTTCGCATCCTTCCACCCGCTAGGATCGCCACACCACAAGCCCGGAGATCCACCATGTCACTCGAAGGACGCAAAGCCCTCGTCACCGGCGCCAGCCGCGGTATTGGCGCCGATGTTGCAAAGGCACTCGCGAAAGCCGGCGCTGCCGTCGCCGTCACCGCCCGCACCGAGGAGGTTACCGACAAGCGCCTGCCCGGCACCATCCATTCTGTCGCCAAAGAGATAAACGATGCCGGCGGCAAAGCCGTCGCCATCAAGATCGACGTCCGCGATCCCGAGAGCATCGCCGCCGGCGTCAAGGCTTCAGCCGAGGCCCTCGGCGGTATCGACATCATCGTCAACAACGCTGCCATCCTCGTCCCCGGCACCCTCGAGTCCGTTCAGCCTCGCCACCTCGACCTCATCTGGCAGATCGATGGTCGTGGCCCACTCCTCGTCATGAAGGAAGCACTCCCCCACCTGAAGCAGGCCGGCCGCGCCCATATCATCAACGTCTCCTCCCGCGCCGGCGTCTTCCCCGGCCCCGGACCGTACGAGAACCCCCGCGCCGGGGGCGGTTTCTACGGGATGATCAAAGCCGGCCTCGAACGCTACAGCCAGTCCCTCGCCATGGAACTCCAGCCCGACAAGATCTCGGTCAACGTCCTTTCACCCCAGGGCCGCATCAAGACCCCCGGGAACGTCTGGGCCGAGAACGACCGTGAGAACCCCAACCTTGACTTCGAAGAAGCCGTCTACATGGCGAAAGGTGCCGTCTGGCTCTGCGAACAGGCGCCCGACTACACCGGTCACATCCTCTTCGACGAAGACCTCTGCAAGGAGAAGGGCCTCTAACCGGTGGGCCTCCCTCTCGCTTCGGACAGGCGGTAAGGGCGGAAGGGCCTTCGGGCTGCGCGGCCGCCTGCCGCCAAAGTGTGATTCATGAACTGGGAAGAACGCGCCCGGAAACTCGAACGCAAACGCCGCCGCCTCAAGAAGCACGGGCGCTCTCTCCTCACGTCCAAGGACACCCCCGTCGCCAGGCGGCTCAAGCGCCGCCCCAAGCGCAAGCCGAAGGTCCGGCGCTAGCCACGCTGGCCTGAGGAGTCGCCCCCGGCAGCCCATCGCCGACGCTCTCGTCCCACTCAGCGAAGGCTGCTGTGTATTCTTCGATCAGTTCATCGTGGGAACTCAGCGGTTCGCCTGCGCGTCCCACCAATCCCGCGTCAGTTGCGCCTGCCCAAGATGCTCCCGCGCATGCGTCACTGCTCGCATCAGCACCGCCCGGCCCTGTACCTGCCCCATGTTTGGGTGCTCGTACAGCGAATCCAGGTCCGCAGCAGTAGCTGAGTCGAGCAGCGCAAGCAGCTTTGGCTCCAACTGTGCCCACTGCTCCTGCAGCGATTCGCTGTCCTCTCCACGTGCCGCGAACTCCTCCTCGCGGTACCAGTCATACGCCTGCCCACCGAAGTGGTGCAGCACATTGCGTTCGATGTTCGCAAGCGTGTGCGCCGTCAGTACATAGAGGCTGTTCGCCCCTTTCACCGGCGGGTGCCAGTTCAGCCCCTCGCTGTCGATTCCATCCAGCGTGCGTAGCAGGTGTTCCACGCTCCGCCTCAGGACCGCGAAATAGAGCGCCGCTTCGCCATTCATGACCGGAGCATAGTAGCCGAGGAGCGGCGGAGGCCGGGTCAATTCCGTCCAAGACTGGCCGTCACCAGCACCGCTATCTTCTGCTCATCCACAGCGAAGAGGTACATGTATGAGCAGCGTCATCCCAATGCTCTGGGTCCAGGACATGGTCCGAAGTGTTCGCTTCTACGAAGACGTCATGGGCTTCGAACTCCAGGGCGAAGAACCGGCAGACAGGCTGGACTATGCCTCGCTCCAGCGCGGCGATGTTCACCTCATGCTGTCGAAACTCGGAAGTACGAGCTTTCCCGGATGGCGAATGATGGATGCCGCAGCAGATCGCCGGGGCACAGGTGGCGCTGTGTCCTTCTACATCGAAGCCGGCGACCTGGCGAAAGAGTATGCCCGCGCCCAGAGAGCCGGGGGCACCATTGTTGACCCCATCAGCGAGCGGCCCTGGGGCCAGTCCGAGTTCGTCGTCGCCGACCCCGACGGATTCTGGTGGGCCGTCTGGAAGCAGAGTTAACTGGCACTACTACCCCACGCTCCCGTGCAGCCTCCCGTCACATCACCGCAAACCCACCATCCACCGGTATCGATACACCCGTCACAAAGTCGCTCGCTTTCGATGCCAGGAACACCGCAGCACCACCGAGCTCTTCCGGCTCACCGAAGCGCCCGGCCGGAGTGCGGCCGATGATGTGGTCGTAGAAGTCCTGCCGGTCCTTGATCCCGACCGTCATATCCGTCCAGATCCAGCCGGGAATGATGCAGTTCACCTGGATGTTCTCCGGCGCCCAGGCAACCGCCAGCGACTTCGTGAGCTGGATTACGCCACCTTTGCTCGCCGAATACGACACCACTCGTGGGCTCCCGAAGAGCGAGTACTCCGAGCCGATGTTGATCACCTTCCCATGCCCCGCTTCCTTCATCGACGGGAACATCGCCTGGGCAAACACAAAGCACGCCTTCAAGTTCACATCCAGCACCGCATCCCAGTCGGATTCTGCGAGATCTTCGGGTCGCCCGGCCCGCCCGATCCCCGCGTTGTTCACAAGGATCGTCGGCACACCGAGGGCCTCCCGCGTCCGCTCAATCGTTGTCTCGATATCCGCCCGCTTTGTCACATCACAGGAGACCGCGAGGCACGCGCGCCCCAGCGCTTCGATCTCCGCCTTCGTCTCAGCCAGCTTCGCTTCGTTCCTTGCCGCCAGCGCAACATCTGCGCCCGCCTTCGCCAGTCCCAGCGCAATCCCCCGGCCGATGCCGCCGTTGCCACCCGTCACGATCGCCACGCTGCCCGCCAGGTCGAAATCGTCCATACCGAACCTCCGGGCGCATCGTACCCCGCGGTCTTGACTCCCGTACCAATTGGCGCTGCCATAGAGCCATGGCCGCCTACGTTGCCCTCCTTCGCGCCATCAACCTCGGCAAGACCCGCAAGGTCCCCATGCCCGAACTGCGCGGTCTCGCCGAAGGCCTGGGCTACCGCGACGTTCGCTCGCACATCCAGAGTGGCAACCTCATCTTCGCAACTGCCGATCCTGCCCCCACCATTGTCGACGCACTCGAGACCGCCATCCGCGATCGGTTCGGTTTCGACGTCCCCGTCATCCTTCGCACGGCTGGCGAAGTGGCCGCCGTCGCGCGGAGCCATCCATTCGGCGCCGATGAGGAAGACCCGGCGAAGCTCCACGTCGTGTTCTATGCCGAAGCTCCCAATACCGGAGCCGTCGATGCCGTTCTCGCTCGCGATCTCTCCTCGGATCGCGTGACCGTCTCTGGCCGTGAAGCGTTCGTCCACTATCCCGAAGGTGCCGGTCGCTCTCGCCTCAACCTTCACCCACTTGGCCCCGGCACCGCCCGCAACTGGCGTGTCGTCCAGGCCCTGGCGCAAATCACCGGCGGCGACTGACGCTTGCCATCCCCGCTACAATCGCTGACAACCCGTTTCCAGGGGGTGCCCTATGGTCTCCACGCCCGAACGTCCCGCCACCACCAGCTATGTCCGCGAACACGTTGATGCGCTCCCCTTCGCCAGCGAAGAGAAAGCCGATCGCTACGCCACTGAGCGCTACCAGGGCGCGACCGGCCTGAACTGGTACGAGGCCGATCCCTCCCTCCAGTTCATCGCCCGGTTCTACCTGCCACCCGAAGCCTACGCCTGGGCCGAACCCCACCTCCGCAACCTCGGCGCCATCATCGGCGGCCCGATTAGCGAGTGGGCCGACATCACCGATAAGAATCCTCCGAAGCTGGTGAAGTACGACCGCTGGGGCCACGATATCTCCCGCGTTGATCTCCCCGACTCCGTCACCAAAGCCAAGCGGCTCCTCTGGGACAACAACTTCAGCGATCCCGCCATCCGCCGCGACGCCGAGAGCCGCGGGATAAGCCTTCGCATGGCCAACGTCGCTTACACCTATCTCCTCTGCCAGGCGGATATCGGCCTCAGCTGCGCCATGGGTACCGGCGGCAACATGGTCGAAGCCTTCGTCGACCAGTTTGCCAGCCCCGGAATGCGTGACTTCCTCATGCCGAAGATCGAGGCCGGCGAGTTCCGCGGCGACACGGCCCAGTCTCTCACCGAGCGCACCGGCGGCTCCGATCTCGGCGCCCTCGAAACCACTGCAACCCCTGACGGCGATGCCTACCGGCTCAACGGCCTTAAGTGGTTCGTCAGCAACGCCGATGGCAATGCCTTCGTCGTCCTCGCTAAGGTCGAGGGCGGCGCCGACGACATC
>JAGQGZ010000067.1 GCA_020432105.1 Dehalococcoidia bacterium | reverse complement strand
GGCCGCGGAACCTTCGAGAATGGCGACGTTATCGCCGCTTTCGAGATGGACGGCCACTCTCGGGTTGGCAGCGATGTTCTTCATCCGGCGGCTCTGGTCGCTTCCGTCGAAGTAGAGCGCCCCTTCGTGCCATATGCCCCACACCGGCGAGGTTGAGGGTCGGCCGTCCGGCCGCACGGTGGCGAACCAGTAGTTGGCCGCCGTAAGAAGCTGATTCTCAGCCCAGGACCAGGGGAGCATGCCCTCGTCGTCGTCGGGCATTCCGTAGCCGTCTGGGACCTGGGGGCGTTCGGCTCGTGGCTGCGACATGGTGGATCTCCTTTCGAAGCAACGCGGTCCGCGATCGTGAAGGGGTCGCACGACAGCTCCTGTCGGGGAAGCCTTCCGAGTCGCCGGGTCCAGGGAACGTACGCCAGGAGCATGGGTGGGTCTCGACGCCTGGGTGGAACCCGGCGGGTGCTATTCGGCGGCGCGCATCCGCTTCCAGAAAATGAGGTCCAGGTCCGGTACGGTGTGACCGGCGGCAGCGAGCCGGCCTGCGGCCTCGCCACGGTACTGGCTGGAGTGCAGGAACGTGTGGCCGAGCACCTCGCCAACGCTATCCGTAAAGCTGTCGCCCTTCGAATTGCGGTAGCTGATGCTGCGGTCGAGGTCGGCGTCCGACAGCCCGGCGATGAGCTCGCGTGATTCGTTGAGCCAGACGCCGCAGCTTCCCATCGAGACTTCGCCCCAGAGCGGCAGATTCGGCTCGGGATGCCCGACGATCCGCCGTAGCCAGGTGACCTCGGTCTCCAGGATGTGTTGAAACGCCGCCAGCGCCCGTTCAGGCTCGCCGTCGGTCCCCTTCAGCACTTCGAATACCCGCCAGTTCGCCCAGTCGTTCCACCGTCGCGTCGTGTCAAGGTCAAGCATGCCCGCAGTGTACTCTGACAATTGGGATCCCGGTGGGAGCTTCTCACGACCGCGATCGGCCAGATTAGGTTCGCAGGGACGGCCACGCAGGCCCCTCGACAGCGAGCGTACACTCGTTCTCATCACGCGAGGAGATGTGGCGATGGGGGACGAGTTCAGGGACTTCACGCTGGCTGCTGTACAGGCCGCACCCGTCTACATGGACCGTGATGCCTCGATCGACAAGGCCTGCACGCTCATCGACGAAGCCGGCGCAAAGGGTGCGGATCTCGCGGTTTTCGGTGAGACCTGGGTGCCGGGCTACGTCTCGTTTGCCCGGTTCACGGGCCACCCGATGGCCTACACGGCGCTGCAGCGCCTGGTTACCAACGGGGTAGAAGTGCCGGGGCCGGCCACGGATGTGCTTTGTGCCGCAGCCCGGCGGGCCGGGATCGATGTTGCCATCGGGGTTGCCGAACGGGACAGCACCACGCAGGGCTCGATTTACTGCACGCTCCTCTTCATTGGGCGGGACGGCACGCTGCTGGGCAAGCATCGCAAGCTCAAGCCCACGTACTACGAGCGGGCAGTCTGGGGAGAAGGCGACGGCAGCAGCCTTGTCGTCTACGACCGTCCCTACGGCAAGCTCGGCGGTCTCAACTGCTGGGAACACCAGATGGTGCTCCCGGGCTACGCACTCATCGCCCAGGGCGTCCAGGTCCACGCTGCCGTCTGGCCCGGCGGCACCTTCTCCCGCCAGGAGATCCTGTGCCGGGCTTTTGCCATGCAGGCGGGCGCCTATGTGGTCATGAGCGGAGGACTCCTCCGCCCCGGGGATATCCCCGCCGACCTTCGCGAGATCGTCCTGCCCAGCAACGGCCACTCGGGCATCATCGGCCCGGACGGCTCGATCCTCGCGGGCCCCCTTGACGACGAGGAAGGGATCCTTACGGCAACGGGCAACCTCGCGGTCCTTATGACCCAGCGCATGATCAGCGACCATGCCGGGCACTACACCCGACCCGATGTGTTCGACTTCCGAATCAACCGCAAACCGAAACGTGTCGCCCGATTCGATGACAGTGACGCGGGCCGCCGGGAAACGATTGTGCAGACGATCCGCGATGCGGCATCCAACGGCGACATCGGCGATCTCCATGAGCTGCGCGGCCTGCTCGAGGACATCGAGGTCCAGGCGGAGTAGGGAGCAACCCTAGATCGAGTGGCGGATTGGTGGCCACCCATATGTAGACCCCTGGTCCGGGCCGATCATTACTCGTGACCGTGGAAAGTAGTGGATCTGTGAACAGCCGTCGTGGCGGGGCCCTGGTCAGGTACCTGCCCCTGGCCGGGCTGTTCGCAACGCTGGCAATGCTCGCTGCCTTCGGACTCTTCAGTGCTTACCACCGCGAGCAATCGGCCCACGATGTCGAGCGCAAGCTGGCACTCGCCTCGAACTACATCATCCTGAGGAACGCCGTTGCCGACACGTCGGGACTCCTGATCAGGTACAGCAATACCGGCGATCCGGCCGCACTCGAGGACCTTCGAAACGTCGTACTGAAGGGTGTCGCCCGCTTTGGCGACATCGAGGAACTCGGCTCCGAGGTCGATCGCGCTTTCGTCACCACCCTGGAGGACGACTACTTGCCCGACTTCGAGCTCCTGTTTCGCCCCGGAGCTGACGCGGCAAGCGAAGAAGAGCCGCTCGAGGTCCCCCTGGCAATGCGCGAGCTGATCGATGAGCGGACGAGTGCTGCCCAGGTTTCTGCCGAGGAGGCCGTTGCGAGCTTTGGGGCCCAGACGCGTTTGTACTCCCGGGTCGAACTGGCCGTGATGGGGATCACGATCCTTGCCGCGATCACCCTCGCACTCGCGGTTCGCCAATCGGCCCAGCGCGAGGCCCGAATGGAGAACGACCAGCGGGAACGAGAACGCCGGGCCCTCGCCCAGAGTGAGCGGCGCTTCCGGGCCCTTGTCCAGAACTCCTCCGACGTCATCGTCGTGACCAACCAGGCGGGCATCATCACCTACGCCAGCCCCGGCTGCGAGGTGCTTGTAGGCCTGGAGCCCGGCCAGCTCACGGGCAGCAGCCTCGTAGACCTCGTCGACGTGCGCGACGCCAGGACTGCCCGTCGCGCTATCCAGGCGCTGCTGACGGACCCGCACGGCCCGCCCGAGAGCCGGATCGTCCGCGTCTTGCGCGAGGACGGCACTTCCCGCCACCTCGAGGTGCGGGGCTCAAACCTGCTTGAGGAAGCAGCCGTGAGGGGCCTCGTCTTCAATGTCCGTGACGTATCTGAGCGCATTGCGGCGGCGGCCGCGGGTGAGCGGCTTTCAGCCGTGGTCGAAGCGACACGAGACCTCGTCATCGTTGCCGGGTTCGACGGCTCCGTGCTTGACCTCAACCGGACCGCGCGCGGCGTGCTTGGTGTCAGTGGCAGTGCCAACCACACGCTCTTCAGTCTTCTTCCCAATCACATCGCCCACCACTTCGTCGAGGAAGCGATTCCGGCCGCCGTCCAGGACGGTTCCTGGGAGGGTGAGGTCCGCTTCGCTTTCAGCGGCGCGGCCGAGGCTACCGTAGAGGTGGAGATCATCGCCCACAAGGATGGGGACAACCAGGCTTCATTCGTCTCCTGCCTCCTTCGCGATGTCACCGATCGGCGCCGTTTCGAGGAGCAGCTCTCCTTCCTCGCCGGTCACGATTCGCTCACCGGCCTCCCCAATCGCCGGAGCTTCGAGCAGCAGGTGGGTCATGAACTGGTGGGGTGCCGGCAAAGTGGCAAGAGCGGGGCACTCCTGATCATCGACCTGGATGGCCTGAAGACGGTGAACGACGACCTCGGCCACCTTGCCGGCGACGAATTGCTTCGCGGGTCTGCCCGGATCATCAGTGCGATGGCCCCGGCCGGCGGGCTGGCGGCGCGCATCGGTGGCGATGAGTTCGCGGTGTTGCTGCCGGGCGCCGATGCCCGACTCGCCTCTGAAGTTGCTGAGAACGTCCGGCTGCGGCTTCGGGCGGCCCGCTTTGAGCATGCGAACGAAGAGCTTTCGACCACGGCCAGCATCGGTGTCGCCCTCTATCCCCACCATGGCGACGATTCAGAGGTGATCCTGGCCAACGCCGACCTGGCCATGTACGAAGCCAAGACCTCCCGCGATGCCTGTCGCATCTTCCGCCCTGACTCCGCCCACCGGAGCGAGCTCAGTGAACGGCGCATCTGGGAGAAGCGGATGCGTGACGCCCTCGACCAGGAAGCCTTCGTCTTCATGGCCCAACCGCTGCATCAACTCGACGGCGGCATCGTGATGTATGAACTCCTCCTCCGCATGGAGGCCGGTGACGGCCAGCTCGTTCGCCCCTCGGTGTTCCTGCCCATCGCCGAGCGTTCGGGCCTTGTCAATCAGATCGACCGCTACGTCGCGCGCAAGGCGATTGCGATGATCGCCGAGGCCGGTGTGAATGGACGGACTGTCTCCCTCGCAGTGAACGTTTCCGGCCGTTCGCTCGGCGACGAAGAGCTTCCGCGGCTCGTCGAAGGCTGGCTGGCCGAATCGGGCATCGACCCCTCGCTCCTCGTGATGGAGGTGACGGAGACAGCGGCCATCGCCGGGGTCGAACTCGGCAAGCGGTTCGTTAACCGCCTGCGGGCGCTCGGCGTGCGCGTCGCCATCGATGACTTCGGCGCCGGCTTCTCATCCTTCGCCTATATCAAGAATCTCCAGGTGTCCCACGTGAAGATCGATGGCTCGTTCATCCGCAACCTCATTTCCGATGCGGAGGACCAGCACATTGTCCGAACGATGATCGACCTCGCCCACGGCCTCGGCAAAGGCGTCGTTGCCGAATTCGTTGAGAATCGCGAGACCCTCGAACTACTCGGTCGCTTTGGCGTCGATATGGTGCAGGGCTATCACCTGAGCCGCCCGGCACGGGTGGAACTGATGATTGGTGTGGCGCAGCCCGGCAGAGCTAAGGCGGCCTAGAAACCCATCCCGGGCTTGCCCAGCATGGTGCGGCCCGCTGCCATCTGGCCGATGTGCAGGTTGCCGTGGCTGATGATCACCTGGCCGATGATATCGGCGCGCTTCATCTCCCCGAACGGCTTGATCGGTATCGTTTCGTCGAGGTAGGCATCCGACATCGCCCTGATCTTGGGGATGATCGCTTCGGAGACGGCCTTGATGTAGGTCGCCAGCTCGGACCCGGCGGGGAACTTCAGGCCATGGGCGTCGTTGGGGTCCATACCCGTGCCCTGGTCGACCTTCGGGAGGCCCCAGCGCTCGACGAAGCCCTGGGCAATCCAAACGGGCGTCTCGCGTGCGAACGCGAAGTGGATGAGATTGTCCGCCGTGCGGGCAACGTGCCAGGCTTCGAACCCCACCGCATTGGTGTTCTCATGCGGCCGAAAGTTGGCTTCCTCTTCATCCAGGTCTTCAACGGAGCGGACGGATTCGCTCAACAGTCGTTGGGTGTACCGGGCGAGGAAATCGGAAAGCGCGATGGTCATCTGGAAGGCCCCCGGAAAGTGTGGTGGAACGATAGCAGGTTGAACGGCCCCCCGTTGGTAACCCCGGGGGCGATCGCGAACGCTCTTGCGAAGGTGCACCCGTCATCGCCCAGAGCCCGGCGACGCCGGATGGTGGTGCCGCGTACCATTGCCCGCCATGGAAACCGTTCCCCTGCCCGGCGACATCGGCCTCTTCGTCCGCGAGGAGATGGAACGAGCCCGAGTTCCGGGTGTGGCTGTAGGCGTCATCGCTGATGGCCGCTGGTACGCCGGAGGGTTTGGCGTTACCAGCCTCCGCCACCCGCAGAGCGTCACGCCGCACACGCTCTTCCAGACGGGCTCCACCTCCAAGACCTTCTGTGCCAGTGCCATCATGGCCCTGGTGGACGACGGAAAGCTCGACGTCGAGGCACCCGTTCGGCGGTACATCCCGACGTTCCGCCTCCGCTCCGAGGAAGACGCTGCAAGGGTCACCATTCGACACCTGCTCACCCACCATGGCGGCTGGGTTGGCGATTACTTCAAGGACCACGGCGACAACGATGATGCCCTCGCCCAGATGACCGCCAAGATGGTCGATGCCCCCCAGGTCTCACCAGCCGGGTACGCGTTCAGCTACAGCAATGCAGGGTTCAACGTGCTCGCCCGGCTCGTCGAAGTCGGCTCCGGCCAGGTTTTCCAGGAGTTCATGGCAGAACGGTTCCTCGGGCCGCTTGCACTGGACCACACCACCTACAGCGCCAACGACGCCATCATCCACCGCACGGCGATCGGGCACCTCGAGACGCCCCGGGGCCCAGAGGTGAGCGGCCACTTCCGGATCCACCGGGGGATTGCGGGCAGCAGTGGTGTGATCGCCAGCGCCGTCGATCAGCTTGCCTGGGCTGCCTTCCACATGAGTGATGGCGTGGCCGCCGATGGCTCCCGGGTCCTGCTGCCCGGCACCGTTCGCGCCATGCAGGATACCCAGGCCGAAGCCGGGAGCATGTGTGACAGCTTCGGCTTCGGGTGGATGCTCGACGACGTTGCGGGGCGGCGGCTGGTGAAGCACGGTGGTTCGATCAACGGCCAGCTATCGAGCTTCGAGTTCATTCCCGAGCTTGGCTACGCCTGTACGGTTCTCACCAACTGCGACACGGGCCGCGACGTCCGCGATACGGTGGCACGTGCCTGCCTCGCCCACTTCACGGGGATCGAACGCATTTTCCCGAAGGCCGACCCGGCACTGAACCCCACCCTCGCAGGTCTCGCCGGTCACTACAGGCAGCGCATGGTCGAATTGGACGTCGAAGCAGCGGCCGACTCGCTTTTCGTTCATGATCGCCAGGCGGCCTGGATTGCTGCACTGGAGCCGCGAGCCGTCGACCCGCCGCCATCGCGGCTGCAGCTCTTCGCCCCGGACCGGGCCGTTGTGGTCGAGGGGCCCCACCAGGGCGAAACCGCCGAGTTCCTTCGTGACGAGCAGGGGAACGTCACCTTCATGCGCTGGGACGGCCGGCTCTCGGCGCGCACGTCCGAATGATCCGCTGACCCGCCTTGAACGATGAGCGGCGGCTTCTTGTCGCGGCGGATGGTGCCCTTGCCTGCGTTGGGCTCTATCTCGGAGCGATGGGCCCTTCACTCTCCACATTCGCCGCCGATGCCGGCGTGTCGCTCGACACAGCCGGTCTGCTTATCACCGGGCTTGCCATCGGCGGTGTCTCGGCATCGGCCCTGGTGACCGTTGCCGTCCACCGTCGTTCGCAACGCATTGTCATGGCCGTTGGGGCCACCGCCATGGCGTGCTCCATGGTCGGTCTCGCCCTTCTCGACGGTTGGTGGTTGTTGCTGCTCGCGGCCGTGGCGGTGGGTGCGGGGGGCGGACTTGTCGATGCCGGTGTGCATGGCGTGGCGGCGAAGACTACGCACCCGGCCCGGGCGGTCGCTCGCCTCAACGTTGCATTCGCAGTTGGCGCCGTCATCGGGCCGGTATGGGCCGGAGTGGTGCTCGAATTCCTTGAATGGCGGTGGCTGGCCTTCTCCGGCATTGGCGCGGTGACCGCCGGGGTCGCCCTGGCCCTCTGGACCGCGCCTGAACCGTTGCGGCCCACCTTCGGTACGCGCGCGGCGCCTTCGTTTGGGGCCGTGCCGCTGGTCGTCCTCGCCATGGCCGGGTTGCTGTTCCTCTACGTTGGTGCGGAGACCGGACTCGGCGCCTGGACGACAGCGTTCACCCGCTGGGCGGCCGATACCAGTCTCCTCGCCGGTGCCCTGGTGACCAGCGGCTACTGGGCGGCCCTCTTCTTCGGCCGGCTTGCGAACGGCGCAGCCATCGACAGGGGCCAGGACCCCGCCCGCATTCTCCTCCTCTCGATCGTTGGCGCGGGCGCTGGATGCCTGGTCCTCGTGGCCGGTGGCCATGTGCTTGCATTGGGGACGGCCGGCGCCGTGCTCACCGGGTTTTGCTTCGGACCGATCTGGCCAAGCTGCATGGCACTTGCGCTGCGTGCAGGGAATGATGCGACGCCGGCAATGCTGGTCACGGTCGGCAACGGTGGCGCGATCACGCTGCCCTGGATCCAGGGTCGGGTACTCGTCGAAGGGGGCACGCGCGCAGGGATGAGCGTGACGGCGATCCTCTGTGCCGGGATGCTGGCGATAGCCATGGTCGCCCGGCGCCAGGCCCCACCCACCAATCCGGGGGATACCGTCGGACCCGAGCGTCGTCCCCGCCGAACTAGCTGATTGGAGCCGGCAGCGCGATGCCCGTCTCTGCGGCGAGCTCCCGCAGTTCTGCTACCGTCGGCGGTTCCAGCGGGATGCCATTTGCCTCGCGGTCGGCCCGGGCGATGGCCTCCTTCTCGCCTGCCACCAGCACCCGCTCAACACCCGGTTCTGGCCTCGTTGTCCCAACGCGGGCGATGAAGGCCTCCACGTCGGCCATGAACTCCCCGGGATCACGAAAGAGGTCGATACGCCAGGCCGCGAACCAGAAGGCGTTGCGCGCTCGCATTCCGCTGTTTGTGTAGCCGGCCCCCTGGCCCGAGAGCAGCCCCGTGAACATGTCCACGGCCATCCCGAGACCGGAGCCCTTGTAGCTGCTCGTTGCCAGCCGCGAGCCCAGTGGCAGCAGGCTCCCTCCCCGTTCGGTCACTTGGGGGTCGGTCGAGTCGCGGCCGCCGGCATCGATCGCCCAGCCCTCGGGAATCGAGCGTCCTACGCGCCTGGCGATCTCCAGCTTGCCCGCCGCCACTGCGGTCGTGGCCATGTCGAGGAGGAACGGCTCGCCGCTGGCCGAGGGAACGCCGATCGCGATCGGATTCGTGCCCAGCACCGGTTCCACGCCCCCGGCGGCGACGCCCCTCGGCCCGGCATTGCACATGGCCATCCCGATGAGTCCGCGGTTGGCGGCCATCTTCGCGTAGTAACCGGCGGCGCCAAAGTGCCGACCGTTGGCGACAGTGATCATCCCGATGCCGGCGCTCTCTGCTTTCGCGATGCAGGCACCCATGGCGCGGGGAGCGACCGCTACCCCCATGCCTCCGCCCGCGTCCCACGCCGCCGAGACCGGGCTTTCCCGCAGCACCAGGACCGTCTCCCGCGGATTCACGTCGCCAGATTTCAGGCCCGGCACATAGGCACGGTGCGTCGCCAGGTGCGCAATCCCGTGTGACTCAATCCCGGCAAGGTCGGCGTAGATGAGGACGTCGGCTGCCTGCCGGGCATCTTCTGCGGGTACGCCGTGGGATCCCAGGACGCCGGCGATGAAGGCATGGAGGTCGGCTGCGCGGAACCGGGGACGGTCCATGCGCCGAAGCCTACTGGATGTGCTGCCGGGAATGGGAAGGCCCCGGACCTTCGCTGGAAGGAGCCGGGGCCGAAAACCAAAGGGGGAAGCTTTGGTCTGGATCTCGCTTGGGGGGAGCGAGGTAGGAAGAATGTAGGACCGGCGCCGAACTGAGTCTGTGAAGGGATTCACAGATCTGTGGAATTACCTACGGCGCGTAGGCAAACTCCGGCCCGTCGAGGTCGATCGCCGGGATTTCATCCTTTTCTCGCCAGTAATCCTGCGTGTGCTGCCACTCGGGCTTGTCTCCTCGCTTCGGCAACAGGTGCATCGACCGCATCAGGTAGCCAGGGTTGAAGTTCTCCGGGTCGATCCAGGACTTCAACTCCATGTCCGCGTCCTCTGGTCGCAGCCTGACCTCGACCCGTTTCTTGCCCTTCGCCTCCATGTGGGCCAGCAGCCGGCAAACGAAGTCGGCCAGCAAATCAGCCCGCAGCGTCCAGCTCGCGCGGAAGTAGCCGAAAACCCAGAGCATGTTCGGCACGCCCGTGAACATCATTCCCCGGTAGCCCACCGTCTGGGCGAAGTCGAGCGGCTGTCCGTCGATCTCGAAGGCGATGTCGCCGAGGACGCAGAGGTTGAAGCCGGTGGCCGTGACGATGATGTCTGCCTCGAGCTCTTCGCCCGACTTCGTGCGGATGCCCGCCGGCGTGAAGCGATCGATCTCGTCGGTCACCACCGAGGCCTTGCCGGCGGCGATGCCCTTGAAGAGGTCCCCATCGGGGACGAAGGCGATGCGCTGGCGCCAGGGCCGGTAACTTGGCGTGAAGTGCGTTTCGACGTCGAAGTCGCCCGGCAGGTGGGCGCGGACGCCGGCGAGCAGTTCGCTCTTCACCTTCTCCGGTTCCTCGAACGAGCGTTTCGTGAAGACGTTGCCCTGCTGGAGGATCTGGCGTCGCACGATCTCGTGGATCCACTCCTCCGGTACTTCGAGCTCCCGCAACGTCTCGGCAAGGTCGTTCCGGTTTCGCCCGGGGATGAAGTAGGTCGGCGAACGCTGGAGAACGGTCACATGCTCGCAGTCGTTGGCGATGGCGGGAACCAGGGTGGCAGTCGTCGCCCCCGAGCCGATGACGACCACCTTCTTGCCCGAGTAGTCCAGGTCCTCTGGCCAGGTCTGGGGATGGATGATCTGGCCCTGGTAATCCTCCATGCCCGGCCACTCGGGGGTGTAGCCCTCGGAGTGGCGGTAGTAGCCCTGGCACATCCAGAGGAATCCGGCGGTGAAGTGCACCGTTTCGCCGGTGTCCTTCTTTGTCGCTTCGATGGTCCAGCGGTTCTTCTCGCTCGACCACTTCGCCGAGGTAATCCGATGGTTGTAGCGGATGTATTGAGCGAGGTCGTTCTCTTCGATGACCTCCCCCATATAACTGAGGATTTCGTCCGCGGTGGCAATGGGGACGCCTGTCCACGGCTTGAACCGGTAGCCGAAGGTATGGAGGTCGCTATCGGAGCGAATACCCGGGTAACGGTGCATCCACCAGGTTCCACCAAAACTATCGAGCCCTTCGAGCACCACGAAACTCGTACCGGGCCGTTGCTTGGTCAGGTGGTAGGCGCCACCAATGCCCGAGATGCCCGCCCCCACAATGAGCACGTCGAAGTGCTCGACCTTTGCCCCTTCTTTGCTGGATAGCGTCTCTGCTGCGGTCATCGTCGAACTCCTGCCCTGCGTTTGGGAGCGATGGGAAGACTGCCACCAGTCGACCCGGCGTCGCCAGGTCCGATAGTACCGCCTGGCGGGCCCAAACGGACGGGTCTACCGCCTAGGACGGGACGTGACCGGCATAGGCACCCACCCCGATCGTTTGGGCGACGTCATGCAGGCGGTTCAGGGACGCCCAATCGCCTGCATATCTTCCGGGCAAGCCTATCGTCGATTCCGCATGGCGAGGAACAGTCTCAGCCACGCCAGTCTCAGGATTGAGCCAGATCGAATGTGACCTGCCCTCGCGTTTGAGAATGCATCCATGTTGTCGAAGACGCCGGAGTAAGTCGCCGCGCTTCACTCCACGACGACAGTGGAGCGCTCGGCGTCGGGCGGAATCCCACGCAACCCGTCCTCACGACGATCATCAAGGACGAGTGCGATGGCCTCGATCAGGTTGGCCTTCGCTTCTTCAGCTGTGGCCCCCTGTCCGTTCGCACCCGGTACTTCAGGGCTATAGGCGATGTACCAGTTTTCGCCGCGTTCGACGATTGCCGTGAACTCGTTCCGCATGTGCTCATTCTAGCCTGGGTCGGCGGGTTTCGACGGCGCGCGGAGCACCCTGCCGGTACCATGACAATAATCGAGCAACCGAAAGGATACTGATATGGGTTTGCGTATTAACGACACCATCCCGAACCTCACCGTCGAAACCGACCATGGTGAGTTCAACCTGCACGAATGGATCGGCGACAGCTGGGCGATCCTGTTCTCGCACCCTGCGGACTTCACCCCCGTCTGCACCACAGAGTTCGGCGCCGTGGCGCGGCTGGCCGACGAGTGGGAAAAGCGTGGCACCAAGGTGATGGGCATTTCGGTGGATAGCGTGGCGGATCACAAGAAGTGGAAGGGCGACATCGAAACCTATGCCGGCACCAAAGCGGCGTTCCCGATCATCGCCGACGAGGACCTGAAGGTCGCAAAGGCCTTCGACATGCTGCCCGCAGAGGCCTATCTCCCCGACGGTCGTACCCCGGCTGATAGCCAGACCGTTCGCGTTGTGTTCATCGTTGGTCCCGACAAGAAGCTGAAGCTGTCGATGACCTATCCGATGAACGTGGGCCGCAACTTCACCGAGATCCTGCGCGCCCTGGATGCCCTGCAGACGGCAGCGAAGGAAAGCGTCGCCATGCCTGCCGACTGGAATATCGGCGACCGCGTGATCATCCCGACCTCGGTCAGCAACGAGGATGCGAAGAAGAAGTACGGCGACTTCGAAACCGTGTTCCCCTATCTACGCAAGACGAAGCTGCCGGCTTAGAGTCCGGCCTACGTAGTAGTGGTGTGAGGCGTCACCCGGGTGGCGCCTCATGCTGATCCCGGCTCCCAGGTTCGCACCAGGTCATCCGAAGCATGGGTGCATGTACAACTCTCGGGCCCAGCACGTCGCCCTCTATCGGCGCGCAGTCCCGATCAGAGCGACCGCATCCGCCTGGACTCCTTCAATTCCATCCCCGACGGTAAGACGGCGAGACAGCGCGTCACGAACCCGGCGCTCCAGCTCAGGCGCCATCGTATCGATCGCGCCGCGGAGCCCGGTGCCGCGCGCGTTTTGCCAGTACTGCTCGAGACTCTCGTATCGAAAGGTGATCGTCTCCGCTCGAACCTCGACTGCCCGGAACATGCCCTCACGAAGAACCTGCGCGAGTTGGTCTGCGTCGTCGATCCAGCCCGGTGCCAGGGATTCCGGATGTCCGAACTCCGTCAGCACCTCTGACAGGTCCTCGGCCTGCGAACGGACCCAGGTCGTGACACCGATCTGGCCTCCCGGCCTAAGCACCCGTCGAAACTGGGCAAGGGCTCGTTGCCGTTCGGGAAAGAACATGAGGCCAAAGGCGCAGAGCACCGTATCGAACGATGCGTCTGGAAATTCGAGCTGTTCAGCGTCCATGCAACGGATATCGACGGCCAATCCTCGCCGGCTAGCCTCAGCCCGCGTCGCCTCTACCATTGCTTCCGAAAGATCGACTCCAACAACCGTCTCGGCACTTCCCACACGCGAAATGGCCGGCCAGAGTGCCGCCCCGCGACCCGTTGCCACGTCGAGGACACGGGCAGCGGGCGCCAGGTCGAGCGCGTCAATCAGCCGCTCCCCGAACTGGGCGAAGCAACCTGGACCACGCACGTCGTAGTCGCTAACGATGCGATTGAACTGCTCCCGAATTCGCGACTTCCTGTCGCCCGGCTCAGGTGTCGGCATGCAGTCATCTCAGCATGCCGAATGGTGAGACGCCAGACCCTACCGCCCAGTTCGAAACACTTCCATTTCATCTGCCTGGCGACGCTGACCCGATATAGCCCGAAACGATCCGCCAGCCTTCGGTCCTCCGGCAGAATCGCACATCGCTTCTCATCCAATGCGCATCGGGGAATCGCTCCAACTGCGCGCCACGCGGCCGGGTGCAGCGGTACACTCCTCGCCATGCCTGACAAGACTTTCCAGTTCCCTTCCAACGTCGATGGCTTCATGCTCACTGGCTACAACTGGTCGCCTGCCGTGGTCCCGAATGCTGTCGTCGTCATCAGCCACGGCGCCGCTGAACATTCCCTCCGTTACGACCGGTTTGCGCGGGTCCTCAACGCGGCCGAATACGAGGTCTGGTCGCTGGACCACCGCGGGCATGGCGCTTCGGCGGGGCCGGACGGACTTGGCGATTTCGGCGAAGGCGGCTGGGACGCCCTGGTGGCTGACATCGCTCAATTTGTCGACATGGCGAAGAAAGCGAATCCGGAGAAACCCGTCGCCCTGCTCGGCCACAGCATGGGTGCTGCTGCTGCCCAGCAATTCGCGCCCGACCACTCCGCTGCGATCGATGCCCTCATCCTTTCCGGCTCCACCCTCCGCGAACCACCGAAGGAGGGGGAGGCTCCACCGGCCTTCGCTCCGAACAAAGCGTTCGAGCCAGCCCGGACGAACTACGACTGGCTGAGCCGCGACGAAGCCGAGGTCGACGCGTACATCGCTGACCCGCTCTGTGGATTCGAGATGCAGTCGGCCCGGCGACCCGGTATGCGAGCCAATCCCTTCCAGCTCAACGACCCCGCCCGGCTGCGGAGCATTCGCCCCGACCTGCCTGTGCTCCTTGTCGCCGGCGATGCAGACCCCATCAACGAGGGTCTCGTGGGCCTCAAGCGGCTCCGCGACCGCTGGCAGGAAGCAGGAGTGCGACGGATCGACACGCAGTTTTATCCCGGCGGCCGCCACGAAATGCTGAACGAAACTAACCGCGATGAGGTGATGGACAACATCATTACCTGGCTCGACGCCGTGCTGGGGTAGAACCGCCGCTGGCCGTGCTCCAGCAACTTCCCGGGAACGAGCCGGCCGCGAGCCACCATCGGCATTCCTCGATACCATCCCCGGGTGTTTCGCCGCTACGGCCAGGTCGCTCTTGCCGCCTGCCTTATCAACACCAGCTACGGAACGATGTCCTACGCCTTCAGTGTGCTGGTAACCGAGCAGGCGGCCGGCGGGGAGCTTGGTCGCGGCACCGTATCGACAGGTTTCGCCCTTGCTTTGCTGGTCAGTGGTGTCAGTGCTCTTGGCGTGGGTACCGTCGCTGACCTCTTCGGCACCC
>JAGQGZ010000066.1 GCA_020432105.1 Dehalococcoidia bacterium | reverse complement strand
TCGCCTATGCCGAGGAGGCTGGCCTCTCCGTGATCCGCTCAGAGCTCAGCGATGAACTCGTCGAACGCATTGCGTCCCGCCCTGGCCTCGAGGCCGCTGCCCCGATTGGGTACGTCGCCGCGAACTACGTGGCCGCCGATGGAATGGTCGATTCGGCCGCCTTCCTTGGCTTCGACCCGGGAACGATCGCCGAGCCCAGGGTGGTTGCCGGCCGCCCACTCACCGGGTCGGATACTAACGGCCTTCTTGCCGACAAGGGGTTCCTGCGGCTCTCCGGCCTCGATATTGGGGACACCGTTCGCGTGACGCTGCGCCTGGAGACCCGCGAGTTCCAGATCGTCGGCGAGATCGATGAGGGCAGCTTCTTCTTTCAGCCGGCGGTATACCTGCTCCGTTCCACCTGGCAATCCCTCAAGTACGGCAGTATTCCCGAAGACCAGCGGCCCGACGCCAGCATCGTCATCCTCCAGGGCAACGGCCTCATCGGCACCTACGATGGCTACGACGTTGTTTCCAGGTCCACCGCATTTGCCAATATCGAAGGCGTCCAGGGCCAGCAGTCCACGGTCCAGGCGCTTCGTGTGTTTGGTTATCTCATCGGCGCGCTCGTCATCGGCGTGTTCTTCTATGTGCTAACCCTGCAAAAGGTCGCCCAGATCGGCGTGCTCAAGGCTGTCGGCGCGAGCAGCGCATTTGTGCTCCAACAGATCCTCGTCCAGGTCGTCGTCATCTCGGTTGTCGGCGTCGGCGTGTCCGTGCCGCTTGCTTATGCGACAGACCGGGCGCTACGCCGCCTGCCCGACGCCGTTCCGATTGCCTTCGAAACGGGCACATTTGTGACCACTTCCTTGATCCTCCTGCTCACGGCGGTCGTCGGTGGTCTGTTCTCTGCCCGCCAGGTCACCAAAGTCGACCCCATCATCGCCCTGGGACAGCAACAATGAGCCCACAGACTCCCGCAACGCTTGTTGTCGAAGGCCTGGACAAGGTCTACGGGACCGGGGAGCAGGCCGTGCATGCCGTGCGCGAAGCCTCATTCCAGGTCGCTTCCGGCGAATTCATCACCATCGTCGGACCCAGTGGTTCCGGCAAAACCACCCTCCTCGCGATGATCGGTGGCTTGCTCACCCCCACATCCGGATCGATCCGCCTCGGCGATCTCGATGTCACGCAGCTTCGTGGCCGCGGGCTTGCCGAATATCGCCGCTCCTCCATTGGCTACGTATTCCAGGCGAACAACCTCATGCCTTTCCTCACCGCCCGCGAAAACCTGATGGTGATGCAGGCCGTCGCCGGAAGCGATCGCCGCGCCGCCAGGGAGCGTGCCGATCGGCTCCTCGCAGAGCTTGGCATCGCTAACCGGGCAAAGGCAGTCGTCACAGAGATGAGTGGTGGCGAACGCCAGCGCGTCGCCATTGGCCGGGCCCTCATGAACGAACCTGCCGTTGTGCTCGTGGACGAACCCACGGCCAATCTCGATTCGGAACGGGGACGTCGTGTCGTTACCTCACTGATCGAAGAGGTAAAAGGCCGCGACAAGGTGGGGATCATGGTCACCCACGACATCGCCATGGCAGAACTCACCGACCGTATCCTGGAGATGCGCGATGGCGTCCTTCAGTTGCGCCAGGCCAGCGCTCCGGCTGCCACTCCTTAGGGTGCATGCTCCCAGTCGAGCATCATCACCTCGATCTCGTCCCCTGGCTCAGCGGCCGGCTGATCTTCCGGGATCACGGTCAGCGCATTCGCCGCGCTCATACTTGTCAGGATTCCGCTGCCTTGCGGGCCCGTCAGGTCGGCGTAGTAGCGACCGTCTTCTCCCAGCGTCACGATGCACCTCGCGTAGAAGCGGCGAAAGTCTGTGTTCTCCACCCGGTCCCGCGTAATTGCCTTGATCAACGGCCGTTGCCAGTCGCTGCGCCCAAGCATCTTGAATAGCGCCGGCCGGCCGAACAGCTCGAACGAAACCATCGAACTCACCGGGTTGCCCGGCAGTCCAAGGTGTGGCACCTGGCGGCCGTCCGGCGCCCTGAAGGCGCCGAAGGCCAGTGGCTTTCCCGGCCGCATCCGCACCGTCCAGAAGTTGATTGCCCCTTCCCGGGCCAACACATCCTTCACCACGTCGAAGTCCCCCCGCGAGACCCCGGCGCTCGTCACCAGCATGTCGGCGTCGAGTCCCTCATGGATCTTTGCCGTCAGGTCATCGATCGTGTCTCGCGCGATACCCAGCATCCGTGGCACGCCACCACATTTCTTCACTAGGGCCGCGATGCTGTGCGCGTTGGAGTCATAGATCCGGCCGGGAAGCAGCGGTTCGCCCGGGGGAGTGATCTCGTCGCCCGTCGAGAGGATCGCGACCACAGGCCGCCGGTACACCGGTGCCTCGCTCAGCCCGATGCTCGCCATCACCCCGACTTCCGATGGACGCACCACCCGCCCCGATTGCAGCACCGTCTGCCCCGCCGACACATCCTCAGCCCGAAACCGCACATTCGCCGAAACGCCCGCTGCCTTGTACACGACGACCTCGGCAGCCTTCCGCGCCTGCTCCCCGGGGTCTCGTAGCCGCTCGTCAGTCTCCTCGAACGGTACAACGGCATCTGCACCCGGTGGCAGGGGTGCACCCGTCATAATTCGCACCGCTTCGCCGGGACCCACCGGTGTGTCGAGCACGTAGCCAGCCGCCAGGTCGGCGATGACCCTCAGCCGCTTTGGTTCGGTCTCGCTGGCGCCGGTGGTATCGGCCGCCCGCACCGCATACCCATCCATCGCCGTATTGTTGAGTGGCGGAATATCGAATGGCGCCACGATATCTTCGGCCAGCACCTGGCCGAGCGCCTCGGCCAGCGGTCTTCGTTCCACTCCCAGGCGGCTCACGAAGGCGAGGATTCGCTCCCTCGCATTCTCGACGCTGATCATCTCCGAAGCAGGCACCGTCATGGAGGTAAGTCTACCGGAGGGGCTGGCCTTAACTCAGCGACACCGCCAGGCAGGTCGTCGTCCTTTGAACCCCCGAAACATGCTGGATCGCCTCTGTGATCGCGTTCCCCAGCACATCCAGGTCCGTCGCTTCCAGCAACACGATCACATCGAACGGCCCCGTCACCGTATCGACATTCACGACCCTTGCGCCTTCGTGCGAGAACTGGGCGATAGACGAACTCACCGCCCGCGCCTTGCCTACTTCAGCTTCGATGAGGACGTAGCCACGAACGGCCATGGATCTGCTCCGCGGGCGCAGGTTGCGCCGGGGCAATCATCGCGAGCCTTCGCCCGGCCCGTCAAGGTTGTTCAGGCGTCGGGCTCAAGCCGGTACTCCACCACCAGCTCACCACCGGTTGCATCGGGTCCAACCTCGACCGGTACCACAATCTCCAGCTGCTGGATGAGGCAAAGGGCTTCCTCGCCGTCGGCGCAGAAGTAGGCAGCCCCGGTTGCCGTCACCGTCGTTGTTCCCGTTTCCAGGATCACCGGGATTGGGATCTCCACCGACTCGTCGTCCGTCGACCACGAAATACTCGTCTCCCCCAGCGAAACCACAGCCGGGTTCACCGCCGCGAGGGTAAGCGTCGAAGGTGCCAGCGAATTGAGGTGGTAGCCCCCGGGCGTGCTCAATTTCAGCCGAAGGTTCGTTGCGCCGGGCGCCACACTCTGTCCGGGCAATTCCACGCGAAGCACTCGGCCCGCTCCCGTCCCCGTCAGCACGCCGATATTGGATAGCGCCAGCGTGCCCGTCTCTCCGCTCGCGGGGTCAAACGTCCGCAGCACATGGTTCGCGGTATCCGCAATCAGCAATCGGTCCCCATAGACCGCGATGCCCGCCGGTTCGGCAAACGACGCCTCGTCTGGCCCTCCGTCGGCCCACCTGTTCTCACCCGTCCCTGCGACCGTTTTCACTTCGAAGCTGGTCGGGTCAACGGACCTGATCTTGTTGTTGTACGTGTCTGCGATGTAGAGCAACCCGTCGAGGTAGGCGATTCCCTGCGGGTGCTGGATCTGCGCTTCCAGGCCCGTGCCATCTTCGTCGCCGTAGTCGAACAGGCCCGTACCCACCATCGTATCCACGATTTCACCGTCGAAGGGCGTACGCCGCACCGAACTCGATTCCGGGTCTACCCAGTAGAGGTATCGGCCATCCGTCGCGAGGCCGCTGGGCTGCGCCAGGGTCGCCATCGTTAGTCGCTCGCCATCGTCGATTCCCTCGCGGCTCGTACCGGCGTATACCGCCAGTTCGTCCGCTCCCACGTCGTAAGACCACAGTTGATGCGTTCCCGCATTGGCGATGTACAGCACTCCATCGCGCAACAGCAAGCCCCAGGGCGAGGCCAGTGCCGTTTCCTTCGGCTTGTCTCCCGGTCGGGGAAGTGCCTGGGCTCTCTTGCCAGTGCCTGCGAGTGTCGTCACCGCACCCGTTTTGAGATCTATCGCTCGCAAGGCATGATTCCGTGTGTCGGCCACATAGAGCTGTGACCGGTCGGCCGAAAGCTCGAGTCCCTGCGGGTCGAAGAACTGGGCCTCATCAGCCCGCCCATCGGCGAATCCCGCTGCTCCCGTCCCAAACACTCGCAGCAGGGCACCGTTCAGTCGCGCCTCGAGAATCCGGTTGTGCCCGGAATCCGCGATGTACAGCCGGTCACCCTGCTCATCGGCGAGGACCGCCGCCGGGTACGAAAGCAGCGTTGATGCGGCCGTCTGGTCCAGGACAATGGGGAAAGGTGCGGAATTGATTCGCCCTTCGAACTCCCCTTCCAGCGCCTCGATGATCGGCTGAAAGAGCGGGTAGACGCCTTCTCCCGAATGGGTCCCCACGTAGTTGCCTGCAGGGTCGATCAGCACGAGCGTCGGCCACGCCCGCGCCCCGTACGTATTCCACACCACGAAGTCCGGGTCGTTCACCACAGGATGCTGAAGGTCGTACCTGCCGATCGCTTCGCGCACCGTGTCGTCTTCATGCTCGGTGGCGTACTTGCCCGAGTGCACGCCGATAACCACCAGCGAATCGGCGTACTCCTCTTCCAGCCGCTTCAGGTCGGGGATGATGTGCTGGCAGTTGATGCAGCCGGCTGTCCAGAAGTCGAGCAGCACCGTCTTGCCCCGGAGGCTTGCTAGGGTCGGCGGTTCGGCCACGTTAAACCACGTGAGTCCCGTCGGGAACTCTGGCGCCGGCTCGCTGCCTGCCCAGGTTCGATCGCTTGCGTCAGGCGTGGCAGTCCCTCCATCCGCTGTCGTCGTCGCACTCGGCGACCCGGCTCCGCCACAGGCCGCGAAGAGCAGGCCCAGGCCGAGTGCTAACGAAAGGATAGGGAATCCGCGCGAACCCCGCGCCCGCCAATCCATACAGGGCCATCGTAGGCAGACGGGCTACCCCTGCGCATTAAGGGTCTCTTACGCCGCGACCGCTGCTGCCCACCTTTCTATACTCTTCCTCATGGCCCAGCCCACCACCACCGATGCCCTGCGACAACAGGCCCTTGAATCACTGGCCGCCGCTGCCGACCAATCGGCACTCGATACCTGGCGCGCTGAGTGGCTCGGCCGCAGCGACGGCCGTATCACTACCATGCTCCGCTCCGTAAAAGACCGGCCGCCTGAACAGCGCGCCGAATTCGGCCAGGCCGCCAACCGCCTCAAGGGCGAACTCGAAGCAGCACTCGCCGAACGCGAAGACGTGGTGAACGCCCGCGAGTTCGCCCGCCTCAGTACCGAAGGCGCCATCGATGTCACCCTTCCCGGGCGTCCCCAGCGCCGCGGCCGCCTTCACCCGGTCACCCAGACCATGCGCGATTGTGTGAGTGCTTTCGCCGACATGGGCTTTCGCGTGGTCGAGGGCCCCGAGGTCGAGTGGTCGCGCTACAACTTCGACCTCGTCCGCATCCCCGAGGACCATCCCGCCCGCGACATGTGGGACACCATCTGGATGGAGTCGTCGCGGGGCGAGGACGATCGCCAGATGCTCCTCCGCACTCACACCTCACCGAATCAGATCCGGGTGATGGAGCGAATGCAGCCGCCCATTCGCGTCATCGTCCCGGGCAAGTGCTATCGCCAGGAAGCTACCGACGCCACCCACGAATGGATGCTCACCCAGATTGAGGGCCTCGCCGTCGACGAAGGCGTTCGGCTCTCCGATCTCAAGGGCACACTCTACGAATTCGCCCGCTGCCTCTTCGGCGAAGAACGGAGAATCATCTTCCACCACAGCTACTTCCCGTTCGTTGAGCCCGGGATCGAGATGGCAATCGACTGCTTCATCTGTCGAGGTTCGGGGGCTGAGTGCGGCACCTGCCACGGCACCGGCTGGATCGAGATCCTTGGAGGCGGCATGGTTCACCCCGAGATCCTCGAAAACATGGGCTACGACTCGGAAAAGTACACCGGCTTCGCCTTTGGCCTGGGTATCGAACGCGTCGCCCTGCTTCGCTGGGGCATCGAAGATATCCGCCGCTTCTACCAGAACGACCTCGCCTTCCTCAGCCAGTTCTAGAAAGACAGGAGCCGCGCAATCCGGTTGGAAAACGCGGCTCCCGTCCTTGCGTGGCCACCCCCCGCTACTCGGTCACTCGAATGTGGGCGTTAGCCGTAAAGATGCCCTCAGGATCGTACTTCGCGACGACCTCCTTTAACCGGTCGTAGTTCTGTCCGAGCGCCTTCCGCAGCAGGTCGTCCTGCTCCTCTCCAAAGCCCGGGAAGTTGATGTACAGGCCACCATCGCGCGAATACGCTGCGGTACCCGCAAATACCCCTCGCCCCCAGGCGATGTTCGCCTCGTCCTCTGCTGGCTCCCTCCAGTTCGCCTCGATGCCGATACCGAAGGCTGCATCCCGGTGGGCGTACGCGGTTGCGGTCCGGTCCATTCGTCCCAGTGCACCCCCAAGTAGCCAGATGTCGACGGTGCTCTCCACCGACGGCCGTCCCTTCGCCTGCTCGATGAAGAAGTCGATCGCATCGTCGGGCAGCCCATCGATGTACCGGGACTTCCAGTAATAGCGATGGCCCTTTGGATAGTCCGGGTCGAAGAAGCCCTCCACCTCGGCCCTCGGCACCCGTCCGCTGAGATCCGCAATGGCCGTTGGGGCGGCTTTCAGGGGCGCCAGCGCCCGGTCACCGCCGCCCGGTTCACCCGTCCACACACCCACAAAGATCAGGCAATCTTCGTGGTGATATTGCTCGTCGATCTCGGGCGCCGGCGGGACAGGGCCCAACACCGCGATCATGCTGATCTCGTCCGGTGCCGTCTTCGCAAACTCCCGGAATGCGCGCAACGCCTCGTGTGCCTGCTCGATCGGATGGATCACGAACACCAGGTCCAGTTCTGGCCCGTAGTCGTACGCCCGGTAGTCGAACCTCGTGACGGCTACCGGGCTGTTGCCCCCTCCGCGTAGCGCCCAGAACAGGTCCCCATGCTGGTCCTCGTTGATCTGCAGCACCTCGCCCTGCGCCGTCACGACCTCTGCGCCAATCAGATTGTCGCTGGTTGTGCCGTACTTCCGCATCATCCAGCCTAGTCCCCCGCCAAGGGTCAGCCCGGCCACGCCGGTATCGCTCACCACGCCGATTGGCACCCCAAGGTCGTGGGGAGTAACGGCCATATTGATGTCGAGCAGTGTTGCTCCACCCTGCGCACGTACGACTCGCCGCTGTGCGTCCACTTCGACGCTTCGGAACTCCCGCAGGTCAATGACAATGCCGTCATCGATCAAGGAGTTGCCGGCGACATTATGCCCGCCGCCACAAACCGAGACGGGCAGCCCCTCATCGCGGACGTACTTCACAACGGCAACGACGTCGGCCGTCGATTTCACGACCGCGAACGCAGCCGGTCGGCGGTCGATCATCCCGTTCCAGATCTTACGGCGCTCTTCGTATTCGACTGAGTCGGGCAGCACCAACCGGCCCTCCAACCTGGCCGCCAGTGTGTCGAGATTCATGGCTGTAGTTGTCTGGATCATCTCTGCCTCCTTCAGGCTGCTGTGAAGCCGATGAGTGCGGGAGCCTGGCTCCCGTACCACTGCACGGCGTCGAACTCTTCGTGACAGGTTCCACAGGCCACCAGAACGTCCGGCCCCTCGGGCACATACCACTGGCGGCTGCCTGACCTCGTTGGTGGGCGCCAGTCGGCTGTCACCCGGCTCGGCCCGTAGATCTCACTGCTTCCGCAGAATGGACAGGTCATCGTTCCATCTCCTTAAGGCGGTGTTCCGCCGAATAGGAGCAGTGTGATTCCCATCGCCGTCGGAATGACCCGACCATGGTCGGGTAGGGGTAGGGGTCGCAACCTTCGCCGTTGGGCGGTTAAGCGAGGAGGCCCATCTCCCGGGCGCGAGCAAGGGCCGCAGTCCGATTCGCCGCGTTCAACTTGCCGAATATCTGGGTGCAGTACCACTTCACCGTGCTCACGGTCAGACCCAGTTCCTTTGCGACGGCACTGTTGGTATATCCGCGGTCGAGCAACGACAGGACCTGGAGTTCCCTCCGTGTCACCTCGCCATCGAGTGGCGCCAGTTGCACGTTCTCCGGGTTAGGCTTCCGCAACGTGCGCTCGATCGCCCGGCAGAACGTCTCCAGGTGCAGTGCCGCAACCTGCCGCTCTATCGTTCCCCGCGTAGCCGGGTTCAGCTTCAGTTCCTCAATCCGCTTTCCCGCTGCCCGCTGTATCGCTAACGGCGCCTTCTCCCACCGCTCCACGAACATCAGCGCCATCGCTGCCCCCGATCGATCGTTGTCCGCTATTTGCAGTTCCGCCACACCGAAAAAGATGTCCGCCAGGACAGCGGCATAGCCCATCTCCTCCGAGAGTTCCAGGGCTTTCAGAAACCGGGCTCTGGCTGACGAGTGGTCGCCCTCGGCCGTGTCGACACGTGCAAGGCTGACCTGGGCCAGGGCCTGCCCTCCCCGGTCTGAGCATTCCTTGTAGAGCTTGAAAGCCTGCACGTATCGCTCGCGGGCGCCGGGCTGATCGCTGCGGCCTGCCGCCACGTCACCCAGCCGCAGGAGTGCATGTGCCTGTCCCTGCCGGTCTTCGAACGCCCTGCGTGACCGCAACGCGGCGTCTGCCTGTGTCTCGGCTTCGTCGAATGCCCCCTGGCGCAGTGCGCATTCGGCCATCTGCAGCCGAAGATAGTCGCTGAGCCAGCGATCCCCCGTGGATGCAAGGATTTCCAGTCCCTGTGCCGTTGTTGCCCGTGCCGCCGCATATTCGCCAGACCCATACTCGGCTCCGCCAAGGCAATAGAGTGCCAGGGCCTTACTCCATGGGTCGTCGTCCGGCATCGCCCGATCAGCCTCGCGGGCGATGCTTGCCGCTCTCCCATACTCGCCTCGCACCAGGTAAACGAGCGGCAGGAGGGGTGCCGGCGAAAGCCCGAGTCCTGGAGTTCCATTGATTTGATGTTCCCCTGCCAGCGCAATTGCTGCTGTCAGGTCATCCTCGGCCGAATCCACATTGCCGAGGCGCAGGTCTGTGCCTCCTCTCAGCGTCCTCCCAAGGAATTCCAGCTCTGGCGCCCGGTCGCCTGCAACCGGTGCCAGGGCAACAACGGCAGTCGCGAACGTTCGGCCCTCCGGATAGCGCGAAGTGCAGTCCATGAAGATCGCGGTGGCAGCTGCCGCCTCTAGCACTTCGTCCACCCAGCTCTGCTCCATCACCTTCGGGAGCACGCGCCACGCTTGCACCAGGTTTCTTGCTTCCTGGCTCATCTCGCCAACCGCCTCCACCTGCTCGCTCCCTCGAAGCCGATCGAGTTGCCTCCGCGTAAAGGCCAGGTAGTGCAGGCAATGCTCTCTCCGAAGTTCGTTGCCAATGCCTGCCGCCTGGATGCCATTTCGTGCGTACTGCCACAGCAAGGGGTGCAATCGGTACCTTCCCGCCGGCTCCAGCGACACGAGCGAATGGTCCACCAGCTTGGCAAGCAGCGGCAAAGAGGCGCCTGCAATGTCGATCGCCGCGCCTCGTGTGAAGCCACCTGCGAAAATCCCAAGGCGAACGAAAACATCGCGCTCTTGTTCGTTCAGCAATGCGCACGACTGGTCGAACACTGCCTCCATGCTGCGTTGCCGTTCGGGAAGGTCGCGCATCGTCGTCGTGAGCAGGTCCATCCGCCTCCGCAACTCCGTCGCAATCTCCCCTTCCCCCAGTGAACGGGTCCAGGCCGCTGCCATTTCGATGGCGAGTGGCATGCCGCCCACAGCCTTGCAGATCCTGCCCACAGCAACGGGGTCGAAGTCGCCTGGTTCCCTGCCACTCACACGGCTTGCGCGGTCAAGAAACAGGTTCCGCGCGCCCGTCGCTCCCTCAGTATCCAGGCCTGGAAGATTGAATCGCCATTCCTGTTGCACGTTGAGTGCAACCCGCGAGGTCACGATGAATTGGACCTCCGGGCACCTGGATGCAATCGTCCCGAGCGCTTCGGCAAATGCGTCGACAAGGTGATCGAAGTTGTCCAGGACCGCGACCGCAGCCCTGTCCCGCAGTGCCTCGGCGAGAAACTCGACACCGTCACCGTCCAGTTGTGGAAGTGTCACGTCGAAGGCTCGGGCTATACGCAGTGCTGCCGCGTCACTCCTGGTCACCGTGGCCATGTCGATGAAATGCCGTGGAATGGTGTCTCCGGAGATTCGTGCGGCAACCTCAGCTGCCAGGCGCGTCTTACCCACACCACCCGGCCCTATCACCGTCACCAGGCGGCACTCTGGTCGCTCAAGCATTCTCACAATGCTCTCGATTTCGTCATTCCGCCCAATAAACGGTGTGGAGAATCCGGGGGAATCGCTGACCTGGTGGGAGGAGCCTCGTGTCGAATTCGTCATGGATTGTGTCGCACAGGCAGAATACAACCGCCGTCCAGTAAAACGCCTCAGGTTTTCCCTGTCTGTGCAGTCGCCCACAATAGGGATCCCACACCCGGGCATACCGCCCCACGACAGGTCCCGATGAAGCTTCCCCTCTCATGGCTCCGCGAGTACGTCGATGTCGATCTGTCCATCCCCGAACTCGCCGCGAAGATCACCGACGCAATCGCCGAAGTTGAGGGCTGGGAGACTATCGGTGGCGATTGGGACCCCAACCTCGTCCGCGTCGCCACGGTCCTCCGCGTGGAGCCCCACCCCAACGCCGACCGCCTCCGCCTCGCTACCGTCGACGCCGGCGAAGGCGAGCGAACGGTCGTCTGCGGCGCTCCGAACGTCGCCGCTGGCCAGAAAGTCGCGTTTGCTTCCGAAGGTGCCGTGCTGGTCGACGGCCACACGGGTCAGGTAACAAAGCTGAAGCGCAACTCCATCCGCGGCGTCGAGTCCGCCGGCATGGTTCTCAGCGAAAAAGAGCTTGGCCTCAGCGAGGAGCACGAGGGCATCCTCGTCCTTCCTCCTGATGCTCCCGTTGGTCGCCCCCTCGTCGAACAGCTGGGTGATGTGGTCTTCGATGTCTCAACCTGGGCCAACCGCGCCGATCTCCTTGGCGTCTATGGCCTTGCACGAGAAGTCGCCGCTCTTCTCCGGCTACCCCTCCGCGAACTGGAAACCTCTCACGCTGAAGGCGATCAACCCGCAACTGCGAAGGTCGAGGTGGTCGTCGAGGCGCCCGACCTCTGCCGCCGATTCACTGCCTCCGTCATCGAGGGCGTCACCGTGGGCCCCTCGCCGCAGTGGCTGCAGGACCGCCTGCGCCGCATGGGCCAGCGCCCGATCAACAACATCGTCGACATCACCAACTACGTGATGCTGGAGACCGGTCAGCCGCTCCACGCCTTCGACTACGACCTCGTCCGGGGCAAGCGTATCGAGGTCCGCACCGCCCTTCCCGGCGAACGCCTGACCACGCTCGATGACGTAGATCGCGAACTCACAGCCGACATGCTCATGATCTGCGACGCTGAAGGCCCCACCGGCCTCGCCGGAATCATGGGCGGCGGCGCCAGCGAAGTGCATGCCGGTACGACGAACGTCCTTCTTGAGATAGCCAACTTCACCCCCGCCACCATCCGCCGCACGACAGCCGCACTCAAGCTCCGTACCGAAGCCTCGCTCCGGTTCGAAAAAGGCATCGGCCCGGAAACCCCGGCCCATACCCAGCATCGGGCTCTCCACCTCATCGAGCAGATTGCCGGTGGAACCGTGGCTGCTGGTCTTGTCGATGTTTACCCGTCGCCACTGCCACTTCCGTCCGTAGGCGTGAGCAACGCCCGAGTCGAGAAGGTGCTTGGCATCACCGTCCCCGAAGCTGAGGTCCGCCGCATCCTCGAGGCCCTTGGCTTCACGGTCGCCGTGCAGCCCGAGGGCTACACCGTCACGCCTCCATACTGGCGGCCAGACGTCCTCATCCACGATGACGTCATCGAGGAGATCGGGCGCATCTACGGCTACGACCGCATCCCTCCCACCATGCTCCGCGGCACGCTACCGGCGCCCGAACCTCGCCCTGTCGAGGACCTTCGCGAGCGTATTCGTGACATCGCTGTCGGCCTTGGCTTCTATGAGGTGATCAACTATTCCCTGGTCGACGAGCGCACTCTCAATCCTGTCGTCGATGGCACTGATGAGCTTCGGAATCGTCCCATGAAGGCCGTGAACCCTGTCGCCTCCCAACATCGCATGCTCCGTACCTCGCTCCGCGGCTCTGTGCTCCAGAGCTTTGCGGCGAACCTCCGCCGGCACCAGGGCGCGCTCCGCCTTTTTGAAGCAGGCGTGGAATATCTCCCCACCGAGGCTGACCTTCCCCACGAACGCCCGGTCATCTGCGCCGTCCTTGGTGGCTCACGCGAAGACCGCTGGGCTCGTGCTTCCGGTGATGCCCTCGACTTCTACGACGCCAGTGGCGCCCTCGGCGCCATCCTTGACTCACTCGGCGTCGAGTTCGCACTCTCCCGTACCGAAGAATTCGGATTCCTCGCCGGCCACACCGCCACCATCCAGTCCGGCAAACAGGCACTCGGGCTCGTCGGCCAGGTTCATCCCGGCACCGCCGCCGGCTTCGATATCGATGAGCCGGTATTCCTCCTTGAGATGTGGCTGGAGGACCTTGCGCGCGTGATCCCCGATCGGCCCGCCTACACGCCTCCATCCCGGCATCCCATTGCCCGTATCGATGTAGCCCTGCTCATCGACATCGATGCACCCGCCGCCGAGGTGCTTCGGCTCGTGCGTTCCCACCGCGCTCGCGACATCCGCGTCGATGCCGACATCTTCGATGACTACCGCGGACCTGGCCTGCCCGAAGGGAAGCGCTCTCTCGCAATCGAGCTTCGCCTCCAGAGCGACGACCGGACGCTCACCGACGCCGATATTGCGAAGGTTCGCAATGCACTCCTCGGTCGCCTCGAACGCGAGTTGGGCGCCATACTTCGCGCCTGATGCCGGTTTCGCCCTTTCCCGGCGTCCATGCGACCGGCCGGGAGATGCATTCCCGGTCGCCGAAGTAGTGTCGTATCAGCCGGGCACCGGCCTCTGCTCCGACTGCATTCATGCTCGCCTTGTTGAGTCGGCCCGTGGTTCCACATTCGTGCGCTGTGCTCGCGCGAATGCCGACAGTCTCTATCCGAAGTATCCGCCGCTACCCGTCCTCCGCTGCCCGGGCTACGAACCTGGCACCACCGAATTCGATCAGTCCAGGATCGGAACACCACCAGCGATCGATACCGGGATCAACCCCCAGTCGCTAACCTGACCCTCCTCGAAGGTCACGCGCAGGATCGCCGTCACATTCGAGGAGCCATCGAAGCCGTCGAACACGAAGTTCCCGAGGCTGTAGGCGATGAGCCCGCCGTTGTACTCCTCCACCGGCTGCAGGACGTGGGCATGATGCCCCAGCACGAGGCTGGCCCCTGCGTCGATTGCTGCCTCCGCGTACATACGCTGGAGATCCGATGGTGTCGTGCTGTATTCCACCCCCACATGCAGCGAGACCACAACCACATCCGCCACCGCTGTTGCTGAGGTCACGTCGGCCACGATTTCCTCAATTGATGCCCAGGCCACGCCTGGCCTGTCGTCCGTCGCATCCCAGTTGGCCTGGCTATACGAACCCTCGGCCGCTGTATCCACGTATGCCAGGAAGGCGAACGTCACGCCCCAGCGTTCAAGCAAAGCAGGCCGGCGAGCCTCCGCTTCGTTGTTTCCCGAGCCCGCGACCGCAATCCCTGCTCCCTCCAGGCGCGCACGAGTGTCTAGTAGGGCCGTCGGCCCGAAGTCCAGTGCGTGGTTGTTGGCCTGGGCCACCGTCTATGCCCGCATCCACCAGGGCGGCGATGGTCTCTGGCGGCGCCTCGAACGTGTACCCCTTCTGCGCCGGTGCTCCCCTCTCCGAAATCGCCGATTCCACGTTCGCAAAGGTGACGTCGGCGTCCAGCAGTTCCTCGCGCACACCCTGGAAGACGGCCATTGCGCCCTCGTCCAGGACGAGCTGCCCAATGCTCCGCGCCAGCATTACGTCCCCGACCGCCGCCAGCGTCACACTCCTGTTCTCGGGAACGTCCGCGGTAGTCGCCGTCGGATTCGCCTGGTCCGCGTTGTCGGCAGTGGTGATCGCCGTCGTGCTGGCCGGTCCCTCTGTCGCGTCCCCGACCGTTGCAACCGTTACTGCCCCGCCACCCTGGCTGCAGCCCAGTACCAGCATTGCCGCAACCGCCGCCAGCACTCGATGCTTCACCAGCCAATGGTCACGGAACGCAGGAGCAGTGACCAGCGGTCACCGCTCCCTGTGTCTGCGTCGGACGGATCCGGCCTAGGTTCGGCCGGTGTGCCAGTCGAACTTCTGCGGCTTCCGTTGGGCCCGCGGGTCAATGGCAATGTGCACGATCGCTGGTCCATCGCCGTTGTTCGCCGCCTCGAGTGCAGGCTTCAGTTCGTCCGGGGTGGTCACGAAGTAACTGCGGCCACCAAACGCTTCGATGACCTTCTCGTAGCGGGCCCCCGGAAGCAGG
>JAGQGZ010000065.1 GCA_020432105.1 Dehalococcoidia bacterium | reverse complement strand
GGTTCGCCTCGGTCAGGCGCTTCTCTGCCTTGATTCCTTCATGGGTGATCCGGTCAAAGTGGTAGCGGAGCTGGTCCTCGAGGGGTGAGAGCTTCTCCACCAGGCCCGGGGCGGGCGGAAGCAGTTCCTTCTCGCCGCCGGCTTCCTCGGCCATCTTCTCCAGCAGGGGGGCGCCGATGATGTTCGTGATCGTCGAGAGCTTGACGATGGCGAGGTGGGCTTCGTCCTCTTCCATCCTGGCCTTTTGCATGGCGTAGATCCGGAAGTCGAGGTCCATTTCCTGGTCGACCAGGCCCCGGAACTGCGCGTCGCCGATCACGTCGACGTAGCCTTTGTTCCTGAGCTTGGGCGCCTCAACGTCACGCCACTTGGGAACCTTGAAGGCGACGGTGTCGCCGTTCTCATCCACTTCGGGAGTCTTGTCCCCGATGATCTTCTCGTAGTCGTCGATGAAGGTCTTTGCCGCTTTGTAGACCGGCAGGAGCTCGGTCCACTGCTCGAGAAGCGTCACCATGACGCGGGTGTTCGAAGGCGGGTGGCCGTAGGCCTGGACGTAGCCTTCCTTGATCTCCTCGATATGAAGGCCTTCCTCCATCTGGCGAGCAAGGTGCTTCTCGTCGTCGGCGGTCAGGAGGTAGACCTTGCCGATCTCGCGCAGGTACATCCTGACGGGGTCGTCGATCCCCTCGGACTCCTCGCTAAGGAGGTTGACCTCCTCAACCTCTTCTTCCTCTTCCTCCTCCTGTTCGGCGAGATTCGTCTTCTCGTCGTCCGGACTCTCGTCTTCTTCCTCTTCGTCCTTGCGGTCGTCGAACTCAACCGTAGCGAGGCGGTTAAGGACGCTGCCGATCATTGCATCAGCGCTGGTGGGGGATTCGGTCAGGCCATCGTCACTCATGGTGGCGCACGTCCTCCGGGTTTCTCTGAACAACGCAAAACGACCGTTCGCGCATCGTCCAAAGATAGTTGACGAACCCGGGCTTTACAAACAGATCTGTGGCAGGAAATTGGGAGGATCGGCGGGATGGTGGGCGATACTGGACTCGAACCAGTGACCTCGTCGGTGTGAACGACGCGCTCTAACCAACTGAGCTAACCGCCCCCAAATGGACGTTGGTACGCCGAGGAGGATTCGAACCTCCGACCTCTGCCTCCGCAGGGCAGCGCTCTATCCCCTGAGCTACCGGCGCACGCTTGGTGCCGAAGGTGAGATTTGAACTCACACGCCCGCAAGGGGCACTACGCCCTGAACGTAGCGCGTCTGCCTTTCCGCCACTTCGGCTCAGAAATCCATTATGGGTGGACGCAGCCATCGGTTCAATGATGGGGTCGTTTCGCTCTATTCATAGAAGGCGACAGGTTCGGCTGTTTCCCAATAATTGTTGAGCGTGCCATCGGCCAGGTCCCGGCCGGGGTGGAAGTTGCCCTTATGCATCTGCTCGACCATGTGTTCCTGGCTTTCGAGGTTCTCGTCGAAGACCGCCGCAAAATAGCCAATGCCCTGTGTCGAGTGGGCGTCGGAGCCGCCGGTGCCGGGCTTCCCCATGATCTTCGCCACCTGGAGCGCGAAGTAGTTCTCGCGGGGGGTGTTACAGCCGTTGAGTACCTCGATGCCGTGGACAAGCTGGAAGACGGGCAACTTAGAAGCCTGCTCGGGCGTCAGGTTGAACGGCTCCTTGCCCTCGCGTTTGAAGTGCACCGGATCGAAGAAGTGGCGAAAGGGATGGGCCACCACCAGGAAGGCTCCCTGCTCGTCTGCGATTTCCCGGAGTTTCTCAAGCCGCCGGATGCCGCTCTGGTAGCCCTTCAGGCCAATCGCCAGGATATGCCCCATGTCGGTGGACACTTCCATGCCGTTGGAGACGAAGATGCCATCGTGCTTCTTGCGGAAGGGGCTCAGGTCCCACGATTCCCACATGCGATCGTGCTCGGTGATGTTGACGCCGCTCAGGCCAACGCGCATCGCTTCCGCGATGAGCTCGTCCGGGTCGAGCATTGAGTCTGACGCACCCTTCGTTGTGTGAAGGTGCATATCGATAACGGTGCCGGTCATAGGTGGGCCATCTGGTTGGTTCGGGAGTTCACATGATCGACTATATCATTCGCCAGCCAGAGGCAGAATCCAGCCGAACAACACTGCGAATGCTGCGGCCAGCGCCAGCCAGATCCACCAGCGCCCGGCATTGATGACGAACATCAACGGCAGCGGTGCCAGGGCCATGGCAACCACGATTGCGGTGAAGGGTAGCGATGGTGAGCCCAACCCATTGACCATGCCGGCGAAGTTGCCGCCCAGGTAAAGTGCCGCAAGCCCGGTTCCTACCAGCATCCAGACTGCTGTGGCCCCGACCATGATCTGGATGGAGATGAGCGCGCGGGGGACGCTTGAATCGATCCAGCGGTCCAGCCGGCCCGAGTTCATCGCGCCAACAAGCAGATAAGTGGCGATGGCCGTGCTGAGGAGGGCCAGGGCGTAGCCACCGGCCATTCCGGTGAGCAGCACGCGCAGTGTCATCTCAGTGTCTGGCAGACGACGACATCGATACCGCTGACATCGCTCGCCCGGGAAGCAACCGCCGCCGCCTCTCCCCGGGGACCTATCCAGAAGAGCGCCGGACCCGCCCCGGAGAGCCGCACGTTGTCGCCGATAGCGTCCGCCAGGGCGTCGCGAACGGCGCCTAATCCTCCGAATGTCTCGAACGCAACGCGTTCGAAGGCATTGAAGGTGTTACGCACGCTGATCTGGGCTGGATGCTCCTCAACAAATGTTCTGCAGCGATCGCCGTCGTCGAACGGCTGCTGGCTGAGCAACGCAAAGAGTGTCGCAGTCTTGTTGGGGAGGGTCTCCCGGGGGATGAACAGCACCACGCCATGGTGGGGCAGGGGGGAACACGGCGTGACAGTCTCGCCACGGCCGCTGACGAGGGCGGTGGCCCCCCCCAGGAAGAAGGCTTCGTCGCTCCCTACGGCATTTGCTGCCCGCGCGAGCATGGATTCGTCGTCGATGTCCCAGGCGCGGGCCACGAGTCGCAGGGCCGTCGCCGCATCCGATGCCCCGCCGCCCAGGCCGGACGCGGCGGGAATCGACTTCTCGATGGCAATATGTGGGAGCGGCAACCTCATGCCCGCCAGGTCTCGGAGGGTCTCAACGGCTCGCCAGGCGAGGTTGTCTCTGGTAGCCGGTGTCCCTCTTGCCGCCGGGCCAACAACGGTAATCCCGGGATCACGGTCCCAGGCCAGCGTGACGGTGTCGCAGAGGTCGACCTTCTGGATGACTGTGCGTATCTCGTGATAGCCATCCTTACGACGTCCGAGCACCTCAAGCACAAGGTTGATCTTCGCGGGTGCCGAACCGGTCAGAGTGTCATGCACGGGCGAGCACCTTTCGTGTCGCTGCGAGCAGTGCGAGCCACTCAGAAACGGCAAGGGTTTCGGGACGGCGGGTGGAGTCGATCCCGGCGAGTTCCAGTGCTTCGTCAGCGCCACCGTCAGGTAGCCAGACCCCCCGTGACAGGCTGTTGTGGATCTGCTTGCGGGGGTTGCGAAAGGTCTTCGAAACGAGCTCGAAGAAGGACTCGATTTCCTCGTTTTGCACGAGGGGATGTTCCCGTGGGATTAGTCGCACGACTCCGGACATCACTTTTGGAGGTGGATCAAAGGCTTCCGGGAAAACATCGAAAAGGTACTCTGCCTCAGCGTAGACGGCGACGGAGATGCCCAGCAGGGACATGTGTCCGGGGCTGGCCGCGATCTCCTTGCCCACTTCTTTCTGGACCATGACCACGGCCTTGCGAGGGCGGCGCGGGCTTTCGAGGAAGCGGCGGATGATCGGGTTGGCAGCGAAGTAGGGCAGGTTGCCGGCGACGTTGTAGTCCTGTCCATTGACCAGGTCCGCGAGGTCGAGGTCACGGGCATCGCCCTGGTGGAGTTCCAGGTTTGGGTTGTCGCCGAATTCCGTCCGCAGGTGGCGGATCATCCGTGGTTCGATCTCGAGCCCAACGACGCGGTGGCCGGCTTGGAGGAGTTCGCGGGTGAGCGCTCCAGTCCCCGGGCCAATCTCGATGAGCGGCAGCCCCGGAGGGGGAAGCGCGTCAACGATGGCGGCGAGAATGCGCTCGTCCTTGAGGAAGTGTTGACCCAGCGATTTACGCGCCCGGGGGCCGGCTTTGCGTCCCGGGCTCATGGGTAACGGCACCCAGACAAGGGTTGAGGTTGACTGTGCACCTTCATTCGAACTGGATTTCGAGCTTGCTCTCTGCCAGCCAACTCGGGCCCGGTAGACCTGCGGCACCCGGGGCTGACCACTTATGGCTGCTTCCTTCCGGACCTGACCAGGTTCATGGCGCTCCGCCGCGCAGGACCAGGCCGTCAACGTCACTTGACGAGGACAGTCCCCGGAAAACCAGCCCTCCTGAAGGAATTCAGCCCCGCTGTAGCGGATTGCGGGTACAGGGCACCGCTAGCTCCCCACCTAGCACAGCCACTGTCGAGCGTACGGTGGTAGCAGCGAGCGGGTCAATTTCGCGGTCAGGCTTCGACAACGGCAAGCAGTTGGCCAGCAGTGACCCGGTCGCCTGCCTTTACGTGAATCGCCGAGACTACACCGTTGCCGGGCGTCCGCAGTTCGTTGTCCATTTTCATGGATTCGATGATGAGCAGGACGTCTCCCGTCTCCACCGGATCGCCCACGCTTCGCTGAACGTCGACGATTGAACCGGTCATGGGGGCGGTAATCTTGAGCGTTCCCGTGGCGCCCGCTTCTTCGGTGTCGCGGTTTTCGAATGCTGAGCGCCAGCGGTCTACTTTGAAGTCGAACGTATGCCGCCCGATGGTCACGGAGGCGCCGCCGCGTCGCCGCTCGAGGTAGAGTTCTGTCGGTTGATTGTCGATCATGAGCAGGAACAGGCCGGTGTCGCCGACCTGTTCGAGGCCTGCTGTCTTCCAGGGTCCGTCTTCGTTGATGCGCACACGAATTCCGTCGTCGTCGGTCGCCTCGTATTCGAGTACGACGTCGCGCGTGTCCGTGTGGATCAGGAACTTCTGAGCCATCGTCCCATCCCTACACTGCCTGACATCTGTTCACGCCACCGGGAGCCCTGAGGGCCGCGCCCGCTGGCTGTTGGCGTTGCCGCCGTTCCGTTCCGGCCGGGTGCCGTATGTCCCTCGCGGCTGACGAGCAACAATGCGGCGATTGCGGCCGCCTCTTCCTGCTCGGCCAGTAGTTCGGAGGGGAGCACCTTGTGGCGATCGAGGAAGCCCGTATCCAGCCGGCCGTCGATGAAATCCTGGAGGTCGAGGACCTGGCGGATGTAGGGGATATTCGTGGCGACACCCACCACCCGGAACTCGGTGAGTGCCCGCTTCATCCGTTCGATAGCACCCTCGCGATTGCGGCCCCATGCCGTGACCTTGGCCAGGAGTGAATCGTAGTAGGGGGTGATCTCCATGCCGTCGTAGAGGGCGCTTTCCACCCGTATGCCGGGCCCGGCCGGTTCACGAGCCAGCACAAGGCGCCCCACAGACGGCAGGAAGTTGTTGAACGGGTCTTCGGCGACGATCCGGCATTCGATTGCCCAACCACGCGTCAGGAGGTCGGTCTCCTCGTATTCGAGCTCGTCTCCGGCAGCGACGAGCATGGCGTCTTTCACGAGGTCGACGCCGGTCGTGATCTCCGTCACCGGGTGCTCGACCTGGAGGCGCGTGTTCATCTCCAGGAAGAAGTAGCTCCCGTCCTCAAGCAGGAGGAATTCGACGGTGCCGACATTCTGGTAACCGGCCGCCCGTGCGAGGCGAGTAGCTGCACGGCCAAGGCTCCTCCGCAGTGAGGGCGTGACGGCAACGCTTGGGCACTCTTCGATGAGTTTCTGGTGGCGCCGTTGGATCGAGCATTCGCGCTCACCGACGGGGACGATGTTTCCGAACTGGTCGGCAATGACCTGGATCTCGATGTGACGCACCGGCGACAGGTATTTCTCGATGTAGACGGCCGGGTTGGAGAATGCAGCTTCCGCCTCCCGCATCGCCCGCACCACCGAGCTCTCCAGGTCGGCGGGATCTTCGATGATCCGGATGCCGCGTCCACCGCCGCCGGCGGCGGCCTTCACCATCACGGGGTAGCCGGCCTCCTCAGCGGCTGCTGCGGCTTCTGAAACGGTGGTCGCTTCGATGCTGCCGGGCACCACCGGGATGCCAACTTCCTGGGCGAGGGCCCGGGCAGCGACCTTGTCTCCAAGCTGCCGGATAGCCGAGGGTGGCGGCCCGATGAATGTCAGCCCCGCCTTCTCGCATGCTTCGGCAAAGTCGGCGTTCTCGGCGAGGAAACCATATCCAGGATGAATGGCATCGGCACCGCAAGCTTTCGCCACAGCAATGATCTTGCCCGCGTTGAGATAGCTTTCGGACGCCTCTGCTGCCCCGATGTGGTGAGCCTCATCCGCATAGCGAACATGGGGTGAGAGGCGGTCGACGTCAGAGTAGATCGCGACGGACCGGACGCTAAGGTCGCGACAGGCACGGACGATTCTCAGGGCAATTTCGCCACGGTTGGCGACCAGGACTTTCGAGAACATTGATACTTCTCAAGGTAGGACGTATGGCTCAAGAGCATACGTTGACGGTCGGCGGCGTGACCAGCAGCGAACGTAACCTTACGGGATCTTCGTGGCTCTCGTACCCTTGTTTGCGTGGATGCGCATGCAATCCGAGTCTTGGAGTTCCCCCGAGTGCGGGAACTCGTCGCCGATGGGACGGCGTTTAGCGTCGGTCGCGAGCTCGTGCTGGGCCTCGAACCCGTAGGGACGTTCGACGATGTTGTTGCCCGCCAGCAGCTGACGGCAGAGGCCCTGCTACTCGATCAAATGGGACTGGACGTACCGTTCGCCGCCGCGAGTGATATTCGCCCCACGATCGCTGCCGCAGAGAAGGACGTGGCGCTGACGGCCGGTGACCTCCAGTCCGCTGCCTGGTGCCTGGCAACCGCTGCCCGTGCCCGGCGAGTGCTAGAACGGGTGGGCGACCGGGTTCCCGGACTCAATCGGATCGGGGAACGTATCGGCGACTTCCACACGTTCGTCGATGCGGTTGCCACGGCTATCGACGACCGGGCGGAGGTGGCGGACTCCGCAAGCGAAAAGCTTGCCACGGTACGGCGCGAGCTTCGCATCGCCCAGCAACGCCTGGAGCAGCGAGCATCGGCGGCGTTGGCAGACGCTATTCGCCGCGGCATCGCCCAGGAAGGCCTCCTGACGGAACGCAACGGCCGGAAGGTAGTGCCGATCAAAGCCGATAGCCGGGGCCAATTCCCGGGCATCGTGCACGATGTGTCGTCCAGTGGGGCGACGGTCTTCATCGAGCCGATGGGTGTCGTGGATGCCGGCAACGAGGTTCGTGAGCTGTTTGCGGCTGAGGAGCATGAGGTCCGCCGCATCCTCCGCGAGATTACCGGCCACCTGGCAGCTGCCGGTGACGAAGCTCGCATCGCCATCGAGGCCCTGGCTATCCTCGACATGCATACGGCTCTTGCCCGTTTCGGCCGGCGAATAAGGGCCCAGGTACCGCCCCCTGGTGACCACACGTCGTGGCTGCACCGGGATGGCAGCACGATCCTCGTCCGTGCTCGCCATCCGCTCCTCTCAGATCCGGTGGTGCCCCTCGATCTCGAAATCGGTGGCCAGACGCTTGGGGTCCTGATCACAGGACCGAACACTGGTGGCAAAACCGTCGCCCTGAAAACGCTGGGACTGCTGACCTTGATGGTCCAGGCCGGCATGCCCGTCCCCTGCGATGAGGGAAGCCGGTTCTCGGTGGTGGGTGATGTGCTGGCGGATATCGGTGACGAGCAGTCGATCGAGCAATCGCTGTCGACCTTCTCGGCACACATGCGGAACATCATCGCGATCCTCGCACGAGCCGACGCATCAACCCTGGTGTTGCTGGACGAACTGGGGGCGGGCACCGACCCCACCGAGGGCGCACTCCTCGCGCGGGCGATTTTCGAAACGCTCGTGGAACGGGAATGCCGGGTGGTGGCAACCACGCACCACAGCGAATTGAAGGTGTTCGCCCACGAGCACCCGCGGATCCAGAACGCCTCGGTCGAGTTCGACCTGGAGACGTTGAGCCCGACCTACCATCTGGTGGTTGGGCTGCCGGGCCAGTCGAACGCGCTGGCTATCGCCAGGCGGCTTGGGCTTGACGAGGCGGTCGTGGCGAGAGCCGAGGGGGGACTTGGTGAGCACCACTACGAGCTAGAAACGATGCTCGAGGAGATTCGCAAGGAACGGCAGGCGGCATCCGAGGCGAGGGCGGCTGAGGAGGTCGCGCGCCGGGAGGCCGAGGATATCCGCGTCGATCTATCGCGCCGCCGCGATGCCGTGGAGTCTGAACGCACGGAGATCTTGCGGTCGGCAACGCGCGAGGCCGAGGACCAGTTGGCCCGCATGCGAAAAGAGGTCGACCGCGTGCGCCGCCGGGATACGGCTGCCGATGTGAGCGAAGCTGCCGCCACCCTGGCGGCCCTGGATGCCGACCTTGAAAAACTCAAGCACTCTGCCAGGTCGAAGCGAAAGGCACCGCCGATGTCGCACACAGCTGCCGAAATCGAGCCGGGAGCGCGACTCCACGTGCGGGATATTCCCCAGGTCGGCGAAGCACTCACAGCTGTCGGCGAAGACGGCCGCGTTGATGCCCAGTTCGGAGCGCTGCGAATGAAGGTATCGGTCGACCGGATCGAGCGAGTGGAATCTCCCGACCGCAGGCCGTCCCCTGGCCGAATCCGGGTGGCGCCCGTCGTAGCCTCGGAGCTAGACGTGCGGGGGCACCGGGCGGACGAAGCATTGGAGTCGTGCGACCGTTACATCGAAGATGCCTACCAGGCGGGGTTGCCGTTTGTGCGGATCATCCACGGGAAGGGGACCGGCGCACTTCGGGCGGCGATCCGCGACGCACTGGCCGACCATCCCCTCGTTCGCCGCTACGAATCGGGACCCGCCGATGCCGGCGGCGACGGCGTAACGGTCGCCGTGCTGGCGGGATCCTGATGGCTTCCCGGCCGTCCACCGGCCACCAGGCCTCATTTGCCCTGGAGCCTGATGTGCTCCCTGCAGATGCCCCGCTGGCTGCCCGGATGCGGCCACGCACGCTGGATGAATTCGTCGGACAGGAAGCTGCGGTTGGCCCGAAGTCCCTGCTACGCGGTGCAATAGAGGCCCGGCGGCTACCGTCGGTGATTCTCTGGGGGCCGCCCGGCTGCGGGAAGACGACGCTTGCGCGGATCCTCGCCCGCCACGTCGATGCCACCTTCGTCGCTATCAGCGCGGTCTCGTCCGGTGTTGCCGACCTGCGCAAGGTGGTCGCCGAGGCGAAAGAACGCCGGGCTGTGGGCCTGCGGACAGTGCTTTTCGTCGACGAGATTCACCGGTTCAACAAGGCTCAGCAGGATGTCATCCTGCCATACGTCGAGGATGGCACGTTCGTACTCATCGGCGCGACCACCGAGAACCCGAGCTTCGAGGTCGTCGCTCCGTTGCTGAGCCGGGTGCGCGTGATCCGGCTTGGCGGGCACACCGATGAATCGGTTGGCCGGATCGTCGACGCTGCCGTCGCCGACGATGAGCGGGGACTGGGGAGCCTGGCGCTGAAGCTGCCGGAAGACGCCCGACGGCTAATCGTGGATGGCGCCGCCGGCGATGCCCGGTCTGCCCTCACGGCGCTGGACATTGCCGGCCAGCGAGCTGCCGCGCGCGATGGTGTCGTCAGCGTCGAGGACGTGCAGCAAGCATTGCAGGATCGCCGGCCCTACCACGACCGCACCGGCGACTTCCACTACGACACCGTTTCGGCGTTCATCAAGTCGTTGCGCGGCTCCGATCCCGACGCCTCCCTCTACTGGCTCGCCCGCATGATCGAGGCCGGGGAAGACCCGCTCTTCATCGTCCGGCGGATGGTCATCCTGGCGGCCGAAGACGTGGGCCTTGCCGACCCGGAGGCGCTGCGGGTGGCTGTGTCGTGCCAGCAGGCGGTCCATTTCATCGGCATGCCCGAAGGGTTCCTGCCCATGGCCGAGTGCTGTCTCTATCTCGCTCTCGCGCCGAAGAGCAACACAGCCCTCACGTCATACATTTCCGCTCTCCAGGATGCGAAGGAAACCGCGCACCTGCCGGTGCCCATGCATCTTCGAAACGCCCCGACCTCGCTAATGCGGCAATTGGGCCATGGCGCCGGCTATCGCTATGCCCATGACGAGGAACGGCATGTCGCCCGCGGTGAGGTCTATTTGCCCGAAGAGCTGGTTGGGCGACAGTATTACGTGCCGGGCACGCTCGGGCGTGAAGGTGAGCTGGTTGCCCGGCTCCACGAGAGAACATCGGAGGACCTGCCAGGTGGCCATGCAGATTGAATTTCTCTATTCGGGACAGACCGGCCGGAGCGACGCGGCCGAAGAGGCTTTGCGCCTGGCGATTGAAGCGTCGGAACTTGAGTGCGAAGTGACCTACACCGAGGTCAACGGCATGGAGGACGCCAAGGACAAGAAGTTCCTTGGCTCGCCAAGCATCCGGGTGGCGGGTGTGGACGTGGAATATGGCGAGCGCGAACCTGACGAATACCAGGCGGGGACGCGCTACTACAACACTCCCGAGGGGTGGAAGCCGTATCCCCATGCGCGCCTGATTGCCAACACGATCCTTGAGATGGCGGAAAAGCAAGCGAAGAAGGCTTAGCGACCCCGACCGTGCCGCCCACCTATGACGGCCTCTCGCCGGAGGCCGTCCACGCCGTTGCCGGGCTGTTTCGAGCAACAGCGACCATTGAGCCCTATTCGCCGGACGGCACGAAGGTCTATCGACTGACCGCTGGTGGGGCGGCCGATGGCGTAACCATCTTGCTCTGGCCCTCGCTTGCGCGGGTGGACGTAACAAGCGTTGGCAACCATGGCTGGGTGATGAAGAACGTGGGCCGGGTTGAGGTCGTTCCGGGGGTCGAGGTCGTGTTCAGGGGCACCGAAGACTCGGGCTTTCTCTTCGTCTCCATCAATGGTTGGGTAAACATGGTGGTCGGCTAGCCGAGGTCGAGTTGCGTCTCGTTTCCTAGCAGGTGGCATACGTCGTTTGTCCGGCGAAGGATGAGCGTGCCGCCGGGGGAGCTGCGGAGTTCCGTTATCGAGCAGTTGCTCACGGAAAAACGGCTCCCGGTGACGTAGTCCATTCCCATTGTGAGGTGGCACATCGCGCCGATGACCCCACCATGCGTCACCAGCAGCGTGGTTCCTTCGGAAGAGGCTACTTCTCGAAGCGTGGCGGCGACGCGGCCGGCAAAGTTACGCCTGCCCTCTTCGCCCGGGAAGGTGGGCCGCTCACCCTCGGCCAGTTTTTCGAAAACGCCGGCGAATTCATCGCGGATCTCCGGCCATGTCTTGCCGCTGGCTGCGCCCATATCGTACTCAAGCAGGCCTTCATGATGGGCCGGTTCGAGTTCCAGGTAGGAGGCGACCACCTCGGCGGTCTCGGCTGCACGGAGGAGCGGACTGGCGATGATCCGGTCGATTCCCTCACCAGCGAGGGCGCTGCCTGTGAGATGTGCCTGGGCCCGGCCGGTATCGCTCAGGGGGGAGTCGAAACGCCCCTGGAGGATCCGGGCGGCGTTCCCTTCGGACTCCCCGTGACGGAGGAGGAGCAGGCGCGTTGCCATTGCTACTCGGTCAGGCGGCGATAGAGCGCCGGGAGCCGGCTGGGCAAAGCCTCGATATCGGCGACTACTTCGTATCCCATGTCTTCACACATGGTTTTCAGGTAGTCATGGCCGGCGCGGTCGACGGTCAGCGCGAAGGGTGTGATGCCCTCGCGCTTGGCTTCATTGAGCGCCTGCTTGGTGTCATGGATGGCGTACTCTTTCTCCGTCCGGTCGCGGCCGTAGCCGTGGTCCTGGGGGCGACCATCGCTGAGGAGGACGAGGATCTTCACCTTGGCGTCGGTCAGCATCAGCTTGTGGGTCGCGTGCCGGATGGCCGGACCCATACGGGTAGAACGGATGGGCGTGACGCTGTCGAGACGGTGCTTGATGTTGTCATCGAGGCGTTCGTCGAAATCCTTGATGACATAAAATTCCACATTGTCACGGCCATAGCCGCTGAATCCGTAGATGCCGTACTGGTCGCCGATTGTTTCCAGCGCGGTCATCAGCAGCACCGTGGACTCTTTTTCGAGGTCGATGATTCGCTTCGGCGGGCTTGAAAGCTCCTGCCGCCGCTTCGAGACCCACCAGCTGAGGTACTTCCGCGGGTCGTCGTCGTAGTCGCTGTCCTCGTACTGGCGTTCTCGCTTGTTGATTTCCTCGTCGGTGCTGGCGGACATATCGATGAGGAATGCGACAGCGACGTCGCGCTCAATCTTGTTGCGGCGCCAGTAGATCTTGTCGGACGGGTTGGCGCCGATGCGATTCTCGATCATCCACTCGATGGCCGCGTCGAGGTCGATATCCTCGCCGTCGGGGAGCCTCTTGATCTTTCGGAACATCTCGGGCTTCATCAGCTCGAATTGCTTGCGTGTCTGCGAGACAAGGCCGGCATGCTCGTGGAGCGTGTCTTCGTAGAAGTTGTCGGCCCCTTCTTCCAGCTTCGATTCCTTCACGGCGCACCAGCGTGGCTTGTAATCCTGGGCGCGGAAATCCCACTCGTCGTAGTAATAGATGGTGACGATGGGCTTGAGGGGTTCTTCGCCGTCGCCTGAGCCGGTGCTGTCGTCGGTCGTTGGTTCGCCCGACTTGCCGTCCTTCTCGGAAGAAGGTGTGCCAGCCTCCTTCATCAGGTTGGACATGAACATCCCGGTGGTTGCGTCGAGATCGCCTTCCATCAAGGCGTCCAGGTCAATCTCGGCGCTCTTCTCGAGTAGTTCGGCCAGCTGTTCCGGTGTGAGCTGGGCGGGCGACATCTCGCCTGCATCGCCCTGCAATGCATCGTCCTTCAGCTTCATCAGCAGCTGGACGAGTTCGGGCTTGAAGTCACCCCGGAAATCGATCTCCTGCGGGCTTTCGTAGTCCTCGTCACCGCCGTCGGCATCGCCCATCTGGGCCTGCGCACCTTCGCCACCGCCTTCGCCCAGCTCCATCGGCATCGCTTCGCCATCGTCCATCGATTCGACGGTGTCCCAGTTCTCTTCGAGAAGCTGATCGTCGACCACGTTGGGAATGTCGCGGGCCATCATGTAGAGCATGAGGGTGGCTTCGGCGGTATCTGCTACCAGGGCTTCGGGCTGACGCAGCCGGCCAAGGATTCCCAGGGCGCGGCCCATCTCTTCGCTCCGCGACTCCGGCCAGGCGATCGCGTCCGGGCCATCAAGGCTGAAGCGCACGAGGTTTTCGACGAATCCCTGGCGGAGGGGCAATTGTTGAACGTTCGGCCGGCGTTCCAACTCTTCCCGCTGCACTTTGGTGAGTGAGCGGCGAATACCGCTGTACTCCCGTTTGATGGCCGCGTCGATGCGGCTGTCTTCGGCGATAGTGTAGATGTCGTTGGCGAGCTGCCGGTCGGGCATCAGGTCGAAGAACCGCTCCATGTCGGTTGCTGCCCTGGACTGTGCCTGTTCGAATCCCTGGCGCTGGGCTTCGAACACACCGCCGGGTGCATCCCAGGTAAAGGCAAAGCTCTCGAACTCGATATGGGCAGCCTGGTGGGTGGCGAAGACCTTGATCGCGGCGTAGTTGTCGTCTTTCTCGCGGTACTGCTCCATCACCTGGGGCAGGTAGATCGTCGAACCCTCGGTGCTTGCCCGGTGTTCGTCGACCCAGCCGATGCCCTTCTCTGCCAGCGACGCTGTGGTCTGCACGGAGACGTCGCGCCCGGTGAGGGCCTTGCAGTAGAGGCGCAGCACTTCTCCGTACTTGGAGAGCTCGACACGGGCGGAAAGCGTGTCGAGGACTGATTCTGCCCGCGTCGACTGGAGCCGGAAGTAGGCCTCGCCACCGTCGTGGCTGGTTTCGAGGATCTGGAGGCCAGTCGCGTGCCAGGGGGCCAGCTCGTCGAGGTGGATACGCTTCAGGACTGCCGGTACAGCGGTGATGAAGTCCATTGCCGCAAATGGCGAGTAGGGCGCCAGCTGCTCACCCAGTTCAATGACATGGTGGTGGTCCTCGGGGTCGATCTCGGAGATGGCCCGGGCGGCTTCCTCGAAGTACTGGAAGGCAGAACGCTGGTGGCCCTTCGCCACCTGGGCGGCGAGGAGAAGGTACCGCTCACGCAGCGGCTGGTGGACCTTCTGGACCAACGGCACGCCACGCTCGAAGTAGAGGCGGGAGTCAGCCCAGCTCGATTGGGCGAGCTCGACCGCGTACGAGAGAAATGGGAGCCGGTCGTCCTGCTCGAGGCGTCCGAGGACGTCGGGCGCCTGGTTGAGGCAGGCGGAGGCAAGTTCGTAGCTATGCCGGGCGAGCTCGTCGACAAACAAGACCAGGCGTGCCGACTGGCCGATGCGGAGGACTTCGAACACGCGCGGCGAGAGATCATAGAACTGGGCGGCGAGCGATGAGCTCTTCCAGTTGCCCTTGTAGAGGCGCCTGCCGAGGTCGGCCCACTGGCGGAGGTGGCCGGGGCCGATGGCGTCGAGCGTTTTCGGGGCCGAGCGCAGAAATGAGACAGCGAGCGGCGCGGACTCGCCCGTCATGGTCACGGCCTCGCGGCCGATGGTCTCGATAGCTTCCCAGGTGGCGCTTTCGGGGAATGCCGAGCCGATCTTGAAGTATTCGGCGGCCGATTCCCACGAACGCAGGCTGAGCCCGGTGAGTTCCATGCCGGTTTCGGCCCAGGTGGTCACCTGGGTATCCGTGAGCCGGCGCGAGAGGGCTGTCAGGCCGTCCTCAAAGTGCTGGGTCAGCGGTGCGGGAAAGCCCGAAAGCCGTTCGCTGTGGCGTTCAATCAGTTCCTCAACGATCGACATGGGCTCTCCTTCGATGGTCCAAACCGGGGTTCGTTCGCGTCACGGTGATGTTGCACCAGGGCGGTTCGGGTTCTCGTAATCGTAGAAGACG
>JAGQGZ010000064.1 GCA_020432105.1 Dehalococcoidia bacterium | reverse complement strand
GAAGTTGACCCCCAGATAGAACTGGCCGGCCACTTCGATTTCGTCACCGGTACCGGGCGCGCGGGGTGCGACGCCGGTGTAGCCAATGTGATATGTGGGGACTCCGCCGTCACCGAAGTCCCAGGTGAGGACGTGTGCATCGTTGGCGTGGTCGCGCGCTGCATGCACCTCGAACAGGGCGCCGGTCGGATCGCCGGTGGCCGGAGCGCCCACATCGGCGGTCTGCCCCTTGAACGCAACGATGGACTGCCTGGCGGAGGGCTCTTCGCCGGGTGGTGATGAGTCACCAAAGGCACGCGCGGCGGTGATACTCAGCAGCGCGACCGCAAACAACACGAGGAAAATGGGAGGTCCGGCTTGAGCCACGTCTCGATGGTAACAGTCACCCCCGGAAGCAGGTCAGGCAGGCTCCAGTTCGAGGCGGGCCGGCCCCCGGAGGAGGAAGGTGTCGCCGCGGGTAACGCCGTTGGGGGCAAGGCGTAGATGGCCGAAATGGGCAAGGAGTTTTTCGTAGGCAACGGCGCCGAGGAGACGAGCGAGGGGCGCACCGAGGCAGAAGTGGATGCCGTGGCCGAAGCTGAGGTGGCGGACGTCTTCGCGGGCGAGGTCGAAGGTGTCGGGATCGGGGAAGCGGCGGGGGTCGCGATTGGCGGCACCGATGATGACGTGGACGGCATCGCCCTTGCGGAGGCGCTTGCGGGCGAGGAGGAGGTCATTACGAACGATGCGAATGACGTGGTGAGTGGGGCTGTCGTAGCGCAGGGTTTCGTCCACAAGATTCGGCATTAGGCCCGGGTTGTCGCGGAGTGCCTGCTGTTGTTCGGGGTTGCTGGCGAGGGCGAGAGCGGCATTGCCCAGCATGAAGGCGGTCGGGCCATTTCCACTCAGGGAGATATGGATGATCATCACCATCACTTCGTCGAGGGTCATGGTGCCGTCGGCCTCAGATTCGAGCAGGGTGTTCACGACGCTTTCTTCGCGGTAGTCGTGTAAACGCCGGGGGCTTTCGCGGAGGTAGCGGGCGAATTGGTCGCGAGCGGCAAGGGCTCGCTGGTTGGCGCCGGGCGGGAGCTGGTCTGTGGAGATGGGCTCCATGATCGCTGTGGCCCACTGGCGGACGGCCATGTGGTCGGGCGGGGGGATCCCAATCATTTCGAGCACGACCATGACCGGGAATGGCTCGGCGAAGTTTCGCATGAAGTCGACGGGCTGATTCGCCGGAAAGCGATCGATGAGGACGCCAGCGACCTGCTGGATACGAGGACGGAGTGCTTCCACGCGGCGGGGAGTGAAGGCACGATTGACGACGGCACGAAGCCGGGTGTGGTCGGGTGGGTCGACCTGGCCGAGGAGGGGGACGAGCCCGAGTGGGGTTTCGTGGCGGCGACGGATGATGTCGGGGCCCATGGTTCGGCCGTGTGCCGGGTCGTTCGAGAAGTAGTCGTCGTCCTGGAGGCAGCGTTGGGCCTCTTCGAAGCCGGTGACTACCCAATCGCGGACGCGATCGCTGGCGTGGACGGGCTCGGCCGCGCGAAGACGAGCCAGCTCGGGATAAGGATCCTGGTGGTACTGGGCGCGAAAGGGGTTGTAGAAGACCACGATCGCAGTGTACGGGTGGAGGGGAGTGAACCCTAGGTGCGGTCGAGGACCGCGTGGAGAAACTGTTTGGTCCGTTCCTCCCGGGGGTTGGAGAAGAGTTCCTCGGGGGGTGCTTCTTCGACGACGCGGCCCCCATCGAACATGACCACGCGGTCGCCGATTTCGCGAGCGAAGCCCATTTCGTGGGTGACGAGGAGCATGGTCATGGAGGTGTTGTGGGCGAGCTCGCGGAGGACGTTGAGAACCTCACCGACGAGCTCAGGGTCAAGGGCGCTGGTGACCTCGTCGAAGAGCATGACTTTCGGTTCCATTGCAAGGGCACGGGCGATGGCCACGCGTTGCTTCTGGCCGCCGGAAAGGCGGGAGGGCTTCTCATCGAGCTTGTCGCCAAGGCCGACAGACTCGAGGAGTGCCTTAGCGCGATCCTTCGCCTCGCCTTTGGGGATTCCCAGCACCTTGTTGGGGGCGAAGGCGACGTTGTCATGGGCGGACATGTGGGGAAAGAGGTTGAAGTGCTGGAAGACCATGCCGATCTTGGTGCGAACGCGGGCAACGTGGCGTTCAGAGGCGCGCTGGAGCCTGCCGCGTTTTTCCACGCGAAAGAGGTAGTCGCCGTCGACCCAAACGCCGCCCGCATCGGGGCGTTCGAGGGTCATGAGGACGCGAAGGATCGTGGTCTTCCCTGAGCCGCTGGGCCCGATGATCACGAGTTTCTCGCCGGCTTTCACCTCGAAGTCGAGGTCATCGAGAACGACAAGATCACCGAAGGCTTTGCGCACTCTTTCAAAGCGCACAATCGTTTCTCCCTGTGTGGTTCCGGTCTGGACGAGGTCGGCGACGTGTTCAAGCTGTTGTTGGGCCAAAGCGGGTCTCCAATCTTCGGGCCAGGAACGAGGCCGGGATGCTGATGGCGAGGAACAACACCCCTGCCATGGTGTAGGGCTCCAGGCAGTTAAAGTCGCGCGAGCAGATCCGCTGGGCTTCGCCAAGGACGTCGACAACGGTAACGGCTGAGAGGAGGGGTGCTTCCTTCAACATGGCAACGAGGTAGTTGCCCAGGGCGGGAATCACCGAGGGGATAGCCTGGGGCAGGACTATCCTCGTCCACTTCTGGACGGGGCTGATGCTGAGAGCAGTCGAGGCTTCCCACTGGCCCCGGGGGACGGATTCGATGCCCGCGCGATAGACCTCGGCGGTGTAGGTGGAGAAGTGGACGCCAAGTGCCACAACGCCGGTTTCGAACCCGCTGAGCGTGATGCCATAGTTGGGAAGGACATAGAAGAGGAAGAAGAGCTGCACCAGCAGCGGTGTGCTGCGGATGAATTCGAGGACGCCGATGAGGGGAAGACGAACGACGCCGGGGCTGACACGGCGGATGATGGCGAAGATGAGGCCGAGGGACATGGCGAGGAGGATGCCCCAGAACGTGGCCTGGAGCGTGACCTGGAGGCCCTTCCAGAGGGCCGGGAGACTATCCCAGACGACCTGCCATTCCCACATAGCCTAGGCCTCCAGTCCCATCGACCGGCGGGCGAACCGCTCGGCCCGGCGAACGATGAACGTGATACTGATGGCGAGGAAGAAGTAGATGACAAGGAGGGCGGTAAATGCCGACGCCGAAGAAAGGTCACCGGCCTGCCGGAGGTCGAGGCCGACACGGGTGAGATCGGCCAGTGTGATGAGGGAGACGAGGGCAGTCCCCTTGAGCATCTCGATGAGCAGGTTGCCGTAGGGCGGCAACATGGAAAGCACTGCCTGGGGGAAGATGATGTAACGCATTCGCTGGTAGCCGCCAATGCTCAGCGCGGTGGACGCCTCGTACTGGCCGCGGGACACGGATTGCACGGCTCCACGAACGATCTCAGAGCCGTAGCCGCCCATGTTGAGCCCGAGCACGACGACGCCCACCTGGAGCGGGCTGAAGGTGAGGTCGCGGTCGATGATGGGGAGTGCGTAGTAGGCCCAGTAGAGCTGGATGATGGCGGACGAGCCGCGGAAGAAGTCGACGTAGACCTGGTTTGCCCAGCGAACGGCACGCGAAGAGGAAAGCCCTGCGAGGCCGGAGACGATCGCGGCGGCGGTACCGACGGCACCGGCCATGACGGCGAGCTGGATGGTTATCCAGACGCCATCGGCCAATCGCTCGATGACCGACTCAGTGAACAAACGTCAGTCCCTCAGCTCGGGTCGGTCCGGACAAGCCCCGGGCCGGCGCGGTGGCGCCGGCCCGGGACTGCACGGGATGGTTATTCGGTGCAGAGCTCTTCGGCGGTGCGACCCTTGGCAGCATCCACCTCGTCATCGAAGCCGAATTCTTCGACGAGAGGACGAATGCCATCGGAGTCCTTGAGGGCGATGAGCTTGTCGTTGAATGCCTTGTGGAGGTCATCATCGCTCTTGCGGAAGCCGAAACCGCCACAACCTGATGCCGGTTTACCGTCGATGACGACATCGAAACCGGGTGTTGCCTCCAGCCCGTCGTCGCCGAGGCGCTCGAGTTCGGCCTGGATGGCGAGGGAGGTAGCGGCGATGGCATCGACACGGCCAGCGGCGAGTGCGTCACCGGCATCCTGGAGGGTGTCGAAGTTGGTGATCTGGTCATCGGTGGCACCGGCATCGCGGGCGTACTGGTCTTCGACGCCGCCGGTTGGAATACCAACCTTGATGTCGGGGTTAGCGGCGATGTCGTCAAAGGTCATGATCCCCATCGGGTTGCCTGCTTCGACACCGAATGCCTGCGGGACGCAGTAGTCGGGGTCGGAGAAGAGGATCTGTTCGCAGCGCCCGGGGTTGATGAACATACCGGCGGCGATGATGTCGAACCTGCCGGCCTCGAGGCCCGGGATGAGGTTGCCGAAGGGCACGACGACGGAAACAACCTCGTTGATACCGAGCTCAGCAAGTATTGCCTTCGCCACTGTTGGCGCTTCGCCGGTTGCTTCGCCGGAAGAGTCGGCGAAACCGTACGGTGCTTCATTCGCGAAGCCGATGGTAATGACGCCATCTTCCTGGGCTTTTTCCAGGGTGGAGCCGCCACCGCCACCATCGTCGTCATCGTCGTCACCGCAGGCAATAAGCCCGAGGCTGAGGACGGCGATCAGGGCGAAACTGAGGCCGATCATGAGTGGTCTACCGGCAAAGCGCCGGAAGACAGATTGGTCGTTGGACAATGGATCCCTCCCATAACTACGGCCCGGCCGAGTTGGGAACCCATGCACCACCGGCTTCGACTACGGAGCCAGCACCACCACGAGAGCAATCGCGAACGCCAGTTCGCTCTACCAACCTGGGCCGAGGCCCGGACGTAACGCACGCACTATCTCCGTGCGTACCGCGGTAGAGACTAACAGCCTCGTTGCTCACTCACAAACCGGAGCTGGCCCACTTCTGAGTAAGTCAACAATATTTTGTTTGTGTTTGTATCATGAGAACAACTAGGAGGTGACTATAGCGACACAACTTGATGCTTATTCCGACTCGAATGCCATGAGGGCACCGGGGGCAACCCCGAACGACCCGGTTACCGGGCGGCAGAGACACAAAAGCCCGGTGGGAGATCCACCGGGCTTTGCGACAGGTTTGCTTGAGGCGAGCTAGGAGATTTCGACGTTCGCGCCGGCTTCCTTGAGCTTGGCGACGATGGTGTCGGCTTCTTCCTTGGTGATGCCTTCCTTGACCTTGGCGGGAGCGGACTCGACGAGGTCCTTGGCTTCTTTGAGGCCGAGGCCACTGACGACTTCGCGAATCGCCTTGATGACGTTGATCTTGTTGTCGCCGAAGTCCTTGAGAGTGACATCGAACTCGGACTTCTCGTCATCGCCAGCGGCGGCACCGGCGTCGGCGGCAGCAGCGCCACCGGCAGCGACAGCCATCATGGGTGCGGCGGCGGTGATGCCGAACTCTTCCTCGATGGCCTTGTTGAGGTCACGGAGTTCGAGGATGGTCATCCCCTTGATGATTTCGAGGGCTTCTTCAATCTTGGTTGCCATGGATGTTCCTTTCGCTATGGGTGGGGCTCAGGCGCCGGTTTCGGCTTCGAGCTGGACGGCGCGAGCTTCAACGAGCCCGTGGACTCCGCGAATCGTCGACTGCATGAGGGCGTGGAAGTTGTAGAGCGGGCTCTGGAGCTTGCCAACGACATCGGCGATCAGCTGCTCCTTGCTCGGGAGCTTGGCGAGCTCTTCGACGTCGTCCTTCGAAAGGACGTGGCCATCGAGGTAGCCGCCATAGATCTGGATGTTGAGGCGCTCGGCTTCGATGTGCTTGGTGAGCACCCGGGCGGCACCGACTGCGTCGCTGAAGCCGATGGTCAGGGCGCTGGGGCCCTGGACGATCTCCTTGACCTCGGGGACGCCGGCGGCATCGGCAGCGAGCAGGGCGATGCGGTTCTTGACCACCTTCACTTCGCAGTCCGTTTCGCGGAGTGCGCGGCGAAGCTTGGTCATCTGGGCGACGGAGAGCCCGCGGTAGTCGATGGCGATGGTGATCGCGGCCCGCGAAAGGCGGTCCTTGATCTCCTCGAGCATCTCGACCTTACGCGCGGTTGGCATAGGCGTGGCCTCCTGCAAGAGTGTCCAGCCCTTAACGGGCCGGCGAACATCCGGTGCGATGGGGCGAAAAAACGTCCCCGGGCACAGCGGCAGGGACGGCAGCGACGCCGGGAATGGCGTGCGGTTACCTTCTGCCTCGGCAGGTGCCTTTCGGCTTATCCTCCCCGTGCCGGGCACGGGCCACACGAGGACCTGCTGTCTGTGGCGAATGTCTGTAATGAGTGTAGAGGATGGGGCGGTGGGAGCAACGGTCGCTGTCCTGCGAGCCCAGTGGAGAGCGTATTGTCGGGTTTGCTGACGAGTACACAGGATTTGCCGGAGGTGAGCGATGGTTAACGAGCGATATGGCGACGTTGGGGTGACGGTCGACGGGCATGTGGTGGTGGCGGAGGTGCAGCGGGGGCCGAACAACCACTTCGATGTGGACCTGATCGATAGCCTTTCGCAGCTCTACGAGGACGTGGACAAGTACCCGGACCTGCGGGCGATTGTGCTCTGCGCGGAGGGGAAGCACTTTTGCGCAGGCGCGAACCTGGTGAGCCGATCGGATAGCGACCGAGAGACGGAGGCGGACGGGCGCAGTCCTCTCTACACCCGGGCGACGCGGATGATTGCGGCGAAGACGCCGGTGGTGGCGGCGGTGCAGGGTGCGGCGGTTGGTGGCGGGCTGGGCCTGGCCTGCTCGGCGGACTTCCGGGTGGGCTGCAGCGAGACGCGCATGACGGCGAACTTCGCTCAGCTGGGGTTTCACCATGGGTTCGGGCTGACGGTGCTGTTGCCGCCGATTGTGGGCCAGCAGCGGGCGTGGGAGCTGCTTTACACGGGCAAGCGCATCGATGGCGAAGAGGCATTCAAGCTGGGGCTGCTGGACCGGTTTGTACCTCTGGAGGACGTGCGAACCGAGGCGATTGCGTTTGCGAAGGAGATCGCCTCGTCGGCGCCGCTGGCCTTGGCGAGCATCCGGGAGACGATGCGGGGCGACCTGGCCGAACGCTACCGTGCGGCCACCGACCGCGAGAACGAGGAGCAGGCGCGCCTGAGGCAGACGGAGGACTATAAGGAAGGAGTGAAGGCGTATTCGGAGCGGCGGCCGGGAGATTTTGGGGGGCGGTAGGAACCTAAGCCTGCCCTCGTCGACGGGCAGCCCCAAGCACGATCCCGCCGAGCACACCCAGCAGCACCGCCACAGTAGCCAGGCCGAGCAACGCGTTGGACGTACCGCCCGACGGAGCGTCGAGAACCCCGGAGCCAGTGTCTGGCGCCTCGGGGACCGTCGTACCCGTGTCGCCGCTGCCAGGAGGCGGCACGGTGAAGTTCTGCACGGTGATAGCGTTGCCAACGTCCAGCCGGTACACGGCCGAAAGGCGGACGCCGGACGATGTGTAGAGGGTGAGCGCGGCGCCTTCCTCCGCACAGGAAGCTGGCTGTGCCGCCTCGGCGAGCCTGAGCTGCACACTGCCGTCGTCCTCACGCTGGCTGGCATCGCTGAAGGAGAGCCGCCCGCAGAGCTGGTCGTCGGCGTAGACATCGAGCCAGCCGAGGATCGAGGCAGCGTTCGAGCCGCTCAGCTCCTCGTCCGCCACGAGCACCGTAGAACCGTCGCCTGTAGGCGTCGACCCTTCGGCTACGCGGATGGGGCCGACGTTCAGCCATTCCATCTCAATGCCTTGCCCGGGCACGAGTTCGTAACGGTTGGCGAGGGCGACGTTGTTGCCGTCGAAGAACGAGATGGTAGCGCCGGACTCGCTGCAGGCGGGTGCCTGACCCGCGCTAGCGAGTTCGAACGCTGCACCACCGTCCGCTGTCGCCTGGGCGGTATCGGTGAACGAGAGCCGTCCGCAAAGGGTGCCGTCGGCGTAGACATCGACATGCCCACCGAAGTAGCGCTCGCCAATCGATCGGACGTCGGAACCGGCGCTGATGGTGGCGGCCGGTTCCTGGGCCGACGAGGGCCGGGTTGCGAGCAGGAACGCGAGGGTCAAAGCCAACCCAATGGCAAGACCAATGCCGGTGCGAAGTGGAAGACTCATGAGTTTCTCCTCAGTGAGATTAGTAGGACCATAGGTCGGCGTAGTACGCCTCGTTTGCGCTAGGCGTACCGTTGCTGGGATATGCACCGCAGTTGGTCGAATTCGCTTTCATCAGGGGGTACCAGACCACGTCGAACCAACATGACACGCTGGATGCGGGGTGTCCCAACTGGAGGGCATGACCCATTTCGTGACGACGTATGTGTTGGAGCTGCGTCGAATTGAACGACATGCTTGAATTCAGCACGATTATGTAGATTGGTTCATCCTCAGTGCCGAAATCACAGCCCATATTGTTGACGTGCGGATACGCCTCGAGATATGTCAGCGCCCAGGTGCCGGTTCCTGAAATAGTAGGCGCGGTGCATGACGCTACCGTGGCACCTTCGTTCATGACGTACACGCACGACTTGCTCGACCCGCAGGTGGAGATATTGCTCGTCGTGGAGAGATGGGACGTGCCAGTCCAGTAGTTCCACGCGCTAACCATGTCCGAGGTGTCAAGCGCAGTTGACTGGTTCCAGACGAGCGTTCCGCCAGTACCAACCGGATAGGTGTAGTAGCGATTGACGCTGTAATCTGCGAGCGCGCCGCTGCTTGGCCCAATCGAGGCAATCGCTACGAGCACGAGCAGAAAGGGAAGGACGAGCGTCCGACGGGCGAATGATGCGCAATCACGAATCTGCATGGCTCACCTCCTACGGCGTTGTCCAATGGCGACTCTGCTCTAGGAGACTATCCCCGTCAGAGACATATTTTCTACAACAGATCTGTTGCATTTGGTGAAGCAACTGGCTCCACGCAGCATTCGTGATGTGCCACGGCAAATAGGGCCGCGGGGAGACGATGCGGGCGGACCTTGCCGACCGCTACCGGGCGGTCACCGACCGCGAGAACGCGGAGCAGGCGCGCCTGAGGCAGACGGAGGACTACAAGGAAGGTGTGAAGGCGTATTCGGAGCGGCGGCCGGGGGAGTTTGGGGGGCGGTAGGGTGCTGGCGGTGTGAGCCCCGAACCGAATAACCCGTCGGTCCGCAACCAGACCCGCGATCACTGGTTGCCAAGGCCTAACGCGATCCACGCGAGTAGGAACAGGATCGGCGAACAGCCGACGATAAACGATAGCGCGCCCAGAATGACCGCTTGCCGCGACCAGTCGAGCCCGACTCCTACGATGATTAGCAGCAAGCCCAATGTCAGGAACACGATGCCGATGCCGGCAACCAGGAAGAACCAGCCAAAGAACAGTGAGAAGGCTCCCGCGGCCATGAGCACGCGGGAGAAGTATCGTCTGTCATCGAACGAATTTAGCAAAGTCACCTATGTTTCAAAGTTTGCGCAAGAGTCTTGGAACGAGGTGTCGGGATAATGGTAACTCCATTGGTGGTAGTATTCGCAGATCACACCGCCATTACCCAGCCCCCAAGCAGTTGGCTCGATCCAAGCATCAGTATCAGGAAATATAGACGACGGAAATCCGTCGGAATGCCATGCCGTATAATGGTAGTGCTCAATCGAGTAGACATTCAAGAGTCCCGGCGAGTGTATCGTATGAAACGAGTATGCCAGCACCAGGTCCCAGAAGCTACTTGGGAATGGCCACAGCACTGGGTTAGCACGATATATCGGATAGCTGATTGGATAAACGTTCACTCCGTCGTATTGCCAATTTATCTGGGCGGAGACAATCAGCATTGGGAAAGACGGCGGGTCTAGCGCTATTGTTCTGGCGTCCATCCAATGCTGGCCCAGAGCTCCTAACTCAAGCACTTGGCCATCAGACGGCGGAAGCTGGGAGATGCGGATGCTAACACCGACGCCGCTGCAATCGCCGGATTGCCGCTGTACCACCGTTGGATCGGGTGCGTCGGGATCAGGCTCGACCTCGACGATGCACGTTTCGGACCGTTTCAGCTGAGATACTGCAGACCGCCCCTCGGCCAACGATACTTGCAGTTGACAGCTGTCATTGCCTTGGGTCCGTTCTATTGTTGCTCCACGGAGGAGTTCTGCCTTCCGGCGTGCGTCCACGGATATCGTGATTGGCGGGCCAAGATCGCACCGTGCCGAGACGCCAGCCTGATCGGAGGTCTCGCCAACACCTTCCGCTGATACACTTTGAACTTTGAGCAGCGTGGATCCGACCACCAGGATCCGACCACCAGGGTGGAGATCAGGACCAAGCCAAGGGGTAGGTACCGTCGAGTCATCGTGCGCCCTCCGACGAGATACGCAACGCTAACGTCGAATCGAGTGCGACTCTACAACAGATCTGTTGCATTTGGTGAAGCAGCTGGCTCCACGCAGCATTCGTGATGTGCCACGGCAAATAGGGCCGCGGGGAGACCATGCGGGCGGACCTTGCCGACCGCTACCGGGCGGCCACCGACCGGGAGAACGAGGAGCAGGCGCGGCTGCGGCAGACGGAGGATTACAAGGAAGGTGTGAAGGCGTACTCCGAGCGGCGGCCGGGAGATTTTGGGGCACGGTAGGGGCGGCGGGCGAAACCCGGTAGACACGTCGCAAGCCGCAACTGGCCGCTTCGATGGTTTTTATCGCCGGGCTTCGTATCAGTCCGACTGCCCAAACAGACCGCGCTCGCGCGCGGCCTCGCCAAGAGTGTCCCGCACGGCGCCCACTCTGTGCTCCAACTCTGAGATTGGGAGCACCTCCTGCAGGTACGCCGACGCTGTGTGGTTCTCAGTATCCAGCAAATACGTCTGGATCCTGGTCCAGTTCTGCCCGAAGTCCCATGTCCCACCTGCCGTCGGCGGTGCCAAGAACAACATCAATTGGTCTCCGACTTCGAGCCCCGGTCCAAAATCATCAGCACGGAATTCTACGTCGTCGGTCGTGCCGCCAACCACCGTGACGGGTATCGTGTCTCCCTCGTACTCGCCTGCCACGACACGCTCGACCCTGACGTGAGCCGTCTGGAACACAAGTTCCCCCGACGTATTACCGCTCGACATAAAGTCCGTAGGCGGGTTTCCATCTGCCGTCGTCCACCGCGGAAGATCGACATCCTCCACGCTCCCCACGACGACCAGTTTGCTCCAGCGTATCGCGGCTTCCGGGTCCAGTGACCAAGGGTATGCAGAAGTGTCAACGACAATCGGACCTTGAACTCCGTCACCGCCAGAAGACGCTTTGATACCAACGACTACTACCAACGCCAGAACGACAGACGCGGTAGATATTGGAATCCACGCACGCCTAACTGTATCATTGAGTGACCCTGTTACTGCGTGAATGTACATAGTAGCCCCCTGAAATCTTAATACAAAGCATTCATGCCGTTGATATCGTCGGACGTAAGGGACCATTTTGCTGTCCAGTCAGGGCACATCACAGCAGAAGGATGTGATCCGCAATCGTGATTTAGATACATCCAATGGCCCATCTCATGGAGAGTGACTGTGCGAACATCAGCTTTGGCATTGTCTCTGTCCATTGTGCCATCGGTGTACCACGTGAAGAATGTATTAAGATAGCTTGGGCCAAACCAAACTTCATAAGGGTCATTCGGATTGAACGAAGTATAAGTCATGCCAGGAACGATGCCGATTTGGTACACGGTGCCAACATTTGCGAGGCAAGGGCAATACGTGGACTTGGTGAGGCTCAGCGACGGCGAGGCGTAATTCCAACTGATCCCCGCCAAGTTCATCGCCGTGACTTTGGCGCCAGTCCATCCAGTGGAGTCCGACCATGGTACGGTAGAATAGTAGTAGTGAGCCCCACAATATCCAAAATTGTTGCAGGTATTGTAGGCTTTGGCTTCTTGCGAACTTCCAGATGGACTCGCAATCACGCCGAGTGAGACAGCGAGCGCAAGCAGCATTGCAACATAGGTTGCTAAGATGACCCGACGCATATGCAACTCTCCTGAGGACGTATCTTCCCGAGTCTCGAAAATGGTAGCACGGTCGACGCTGCAACGAATGCAACAGATCCGTTGCATTTCACGAAACAACCGTCTCCACGCAGCAATTCCAGTGCTTCAACGCAAACACCACTGCTGCAGTCCGCCCGTGAAGCCCCGTCGTCTCGTACAACCGGTGGAGACGCGAGGCGATGGCAGCATCGCTGACGCCGAAGTGCTCGGCGAGCTCGGAATTCGTCATGTCGTGTCCGGCGAGGGCGCGAAGCGTCTCGGCCTCGCTGCGGGTAAGCCGGATGTGCCCTTCGGGAGCCACAGGCATTGGCGAGTATCCGGGAGACGATGCGGGCGGACCTTGCCGACCGCTACCGCGCCGCCACGGACCGGGAGAACGAGGAGCAGGCGCGCCTGCGGGCGACGGAGGACTACCGCGAGGGCGTGAAGGCGTACTCGGAGCGGCGGCCGGGGGATTTTGCGGGGCGGTAGGGAGGTTGCAGTCTTCGAAGGTGATCAACCGAGCTAGTCGTTCGGTGGTGGCAAGACGAAACTCGTCCCCTCCGATGAATAGAGTTGGCTGGGATCTTGGCCGGGGCATGAGACGCCGAGGGTCACGATTCTTCCTCCGGTGACCTCTGCCCGTACGAAGTCGTATTCGGCGACACCGGTGGTTGAGCGTTGGGCAACTATCACCACGTGCTCACCCCCAGGGAACTCCAGCCCGGACGGTGAAGCCGGTGACCGCTTAACGACCGCGTAGGGGCGGGAATCGCCGGCGGTAGCTGCTGCAACGAGCTGTTCCAGCTCGTCGACCGGAGTGAAACGGCCTTCCGGGCACGCCCAGGTTGGAAGCACCTCCACGAGACTGCCTTCAGGAACACCCTCCGGGCAAAGTGGTGGTGCGGGGATCCCCACCTGCTCGGTGACGCACTCCATTTCGTAGCTCTCAATGAGCGCCAGGAGAGCAGCCTGATCTTCCTCCACGATGGAGCTGATGACCGCATCCAAGCTAGCGTTACCCGTCCGAGTCGATGGGTCGTGGCCGGGGATATCCGGAGGCAATGGTGACGCGGTCCCTATTGCAGAAGGGCTCGAGTTTGCTGTCGGATCGGAGGTGGACGTCGCCACACCTGAAGAAGAGTCGCTGCCGCCACACGCCATAGCCAACGGCACCAGAAACAGCAACGAGAGCGCCGTCGAGCGACCGACGATCCAGCCATCCAAGCGAGAGCTTCTGCCAAAGCAGCCACACATCGCGTTGCGGCGTTGCAGGAGTAGTATCGAGAGAGCCCCCATGGACAGGACCGCATAAACCGTGGCCAGCAAGATTGAAGCCGCCTCGACCAACCCTGCCAGCAAGAACACAATCACGATGAGTCCTACGAACATCTCACTAGCAGGAAACACCGCGCTCGCATGCCAGGCGCGCGACGTGGACACCAGCTGCCAAGACCGAATATCGCGAAAGAACAACTCCCTAGACTTGAGTTTTACAGCGCCTGCAGCGCCAAGCAACACGGCACCCGCCACCAGCAATAGTTGCGCGAACGACAGCGGGACGATAACGCTCATGCCTTGAAGAACTCGTACATCCAAGTGGTGCCGGGAACCAAATAAGGGTACGAAGAACAATTTTGCATCGCCGGATTGTAACCAGCATGGCCATAGGCTTCCATGTGAGGATGCATTGCTGTGTAGCAACCAGAAGGGAAGTCGGCACCAGCACAACTACCGTTATCGCTGCTACAAACACCTCGCGCCACCCACCCAAGTTGATCTACTCGACGCTTGCCAGCTGACGCATATGTGTAGTACACGTCGTTTGCAACGATACTATTGACGTGGCCGATGACAATTTGCCCTATACGATCAGAGAGCGAAGGGGATGGGACAGCCACTCGGAACAATTCGATCAAGAGCCTGTCCGAAATACCTCCTCCACACGAACCACCGCATATGACATTGTATGATCGTGTCGTGCGAATCGACAAGACATTACTGGAACCGACAAAGTCTATCCGCTGGGGGCAAGGGCTGGCGAGAATGAGATCTGCACGATTGTAGAATGGAGACAGGACAGTTGGGTGGCTTCCGCCTGAGCAGTAGTTGTTGTTGCCAACGTCGCTCGTACAGTATCCGTGCACGGGAGAGTAAGAATAGTACCAAGGCATTGTCGTAGTCCTCCAGATTGGGATTTAAGGGATTCGGCACATTGGCTTAAGGGACGATGCGCCGCAGCGGTATTGCGTCGCCGCCTGCAAGCAGCCGAGGCATCGAATAGAACTGCGATGAAATTGAGTACCTATAGGCACCCTCAACCCAGAACGCAGCGAATCCGTCTTCCCAAACATGCCCGACTGCCCCTGACGGCAGCCCGTCGAGCTTGGCAGGAAGCTCCGGGGGAGTCCTTGGAGTTCCGTCGCCTCTTACAATGTGAAGATCTCCTGAGTAAGGACCTTCGATCGAGACGCCGATCGCGTGAGCATGCGCAGCGCCGTTGTCCCGGACCGAATATCCTACTGAGCCGCTGAAGAACTCGCCAGACGCATGGCGCAGCACTTGCAGCCCGGATGGCTCAAGCTCCTGGGGTGGATTTAGGAGTTCATACACCGGCTGGCGCAGCTCTTCCGCGAGATCAGAGGAGGCTAGGACGCGGCTACTTGGGACTAGCGGACCCGATCCCCGAGAACGTCGGGCCACGGTGAACCCCTCGAATGCGTCAGGCTCGGGCGCTTCGCTGCTCAGCAACAGAAAGCGCCCGTACCGCTCGGCTAGTGGACCATAGTCTGGCTCAGACGACTGGGCACGCAACGGTGTCTTATTCGGCCAGCTGATTCCCAACGCGGCAGTCCCAAGGGCTGCTGCTATTCCCGCGATAAATCTACGGCGACTGGGCTGTCTCGCCATATCGATCACTCCTCCTGTCCGGCTGGTAGGTTTGCTTGTGTTGTGCCTCGCGGTGTACCGTATTGGATTGCATAAACAGCCGTCAGCAACAGATCTGTTGCATTTCACAAAACTACCGTCTCCAGGCAGCAATTCCA
>JAGQGZ010000063.1 GCA_020432105.1 Dehalococcoidia bacterium | reverse complement strand
CCCGGGCTAGGCGCGATCCTAGCATCGGCCTACCTTCGGTGCTACGCGGCCCAAACGTCAATCGGCCAGGGCAAGCAACCGGGAAATCCCGGACTCGGGCTTCGCGTCCTGGCCGCCCGGTCGGGCACGAAAGAACCGCTCCTCACCGTAGAACTGGATCCGGAACTCCTCCGGTATCCGCGCAAACAGGCTGTTCTCGCCAAACTGGGTTCGGTGCATTCCCGCCGCACTCCGCTTGTGGTGGGCGTGTTCACTCACGTCATGAATGATGCTCGCCACCGGGTCCGGCTCGGCCAGTGCATTCTCCAGACGCTTGCGGCGATCCTCGGGTAGCGGTTCCGGGAGCAATCCGCGCTTCTCGAGTTCGAACCACATGCTCGCCATGCGCTTCATCGTTCGCGCACCCCAGTAGAGCTCCCGGGGGCGCCATGGGTCGCCAGCTTCGGGATAGGCTTCCGGATCTCCCGCCGCATCGAACGCCGACACGGCATGGCGGTGGACGGCCACATGGTCGGGATGTCCGTAGCCGCCCTGGGGATCCCAGGTGAAGACGACGTGCGGCCGCAGGTCGCGCATGAGCCGGACGTATTCGCCGACTACCACAGCTGAGGGCTGTTGGTGAAGACAGCGTGGGTCGTCGTTTTCCGGCGTGCCATCCATGCCGCTGTCCCGGTAGTTGAGGAGGCGAACGTCGAAAAGGCCTATCTGCGCCATAGCGGAGCGAAGTTCGAGTTCGCGGACGTAGCCGAGCGTTTCTGGCGTTGCCAGCGCGGGGTCGCTGATCTCGCCGGCTTCCCCTCGTGTAGCACAGACCAACGTGACCTGGGCGCCGGCGTGCAGCAACGACCGCAAGGTGCCGGTCACCTGCCCTTCGTCATCAGGGTGGCCATAGGTGGCGAGGACGCGCAGTTCAGTCATACGTGGCTATCTTCTGTCGGGGATCGGAATACACATGTACGCGAGGATTGGCTGCGTAGCCAGGATGGTCAGGTGGCTGCCGAGAGTGATTGGTGGAGACAGGGGGGCTCGAACCCCCGACCTCAGCATTGCGAACGCTGCGCTCTCCCAACTGAGCTATGTCCCCACAAAGGCTTCGGGCCGCCCCCATCGTAGGAAGCGGCCCGAAGAGGCGTCAACAGGAGTGTGATCGGTCTAACTGCGGCTCGATGAACCTCGCCCGATCCGATAGCTCGTTTCCCCGGTGAACTGTCGTTCGGTACCACACTTCTTGCAACGTCCTGGCGTCAGCTCCCCGCGCGGTGGTTCCAGGATCCAGTGATGGATGCATTCGGCCACCGCCTGCAGCGCTTCAGCTTTGGACATGCGTAGATTCCCCCTCGATGTAGCTCGTGTGAATTTTCGGTACGGACGTTACCCCGCCGTAACCTTCGTCAGTCTACGCCCCAGCTATAGACGGTTTCAATCTAATATCCTGATTCGTCCAGCATCCCGGCCAAAGGTGTAATGACTACGAGTCCAGACAAGGGGTCTATCCGTTGCACGACGTCGGCGATGACCGGGATCAGCACCTCACCGCTATCTGTCTTCACGACATAAACGTCGTTCGCGCCGGGCTGGAGCACATCAGTGATTGTACCCACGAGGCGGCCTTCGGCAGTCTCCACGCGGAGGCCGATCAGTTCGTAGATGAAGTGTTCCCCAGGGCTGCGGTGAATGGCGCTGTCAGGCGCTTCGATAAGGGCGCCGCGGAGCGATTCGGCTTCCGTTCGGCTGGTGATGGCGGCCAGTTCAAGGATCCATGCACCCTTGTCGGGGCGGGAGCGAGTTACGGTCGTCTGCCGGGGCCCAATCCAGGCTTCGGCGCCTTCCTGCAGGTGGGGTGCATCGGGGTTGAAGGCATGTACCCGCAGTTCGCCACGCAGACCGTGGGGCCGAATGACGCGAGCGAGCGCGGTGAACCCTTCTCTCGGTTCCGTGGGTTCTGGTTGAGGAGGCTGCGGCTGCCGTCTGCCCCGCCGTGGAGTCCCGCCCGTGCGACCGCCGGTGCGACCGCCGGTGCGATCGCCGGTGCGATCGCCGGTGGGAAAGGGCGTCGTCAGTCGCCGATCTCCAGGCTGGCGCGGACGTCTTCCTTGACCGCCGCGACCTTCACCATCGAGCGAATGGCCGTGGCGATACGTCCGCCCTTGCCGATGACTTTTCCAAAGTCATCCTCGGCGACGTCGAGCCGGATAACCACACGACCGCGCTCCTCCGTCTCGGTGACCTTCACCTCTTCTGGCTTTTCAACCAGGGCCTTGGCCAGGTATTCCACAACATCCGACAGCATTGATGCCAGGGTGCTACTCCTCGGTCTTTTCTTCGGGTGCGGCCTCAGCGGCAGGCTCTGCTTCGGCGGCAGGGGCCTCTTCGGCCTCGGCGACAGGTTCGGCTTCGGCTACCGGAGTCTCCTCTGCCGGAGGCGCTGCCGCTGCGGCGGGGGCAGTCTCCGCTTTCGCCTCTGCCTTGGGCGCTACCTGCGGGCGAGTGACGGTGGCACTGCCTTCGATAATGCCGACCCTGCGCAGGATCTTCTCAGCGGCTTCACTCGGCTGGGCGCCCTTGCTGATCCAGGCGCGAGCACTCTCTTCATTCAGCGTGATGGTGGGCGGGTTGGCATGAGGGTCGTACGACCCGAGCGTCTCAAGGAACGCGCCATCACGCTTGGCCCGCTGGTCTGCGACGACCATCCGGAAGTAATGTTGCCGCTTCTTACCCATGCGGCGAAGTCGAATCCGAAGCATTCAGTCCCCTGCAAACCGCGCCGGGCGCGGTGATTGGCATACTATCGCAGCATCGTAGCGCGTTTGGCGTCTAAGGTCAGCGTCCGTGGTCTAACGCATCCCCGGAAGGACCGGGTACTTCCCTTTCGCCAGCGTCTGGGCGATCTTGCGGCTTTCGAAAAACTGCTTGAGAAGCTGGTTGACCTGCTGGGCGCTGGTTCCACTGCCTTTGGCGATCCGCCGCCGCCGCTTGCCGTCAACACGGTCGGGGTGGCGCCGCTCCCATGGGGTCATCGAGAGGACGATAGCCTCGGCCTGGTCGAAGAAGCGGTCGTCCATGTTGTCGACGTCGAGCTGGGCTTTGATCTTGTTGAAGCCCGGCAGCATCTGGACAAGCTGGCCAAGCGGGCCCATGTTGCGGACCTTCTTGAGCTGGTCGATGAAGTCCTGGAGGTCGAAGGAGCCCTTTTTCAGTTTCTCGGTGAACCGATCACTGTCGTCGTCGCCCATCTCGGCCTTCGCCTTCTCGATGAGGGAGAGCATGTCGCCCATGCCGAGGATGCGCCCCGCGAGGCGGTCGGGATGGTAGGCCTCGAGTGCATCGGTCTTTTCGCCCATGCCGATGAACTTCACGGGCACGCCGGTCACCTGGCGAATGCTGAGGGCGGCGCCACCACGAGCGTCACCATCCATCTTGGTAAGGATCAGGCCGGTTGTCTCGACGCGGTCGTGGAATTCTTTGGCAGCATTGACGGCGTCCTGGCCGGCCATCGCGTCGGCGACGAAGAGGACTTCCGTCGGTTTGAGCAGCTTCCGAAGCTCGGCAACCTCGTCCATCATCACCTCGTCGACATGGAGGCGCCCTGCAGTGTCGACGATGAGGTGGGTGGCGTTCATCCGCTTCGCCTTTTCGAGACCGTTAGCGGCAATGGTTTTCGGCTTCTCGTGGGTGCCCTCTTCGTGGTACGGCACATCGAGTTGCTTTGCGAGCGTGACGAGCTGTTCCACAGCGGCCGGGCGATAGATGTCGCAGGCGACGAGCAGCGGGCGGCTGCCCTGCTTCTTCAGCATGTTCGCGAGCTTGGCGGCACTCGTCGTCTTCCCGGAGCCCTGGAGGCCGACCATCATGATGACTGTGGGCAGCTTGTCGCTGCTCGCGAGCCTGGCGTTCTCGCCTCCCAGGGTTTCGACCAGCTCGGCATTCACGATGTCGATGATTTGCTGTGCAGGCGTGAGGCTCTTGAGGACCTCGGCGCCGAGGGCTCGCTCTTTCACACGGCTTGTGAACTCGCGGACGACCTTGAAGTTCACATCCGCTTCGAGCATCGCCATGCGCACTTCGCGAAGCACCTGGTCGAGGTCTTCTTCCGTCACGCGGCCGCGGGCGCCGAACTTCTTGAAGGCTCCCTGGAGCTTGTCGGTCAGCGACTCGAACATGTGGATAAAGGGTAGCGGGTAGCGGGTAGCGGGTCACGGGATTTTGCGATTCGTCGATTGTCGATTCTGCCGAGGGCGGGCGTGGAGCTGTCCTTCCCTGGAAGGATGGTCGCATGCGGCCGCATCCATCACCGCAACCGAAATGGATCGACCGGTTGCCGCTTGCTCACGGTCCCACTCGTCGATCATGACGAGTGCGTAGACAAGGACGGCGGTGACGCTAATGAACATAATGTTCTTCGTTGCCATCATCAACGGCGGCAATTATTACGGCTCGAATGCGAGATGGAGGTGCCAGTAACAGCGGAGGGGCGGCCCACTGGACTGCCCCTCCGCTCAACGTATCTCCACTACCTCCGGCCGTCGCTAGCGCTCTGCTAGAGGTGAGAGGTCGTCACCTGGTCCGATAGCGGATTCGCCAAGAATCTCGTGGTTGACGGTCTTGAGCTCGTCGATTGCTGCGTCCATGTGCTCGCTGTTCGCGTGGACGGTAATAACCACGCCACCGGTCCACAGGACCATGCCGCCACTTACGAGACGGGCAGTCACACCCCGACGCTCCGTCTCGGGTCCGGCGATGCGGGGCTCGACGGCATCCGGCGACGGGACTGACCCCGGCCTGTTGATGACGATTGAAAGTGGTGGGACGCAACTGGGTTCTGTTAACTCAGCAGGGGACTCGCAATCCCCGTATATGAGGTAGACCTTGTCGTAGCCATCGCCCTCCTTGTGAAGGAATTCCACAAGTTCGAATCCCTGGAACTCCTCACCCACCCATACCAGTGGGAACTCCTGAAATGTGGTGGCGTCGCGTACAGCCTCCGGGTCTAGTTCTCCCGCCCGGAATTGGCTTGGGTCAGCGCGGCCGTAGAGGTTGACCTCGGGCCCGGCCCCCGCCAGGGAGCGTAGGCTGAGCCCTAGCACCAGCGCTGCCAACAGGGCGACTGTTATGGAGAATCTCCAGCCGAACGATGCCGTTGCGTAGCTCAACATTGCCATACCTACCTTAGATCGACGTAGTAGACTTTGCCGTCCCAGTTGGCGGCGTACTCGTCGCCACACTTTTTGATTGGCTCGTCGTTGTTCCAGTAGTTCGCGACTACCGAATGGTCGTGGGCCGACGATTCGAAGTTTCCTTTAGTCTCGTCCCGGCCATCCGTGAATCCATCTTCCCGAACGCAGTGAGTGTTCTCAGTCCAATCCCAGTCGTCCCAATGTGGCGTCCCGGCGTATGAGTGGCTTGTGAGTGTCGTCCAGGCAACCTCCCAACGAGCATGCCAGCCGTCGTTTGGGGTTGGCCAACCACCAGAGGTCCCAGCATGGTCGTCCGTTCCGGAGCATCCGGAGGTATCGTCGTAGAAATACTGACCCCCGTTGGCGCTCCCATCCCAGTCGCCATGATCTGAAATCTTATAATGGTCATGCGGGTCATCCCATGAACCGTCGCCGAACGTAAACACTATGGTGACTGGATCAACGATCGTCGAACACGAGCTGCTGCTGTAGCTGTACTGGCCAAACGTTGCAAGTGGTGTGTACCCGGCCTTGACGCTAGTGGCGAGACTGTCCCAAGCCCAGACGTTCGCCACTGCCAGGACTCCTAGCAATAGCCAATACGTTGGTCGCCAACGCATGCCCCAAGTTCTGTTTCCGTTCACGGTAACACTCCTTTCGGCGTGCCAAGCATGCAGGTCGGAGCTGCGGCCCACAATCCCACCTTTGGGTGCCCCCAATCGGGGGGTGTCACCCTGCATCCTTGTGCTCGGCGTACCATGCCGCCGCCTCTGCCCGGTTTTGCACGCCGAGTTTGGCGTAGATCCGCCGGGTGTGGTCCTTCACGGTGTTCTCGGAGATGCCCAGTTCAAGAGCTATGGCGGCGTTGGTCGCGCCCTTGGCCAACAGCGCGAGGACTTCTGCTTCGCGTCCCTCACTAGTCCCGGTGGCATCGGTCTCCCTCCGTTGCCTGGCCCCGTTGGCGAGAGAGGTTACCACGTACAACGAATGGTGTTCATATCTCTCATCCCGCCAGCAGCGCCCGCCGGATCTCCTTCTGCCGCCGCACCAATGTGCGCTCCATCGGGTGGTTGTCGTGCCTGAGGCCGCTCTGGAGGATGCCGATGACGTACTTCGCGAAGAAGCGCGGAACGCCCAGCTCGTCGTACTGCTGGATGTGCATCGACTCGTGCGCGATGAGGGCGAGGCCGCGCGCAGAGAAGGGATCGTAGCGGCCGCGGCGAAAGAAGACCCGGCTGCCGATGGTGACGGCGCCGGTTCCCAATACCACGGGGAGGAAGCGGCCGGGGCCATCGTCGATGACCCGCATCCGCGCCAGGTAGCGGCGCTCAACAAACTGCGAGAGCTGTTCGATAACCATCTCGTCGAGGGGGGTGCTCATTGGCTTAGCGGCTCACAGTCAGCGGTGGCAGCCGGTCGGCGGCGACCTCGTAGATAGCGTACCGGCCATCGCTATAGACCTGCGTCAGGGCGTCCATCGTAGTGAATTTGGTCAGGCCCTCGGGTGTACCCAGCGCAACCTCCTCGGTGCCGACGACGACATAGCGAACGTTGTACTTGCGCAGATAGTCGATCGTGAAGGCTACGTCGCTGGTCTGGTAGAAGACCTGTGTATCGCTACGCCGCTCCTGGATATAGCGCTGGTAATCCCAGCGTTGCTGCACCTGGTGCCAATCCCAGCCGATGACCGCAGGCAGACCGGTGAGCATGGAGATGCGGCCGGTCCAGTGATAGAGGCCACCAACCGCTTCGGCGACGACCGGGCTGCCTTCCACGTTGCGACGCAGCCACTCGACGATCGGTTGGTCGTCCGCCAGGGCGAACTCCACGTCGTCGGCCGGGTCGGGAGTACCCCTGTCCTCGCGGTAGGTACCGTGTTCGAAGAATGCGAATCCGTTGAGGGTCAGGCTCGTGTCCCCGAAGCGAGCGTCCTGGCGCGACCGGGTGCCCGACCAGGGGAAAATGAGCCCGGCGACCAGGAGCACAGCGACAGCCCCGGTGGCCGTGGCTGCGAATACAGGACGTGAGGAGATCATGATTGGTCGCCAGTCACGGAATCCCCAGGCCCTGCTGCCCGTATACCAGGCAGCGTAGGCGCCGCCGAGCGCGAAGAACTGCCACGCCTGCAGCGAGAACTTGAACACCGTGTTCATGCGAACGATGTCGTTGTTCACCGTGACCACGTCAACACCGGCAGCAATGCCGAAAGCAGCCAGGAAGCACCCGGTGGCAAGAAGGCGGCCGAGGTCAGGCCGGGTCGAGCGGAGCTCGAGCCAGAGCAGGTTCGCGAGGAGGAGGATGATGAGGATGCTGACGGCGACGACCGTGACGCCGAATTGCCAGGTGAAGGCCATGAGGCCGGCAACGAAAGCGGCGAAGCTCAGAAGCTCCCAGGGCCCGGCCACGCACATAAGGCCGATGTTGCGCCCGGGAAGTCCGTTGCGAGCTCGCAGTTCTTCGCGGTAGCGGACAGCCAGAAAGATGAGCCCAAGGACGACAAAGAGGCCGAAGTGGGCGAAGTACTGCTGCGGTTGGGTCGTCTGTTCGGCCCGGTGGATTCCGCTTTCGAACACTTCGAAGTGGGAGGCAAATGGCGCCCACGGGCCAACCAGGAACATAGCAGCAAGGGTGCCGTGCAGCGCGAACGTCCAGAAGCGCCGGCGCCCTGTTCCGGCCGCGAGGTACTGGCCGACCGTCACCGCTGCTGCCGCAAGGAGGACGGCCGTCGGGAAGTCCCAGGTGTGCATGGCCCGGACCATCCCCGCAAGCAGGCCGAGACCCGCCGCCAGTACAACGGCCTGGGCCCTGAGGCTCTTTGCAGCGGTTGCGATGTAGGCGACCGCGCAGGCTATGACCAGCCCGAAGATCGGGATATCCATCAGGTGAGGGTGGAGGTCGGCGAAGAGCAGTGACCAGAAGGGGAACTCGGTGATGTCGAACTGGCCGAAGTGGACTCGCGAGCTTCGCCACCAGTCGTAACGTGGGAGGTCCGCACCCTGGACGAGCCAGTTCCAGAGTCCGCCCACGACGCCAACAGCACCGCCGAGGACAGGGACGTCGTGGAAGGCGCCCCAGTCGTTGACGAACTGGAGCCGCTCGATGGTCTGGTGCCCGGCATCGAGATTGCCGATCCCGACGAGAAAGACTGCCCCCAGCACGGCCACCACGGCGATGACCGGCCACGGCAGGAAGTTTCGACCCGCATCCTGCACTCGCCGGCTCGTTGTGCTGAGCCCGACGAGGTTCATCACCGTCGAGGCGGCGACGGTTGCGGCAAGCGAACCGTAGGTGGCGATGCCCAGGTTGAAAGCGATCTCGGGCACGAGCTTGAGCGCCCGCATCGGTACTGCTAACAGCCACCAGCCCATGTAATAGTAGTTCAGACTCCCTCCGCCAAACCAGGGGTCGAAGGGCGGAAGCTCAGTGGAGCGGGCCACTGCAGTCATGTAGGCCAGTTCCATCGGCTTCTCGCCGCCCTGCGGGTGGTGCCAGATATCGGGGTTGAAGGCCCTCATCAGGGTGAGAGCCGCGAAGGCGATGGCGAAGATCGCCTCGACGGTGAGCCATGTCCGCCAGTGGTCGCGGGCGTGCTGGCGGAGGTCATCGCGACGGAACCACGCTACGGCGGCGCCGAAGGCGACCATCACCGTCGCAACAAACCAGGCGACAGCGATGCTGAAGTCGAGGATGTTCCAGGCAACGAGCATCCAGGCGAAAACCCCGGAGCCGGCGAAGCCGATGACCTTCGTCAGCCCGTAACCCCGGTCGGGCAGGGCGCGGAAAAGCCACGCCACCCAGGGGACCGTGGCGAAGGCGAGAACCTGGAGCCAGAGGTACCACCACAGCCATGGCACGGTTGAGGTGAATCCGTCGATAGCGAAGACGTCGGAGAACGTCCCCCCGTTCTGTTGCTTCTCCGCCTGGGCAGCGGTGAGCTGCAGGCCGTTCGATGGGCCCTGGGCCGGCTGGAGGTTGATCGCGCGCTCGGGGTGGGCCTCGGCAAGGAGGGCAAATACACGATCGGCTTCGAACTCGCTGCCCTTCCGGTAAATCCAGACCTCCGGGTGGTCGTAGACGGTGAAGGCTTCTTCGGCGCCGGAGTCATCGATGGCAAGGCCAAGGAACGACGGCTCCACCTTGAAGTGAGCAACAAGGTCGAAACCTAGTTCCCCGGACTCGAGCAGTTCGTAGTAGCGGATGGTGGCCGGGTACTCACGTTCGAGCTTGGCCGTCGAACCGCGGACACGGTTGCTCGTGATCGCTACGTAGTCGGCATCGGCCAGGCCGTCCGGGGCCTCTTTATCCCGGCGGCCATACACCAGATCTTCGATCTTCTGGACGCTGTCCGTGTGGTACATGCCCAGGGGGATGAACGTGTAGTCACTCGCCGAGCCGGCCGGAAGGTTGTAGGGGATGGAGTCGTCCCACTCCTCGTGGGTAATGGTGGAACCGGGCGGAATATTCTCGTAGATCCACTCACTTGCCTGGAGACGTGGATGCTCTGCGGCATAGACGTTCTGGAAGGCGAGTGCCCACCAGGCCGTCGAGACGGCCACAAGGCCAATGATGGTTCCGGCGACGATGCGAGCGCGCAGCGGTGTCAGAGCCGGAAGCCTTTGGGAGATACGTTTCGAGCGTTCGCCAATGCATGCCAGTACCTCGGGGTTGCCGGCGTTGTTCCAGAACCCCACCAGTGCCCAGGCAGCGAAAAGGCAGAGAACCGGGTAGATCGGCACGAAGTACCGCATGAATGCCACAAACTGCATGCCCTGCCAGCCGAACACAGCGATAAGGAGGGCGAGTGGCAGCAATGGCCGCAAATCGCCCCGCCGGAACATGAGCACCGCCGCCACGATCGCACCGGCGATGCCGCTGAGGGCGAGACCGGGTCCGAGTCCCCAGAGAACGATGTTCTTGAGCGGTGTGAGGAAAGCGATGTTGTCGGCGAACTGGACGAAGGGTGGATAGTCCGTTGTGCCGGTCTGGAAGTCGCGCTCGGCCAGCATTTCGTCCTTCCACCGCTCATCGAGTTCAAAGATCGAGCTGAGGCCGAAGAGAACACCCGGGCTGTTGCTAAAGTCGGGCGTGGCAAAGGCATAGGGCATGGCCACTCGGAAAACCACCGCACCGACGATGAGCACGCCACAGAACCAGGCGATATCGCTCGCCCAGTAGCCCGGATCTGACCGGGGTGCCCGGGTGGCACCTTCGTCACCACTCGGACTGCCGTTCGTGAATGACATGCCCCCGATATCGCGGAGACCGACGCGGGTGGCCAGCGCGAGGAGAGGCATGAGGCCAAGCGGCCAGGCGGTTACTTTGCTCGCGAGACCCAGGCCCAGTGCCAGTCCCGCGAGAAAGCCCCAGGCGATGAACCCGGAGGTGCTTCGCGTGCGGATGGCGCCGATCGAGGCGAGCATCGTTGCTGCGGCGAAGAATGTGACGTAGGGGTCCATCGTGAAGAAATGGGCGAGCTGCGTGGGGAAGACGGCGACCGCGTAGGCAAGAGCAGCAAAGAGGCCGATTCGGCTCGTGAAGAGCATCGCGCCTACGGCGAAGACAAGGAGGATCGTCAGCGTGTCGATGGATGCAGTCACCCGCCGCCCCCAGACCGCCGTCTCGGAATAGGAGTCGCCGCCTGCGAGCGTCGCGGATGCCTTTACGAGGAAGAGTGGGAAGTCGCCGTAGACGTAGTGGTTGATGCCCTGGGCGTTGTACGGATTGAGGGGGCTGGTATCGGTATCGAAGTACTCGCCGATTGAACCGGGCCAGTCGAGACCGCTGTTGACGATGCTGAGGAAACGTTCGTCCGGGTGCATCTGGGCGGGGAACTGGGCGCCCGGAGCCTGGTCCCAGCCGAGACCGTGGAAACGGAGCAACGCACCAAGGATGACGATGGCGACCAGCGCCACCTCGGTGGAGATGATGGCATCCTTGAGCAGGGCGAACGCCGTGGCGCCACGGCTCCCATCACGGCTGCGTTCGAGTGGCGTTTCTGCCACAGAGTGCTCCCGGCGAATGGCGCGGGGAAACGCCGTCCGCACCCATTTGCTTCGGCACAGGATACGGGAGGAGGAGGAAAGGCGACCTTATCGGCCGCCCCTCAAAGCTAGATTCCCTTGTCGACCACGAATTTGGCCAGGTCGCTGATGCGGCAGGCGTAGCCCCACTCGTTGTCGTACCAGGCTGCCACCTTCACAAGGTTGCCCGCCACCACGTTGGTGGAGAGTGAATCGACGATGCTCGATCGCTCATCGCCCTTCATGTCCATGGAGACGACCGGGTCCTCGGTGTAGCCAAGGATGCCCTTCATTTTCTCACCTGCGGTCTCACGAAGGATGGCGTTGAGCTCCTCCTTCGTCGTGTCCTTCTCGGTCAGTGCCACGATTTCGACGATGGAGACGGTCGGTGTCGGGACGCGGTAGGCAAGCCCGTCGAGTTTTCCCTCTATCTCTGGAATAACGAGGCGTAGTGCTTTCGCGGCGCCGGTCGACGTGGGGACAATGTTCAGGGCCCCTGCCCGCATTTCGCGAAGGTCGCCGCTGCCAGCCTGGTCCAGGATCTTCTGGGAGTTGGTATAGCTGTGGATGGTCGTCATCTGTCCCTTCTGAACACCCAGGTTGTCAACGAGGACTTTGACGACGGGAGCGAGTCCGTTCGTGGTACAGCTCGCATTGGAAATCACATGGTGGTTGGCGGGGACGTACTTTTCCGCGTTTACGCCAAGAACAATGGTGACATCCTCGTTCTTGGCGGGGGCACTGATGATGACCTTCTTGACGGAATCGCGCTTGTGGGCGACCGCCTTGGTTGCGTCGGTGAAGAAGCCGGTGGCCTCGATCACGATTTCGACCCCGACGGAACCCCACGGAATAGCACCCGGGTCGCGCTCGGCGAAGACTTTGATCTCGCGGCCATCGACACTGATTCCGTTCGCCGTTGCACGGACCTCGCGCTGCCACTGGCCATAGTTGCTGTCGTACTTCAGGAGGTTGGCGCTGACGTTCGCATCGACGAGGTCGTTGATCGCAACCACTTCCAAATCGCCCGGGTAGCGGTCGGTGATGGCCTTCAGCACCTGCCTGCCAATTCGTCCGAACCCGTTGATCCCAATCTTTGTAGCCACGCGCGCTCTCCCTCTGTGATGCCGGTGTATTCATTGAAGCGTACGCAGAGTTGGACTGTGGGGAAACCGGTCCGGCCCCAGTGAGGTGATTCAAGGCATTCACCTGTTTGTTACATACATAGCCCAGGGCTATAGCTCGCACTTTGGCGCATAGTCAATTTGCGGTGCCTGAGACCGCTGAAAGGGGGCAATCTGGAGACAACCCCACAAGGAGCATGCCCCACGTGACGCGTCGAATCGTTATTTGCCCTGGCTGTGAGCTGAACTTTCTTTCCTCGCGCCGGCAGACCGTATGCCCCGGCTGCCATCGCACGGTTGAACCTTCCGAAGCACGCATCGCCAGTTAGCTACGCTATCCCCCGAGGACGGTAATCAGCGCCCGGGGGGTGGAAAGAGCCTCGCGCACATGGCCCGGTGAACTGCCGGGCCATGTTGCTATATACGACGGCATCCCCAGCGCCGCTACAGACTCCACATCCTCCGCCGTCCCGACGTAGCAAAGCGCAGCGGTTTCGAGGAAAGAGGAACAGCGGGCGACCAGCTCGGGGGCATCCCACGGCTCGTCGTCCCCGACACTCTCCAACACGGTGACGAACCGTTCGAGGCCAGTCGATTCGATCTGCTTTCGCGCGAGTTGATGCGGTAAGCGGGAGATCGCGCCGACTTCGATGCGGGCACTCCGGAGCTCATCGAGCATCATCCCGATGCCGTCGAACACGAGCAGTCTCTTCATCGCACTGCGCGCGTACATCGCCTCACACAGGCGCACACAGCGGTCCTGGTGTTGGCGTTCTGGTTCGACGATGGAGATGGCATCGCGCCAGGGACGGTGCTGGTACTCCTCGGCCAGGTGGCGGGCGTCGATCCGTTCGCCCCGGGTGGCCAGCAGGGACTCTTCGATGGCGTAGCACCATGCCCGGCGGCTGTCGATAAGGGTGCGGTCGAGATCGAAAACGATCCCCCGGAGATTCCCCCCCAACGTGCGTGCCAGGGTCATATCAGGCTCGTGGGGTTGTTGCGCGGGCTGCCTGGAGTTCTTCGGGCGTATTGATGTCGACGAGTGCTCCCGGTCCCAGTTCAACCATCTGGGTCTGGTCGGCATGGGCGCGGACGACGGCCTTCAGCCCGCCCGTCTCGTCGGCCACAGTGAGAAGCTCACTGCGGAGACTGCCGTCGACGATGATTGGGTGGCCCCCGCGGCCTTCATGTGCGGCCCGGGTGATGAGCATTTCGCCGGCCCGGTGCGCTTCGATCAGCGCGCGGACCAGGTCAGCCTGTCTCGGCTGGTCGACTGAGAGAATCACGATAGCCTCGGCATCACGGTTGACGCCCTTGGCGCCGATCCGCAGCGAGCCTGCCTTGCCACGCTGGTGGAGCGCATTGAGCAGCACCCTGCAGCGCAGTCTTCGCATCTGGCGCTGGATCTCGTCCGCTTTGTGACCGAGGACGACGATCACTTCATCGACGCCGCCCTGCAGGAGTTGTTCGACCTGGTAGGCGACGAGTGGTTGCCCTTCCCAGTCGAGGAGGGCCTTTGGCTCGCCCATCCTGGTAGACATGCCTGCGGAGAGAAGGACGCTGGAAATCATCTGGCCCTATCGAGTCTACGGCCGGCACGGTCACCGGCAAGCGCTACACCGCCAGGCGGCCCCCGGAAATCACGTGCCGAACCGTCTTGAGCGCCCCGAGATCCGCCAGGGGGTCGCCATCGATCACCATGAGGTCGGCCCGTTTGCCGGGAGCGACAACCCCGCGGTCGCCAAGGCCAAAGTGTTCAGCGGAGGTGCTCGTTGCCAGTTTGAGAACCTCGACCGGTTCCAGTCCCGTCATCTCCTGCACCACAGCCAGAGCGTCGGCGAGCGCATCGTGCGGAACACCGGGGATTCCGCAGTCGGTACTCATCGCGATCTTGCACCCGGCTGCGACCATCGCACGCGTGAGATCCGCCCGGGCCGCCTTCCTGCCATCGTCGTTCCAGCGCCGGTAGCCAACGGAGATCGTAGGGGAGACGATGATGCCCTTCCTGGCGATCGCCTCGATAACGGCATCGTCGCGCTCAATACCAGCAGGGGTGGTGAACGAGCAGTGTTCGATTACGTCGACACCGGCTTCCACCGCCACCCTGATACCGACGAGACCATGAGCGTGAGACGCAACGCGCAGGCCCAGCCTGTGTGCATCTTCGATGCCGGCCCGAAGCTCTTCGACGCTGTACTGGGGCGCGAAGGTATTAGTACCGGGGGTCATGTTCCCGCCGGTGGCCATGACCTTGATCCAGTCGACGCCGGCGCGCGCGTGTTTTCGCACGGCCATCTTGATTCCGAGTTCACCGTCGGCTTCCCCGCCCATGAAGTAGCAGTGCCCGCCCGTGGTGGTGATTGGCGCACCTGAAACGAGTAGCGAAGGACCGTCAACGTGGCCGGCCTTGATTGAGTCTCGTAGTTGGACCGCGAGGTCCGTCGGCGCTCCGAGATCGCGGACGGTGGTGATGCCGGCGCGAAGCATTTTCTGAGCGTTGCCGGCCATCCTCAGGAGCATGCTCGCGGAGGAATCGGAATCGTAGACGGCACGCCAGTCCTGGGCGGCATTGAAACAGAGATGCGCGTGTCCCTCGATCAGGCCGGGAATCACGAATGCGCCGGCGAGATCGAGGGTCCGGGCGCCGGGCGCCGGTTCTGCGACCACGACACCGTCGGCGATATGAACGTTGCCGGCCGCGAGCGTGGAGGACAGGCCGTCCCAGATATGGCCCCCGGCCAGGGTTAGCGGTTGGTCGATCATCGGCTTTCGGCGGGAGTGTGTCCCGCTTCGAAAGTGCGGTCGAGCCCATAGTGTTCCGCCATCAACTGGAGGAAGTCGCCGATCGGTGGGGCCATCATCCGGTTCCGCAACACGTGGAGACCGAC